>DASXRE010000088.1:0-28931 GCA_036506775.1 Pyrinomonadaceae bacterium | reverse complement strand
CGTAAACAGGAAGAGTCAGCAGGTTTGGCGGCACTTTCGCGTCCTGAACATTCAGCAACAATACCCGTCCACGACCGTCGCGCGCAAACGCGGCGGCATACTTCAGTGCCGCATGCGCATGTGCGGAAAAATCGGTTGGGAAGAGGATGTTTCGAAAGGGAAACATACACGGCAACACTAAGTCAGGATTGCAAGATTTACAAGACCATGCCAAACTCCGCAGGCTCTCCTTTTTGAATCCACTTCATGGAGGCAACACATTGCTTCGTGGACTCTTTCGGACCAAAAACCTTGATGACATTCTCGCCGCCGCCGGCGGTCCACAGTTTTCACTCAAGCGAACGCTCAACGCCTTCAACGTAACGCTCATCGGCATCGGCGCCATCATCGGCGCCGGAATCTTCGCGACGGTCGGCACTGCCGCATCAGGCACTGCGGAGCGCGCTGGTGCTGGTCCATCGTTGATGCTTTCGTTTGTCATCACGGCGATTGTCTGCGGGTTCACCGCGCTTTGTTACGCCGAACTCGCTTCGATGGTGCCGATCTCCGGCTCGGCTTATACCTATTCATACGCAACGCTTGGCGAGTTGATCGCCTGGATCATCGGTTGGGACTTGATCATCGAGTACGCCATTGGCAACGTTGCAGTCGCGATTAGCTGGGCCGAGTTTTTCAATCGCCTGCTGCGTAATCTGGGTATTCACGTCCCCGACTGGCTGACGCAAAACTACCGCACCGCAACTGAAGAAACTATGGCTGCGGCGCCGCACATCTTCGGCGTCCCGATAGTCTTCAACATTCTCGCGTTCGGCATCGTGGCGCTAATCACCGTGGTGTTGGTTTGGGGCATCAAGGAGTCGTCAAACTTCAACGCCGTCATGGTGCTGATCAAGATCCTGGTCCTGCTGTTTTTCGTCGGCCTTGCGCTTTACTACGTTTCGCCCGCGACCATGGTCCATCACTGGAAACCCTTCCAGCCGCAGGGCTGGTTTGGCACGCTCACGGGTGCCGCGGTCGTGTTCTTTGCTTACATCGGTTTCGACGCTGTCAGTACCGTCGCGGAGGAGACCAAGAACCCCGCAAAAGATCTACCGGTCGGCATCATAGCCTCGCTGATTGTCTGCACGATTCTCTACATTCTCGTTGCCGCCATGTTCACGGGAATGGTTCCGTGGGAGACGGTGCGAAGTTGGACCGCAGCCCAACGCGGCGAGTCGCTGACGATGGCGCTGGAGACGGTCGCGCCACAAGCATTGTGGCAGAACACGGTCATTGCTTTCGGTTCGGTGGTCGCACACACGGCGGTGCTGCTCGTGTTTCAGCTTGGTCAGCCGCGCATCTTCTTTTCGATGGCCCGTGACGGACTGCTGCCTTCAGTTTTTGCCAGCGTTCACCCGCGATTCAAGACACCACACGTCACGACGATCCTGACTGGCGTCGCAGTCGGCGGAATTGCCGCGTTCGCCACCGTCGATGAAATGGTGAGTTTGACCAACATCGGCACTCTCTTCGCGTTCATTCTGGTTTGTCTGGGCGTGATCGTGTTGCGTCACAAGGATCCGGATCGGGTGCGGCCGTTTAAGGTTCCGCTTGGTCCATATCTCTTGCCGGGACTCGGCGCGATCTCGTGTGCGTTCCTGATTTACTTCCTTCCGGAAGGTTCTTACTGGCGGTTTGTCGGGTGGCTGATGCTCGGACTCGCAGTTTATTTTTCGTATGGCTACACGCGTAGCGGCGTCGGGCAACGCATGGGACGGCCAACGCGGACGCCGGTGGGGCTGAAGTTCGCGGCGGTCTGTTTCCTGCTTGTAGCAGTTGGACTCTTCGTGATCCCGCACGACGTGGCGCCTCGCGAGCTTTTCTCGGAAGCGTTTAATTCCGCCGCCGAAAAGCACAATCAAACGTTGTATGGTTTACTGATCATCATCGGCGGTTTACTCGGCGCGGCACTCGGTATCAAGCTAGGAAGTTCAAGGAGTGAGGCCGCTAATCGGGAGCAGTGAAGCAGTGATACAAACTTAGTTGAAATGAACGCACTACCCATCATCATCGGTTCGCTCTGCGTCATTGCGATCTCGTATCGCTACTACTCCGCGTTCATCGCCGCGAAGGTGCTCGCGCTTGACGATTCGCGCCCAGTCCCGTCGCAGACGATGTACGACGGACACAACTATTACCCAACCAACAAATGGGTTCTGTTTGGACATCACTTCGCAGCAATCTCGGGCGCGGGCCCGCTCATCGGTCCAGTGCTCGCGGCGCAGTTTGGTTTTTTGCCGGGATTGTTGTGGCTGGTGATCGGTGTTTGCCTCGGTGGCGCCGTCCACGATTTCATGATCATGGCCGGCAGCGTTCGCCGAAAGGGAAAATCGCTGGCGGAAATGGCGCGGACCGAGATCAGTCCACTGTCGGGGCTGGTTGCGGGGATTGCGATTCTCTTCATCGTTGTCATCGCACTCGCAGGACTCGGTCTGGTCGTCGTTAACGCCCTCGCCGAATCGCCGTGGGGCACGTTCACTGTCGCCTTTACGATTCCACTCGCGTTGTTCATGGGTCTTTACATGTATCGCTTCCGCAAAGGAAAGATCGCGGAAGCGAGCATCATTGGCATTGTCGGACTGCTGTTCGCCGTCTATCTCGGTGGCCGAATCGCTGATTCGTCACTCGCACACACTTTCACTTTTTCACGCAACAGCCTGATCGTAATCATGGCGGCTTACGGCTTCATCGCTTCGGTGCTGCCCGTGTGGATGCTGCTCTGCCCGCGCGATTATCTCTCGTCCTATTTAAAAATCGGCACGATCGCCTTTTTGATTCTGGGCGTGATGCTCGTCCACCCGAACCTGAACATGCCGGCTTTGACGCCGTTCACGGCCGGTGGTGGACCAGTGATTCCAGGCAAACTCTATCCCTTCGTCTTCATCACGATTGCGTGCGGCGCGATCTCCGGCTTTCACGCGCTCATCTCTTCAGGCACGACGCCGAAGATGATCGCGAAAGAGACCGACACGCGGATGATTGGCTACGGCAGTATGCTGATGGAAGGTGTGGTCGGCATCGTCGCGCTGATCGCGGCCACATCGCTTTTCCCCGGTGACTATTTCGCCATCAACACCGCACAAGGGACCGAGCAACAGAAAGCCGCGTACGTTCGCATGGTCGATACTCACTCCGCTGAAGGCTTCAACCTGAAGCCGCAGGAGATCGATCGACTCGAACAGGAATCGGGCGAGAAGAACCTGCGCGGCCGCACCGGTGGCGCCGTCACACTCGCTATCGGCATTGCGAAGATCTTCGAAGGCATTCCCGGGCTCGGCGGCTTCATGAAGTACTGGTACCACTTCGCGATCATGTTCGAGGCGCTCTTCATCCTTACGACGATCGACACCGGCACACGGGTAGCCAGGTTTTTAGTCGGCGAATTTGGCGGCAGATTCTATCGCAAACTCGAAGAGCCGAACTGGCTGCCGGGCTCGGTGGTCACCTCCGCGCTCGTCGTCTCCGCGTGGGCGGCTTTCATCTGGTCAGGCTCGATTTCGACAATTTGGCCGATGTTTGGCGTTGCCAATCAACTGCTCGCGTCCGTTGCCTTGTGCGTGGCCACGACAATCGTCATCAACTCCGGCAAGGCCAAATACGCATGGGTCACCATCGTTCCGCTCGCTTTTGTCAGCACGACCACGCTCGTGGCGGGTTATAAATCAATCACCGACATCTTCTGGCCGCTGGCGCAAAAGGCGGAAACGTCCACCCAGGGGCTCATCAATACCAGTCTGACGGCCATCATCATGTTTGCCGCCGTCGTCATCATGATCGACTCCGTGCGGCGCTGGCTGAGAACGGGAAGCCATCCACAGATTTCGGCAGGTCAACAGCCTCTCTTTGAAAAATCTATCTAATCTGTGGATAATACGCGGTTTCGTAAGCGTATCTCGCCATTATCCAGGCTAACTCGAAAGGAATTTCTCCGAAGTGGAACCATCTCTATCTCTGCGGCGTGCCGCAATCGGCATTGCTGCCACCGTTATGACTCTGGCCTTTGCGCTGCCCACTTATGCGCAGTCTCACCATGGCGGCGAGGCAAATCTTGAACTTCCCGACCTAAGGGACGTGACGTTCCTTAATGGCATCAGCGGCCACAACCTGCTGCTCGCCGGCATCGTCATCTGTGTGCTCGGGCTGGGTTTCGGTCTCGCGATCTACATGAACCTGCAGAAAATGCCGGTGCACCGCGCGATGCGCGAGATCTCGGAACTGATTTACGCCACTTGCAAGACCTATCTCGTGACGCAGGGCAAGTTCATCTTGATCCTCGAAGCGTTCATCGCAGTGGTGATCGTTCTCTACTTCGGCGTGCTGCAAGGCATGGAGCCGTTTCGCGTGGCGATCATTCTGGCGTTCAGTCTGGTCGGTATCGCGGGCAGTTATGGTGTCGCCTGGTTTGGCATTCGCGTTAATACTTTTGCGAACTCGCGCACGGCGTTCGCCAGTCTCGGAGGCAAACCGTTTTCACTTTACGCAATTCCACTGAAGGCGGGTATGAGCATCGGCATGATGCTAATCAGCGTCGAGTTGCTGATCATGCTTTGCATTCTGTTGTTCATTCCCGGCAGCTACGCGGGACCGTGCTTTATCGGATTTGCAATTGGTGAGTCGCTCGGCGCGGCGGCGCTGCGCATCGCGGGCGGCATCTTCACGAAGATTGCCGACATCGGTTCCGACTTAATGAAGATCGTCTTCAAGATCAAGGAAGACGACGCGCGCAATCCTGGCGTGATTGCCGACTGTACGGGCGATAACGCGGGCGACTCGGTTGGACCCAGCGCTGACGGCTTTGAGACTTACGGCGTCACCGGCGTGGCATTGATCACATTCATTCTGCTCGGCGTGGCGAACTCGCGCGTGCAGGTGCAGTTGCTGGTCTGGATCTTTGTCATGCGTATCATGATGATTGTCGCCAGTGCGCTTTCTTACTTCGTGAACGACGCAATCGCGAAGGCGCGTTACAAAGCGGCTGACTCGATGAACTTCGAAGCGCCGCTCACGTCGCTCGTGTGGATCACCTCGATCATTTCGGTCGTGATTACGTTCGTCGTCTCGCGGTTGACGATTCCCGAACTGAGCGGCAACCCGACGCTGTGGTGGAAACTCGCAAGCATCATTTCCTGCGGCACACTCGCGGGCGCAATTATTCCGGAATTGGTCAAAGTATTTACTTCAACCGAGTCGCGGCACGTGAGCGAAGTCGTGACGTCGTCGCGTGAAGGTGGTCCGTCGCTGAACATTCTCTCGGGCCTGGTGGCCGGAAACTTCTCCGCTTACTGGCTCGGCATCAGCATCGTTGGGCTGATGGCGATCGCTTATTTCTTCACGAATCTCGGTTCGGTGGCAGGTTTGGGACTCGGCGCGCTGATGGTCGATCCGGTGGCGGCGCCGGTGTTTGGTTTCGGACTCGTGGCGTTTGGTTTTCTCGGCATGGGTCCGGTAACGATCGCCGTCGACTCGTACGGTCCGGTGACCGACAACGCGCAGTCTGTTTACGAACTGTCGCTGATCGAACAATTGCCCAGCATTGAAAGCGAAATAAAGAAAGACTTCAACGTCGACGTGAACTTTGCGCGCGCCAAGCATCTGCTGGAAGAGAACGACGGCGCGGGCAACACGTTCAAGGCCACTGCCAAACCGGTGTTGATTGGCACTGCGGTTGTCGGTGCGACCACGATGATATTCTCGATCATCATGGCGCTAACCGAAGGCCTGCGCGTCAACACCGAAGGTCTTTCGTTGCTGCACGCTCCGTTTCTGCTCGGTCTTATCACGGGCGGCGCAGTGATTTATTGGTTCACCGGCGCTTCGACGCAGGCGGTTACGACTGGGGCTTATCGCGCGGTAGAGTTCATCAAGGCAAACATCCGGCTTGAAGGTGTTGAGAAGGCTTCGGTAGAAGATAGTAAGCGCGTCGTCCAAATCTGCACGCAGTACGCGCAGAAGGGCATGTTTAATATTTTCCTGATGGTCTTTTTCTCAACGCTCGCGTTTGCGTTCGTGGAGCCGTTCTTCTTTATCGGCTACCTGATTTCGATCGCGGTGTTTGGTCTGTACCAGGCGATCTTCATGGCCAACGCCGGCGGGGCGTGGGATAACGCGAAGAAAGTCGTGGAAGTCGATCTGAAGATGAAGGGCACGCCCCTGCACGACGCAACCGTAGTTGGCGACACCGTCGGCGATCCGTTCAAGGACACTTCGTCGGTGGCCATGAATCCGGTGATCAAATTTACGACGCTGTTTGGACTGCTGGCGGTGGAACTGGCCGTCAGTTTGACTGCGCGCAACAACGGCGACCCCACGATGACTCAGATCTTTGCGCTGGCGTTCTTCCTCGTCTCAGTGTTCTTCGTCTGGCGGTCGTTCCATGGTATGCGTATCGGCACGGTCGCGCTGGAACCGACGGCCAGCGAACGCGAGGTTGTAAAGTCTGCGGCAGGAGACTAACCACAGATGAGCACGGATGTAAGAATGGATACCTTGAAAGCAGATACGTTGATGGGCGCCGCGCTGGCGCCCCTCGATTGGACGCGTTCCGCGGGACTGGTGATTGTTTTTAGTTTGTTCATCGCGGCCGCGGCGCAGTTCGCGATTCACATTGGACCTATTCCGATCACCGGACAGACGTTTGCGGTGTTGCTGACGGGCGCGCTGCTTGGATCGCGTTTGGGCGCGGCGGCCGTGATTGCTTACCTGATCGAGGGCGCGATTGGCTTGCCGTTTTTCGCGGGCGGCGCGGCGGGGATCCTGCGTTTCCTTGGACCAACCGGTGGTTACCTGGTGGCGTTTCCGGCGGCTGCGTTCGTTACGGGAGCGTTTGCGGAACACGGATGGGACAAGCGTTATCCGACTGCTGTGGCTGCCATGGCGATTGGATCTGCGATTGTGTTTCTCGGCGGTTGGGCGTGGTACGCGGTCTTGACCAGCACGCCGCCGGTCGCGGCTTTCCAGATCGCGGTGCTGCCTTATCTTCCGGGTGATGTAATCAAGATTGCTCTGGCGGCCGCCGTGATGCCGACCGGTTGGGCGTTGTTGAGGCGCAAGGCTTCGGGTCAGAGCTGAACGTGAAAGGGGCGGCCACGGAGTGCCGCCCCTGCAAGTTTGGAGAAGATGTACGTCTTGAAGGTCAAGTCGCGCCAGCGCGAGGAGCTGGTTGAGTTCACCGACCTCGTTCGTGAGAAGCTGAAGGAGTCCGGCGCGAGTGAAGGAATTGTCGTGCTTTACGTGCAGCACACGACTGCCGGACTCACGATTAACGAAAACGCCGATCCCGACGTGCCGCGCGATATGCTGCACGCGCTCCGCACTCTGATTCCTCAGCACGGCATGGGCTTTCGCCACGGCGAAGAGAATTCCGACGCACACATCAAAACAAGCCTCGTGGGAACTTCCGTCACGGTTCCTTTCAAAGATGGTCAGTTGTTACTCGGACGCTGGCAGGGAATCTTTCTCTGTGAGTTCGACGGCGGACGCGAACGTCAAGTGATCATGATGGTTCGTTAGTCTCCTTGGAGTGCGGGGACCTGTCACCGCTTTGGCCAAAGCGCCGACGAGTCGGCGCACTCCAAGGAGGTTCACAGGTCGCCGGGTTTGAGCTGGTTCAGCATTTCCGCAAACTTCTCAATATCACCTTTAGTCTTTTCCATGGCGCGGCGGCTGTCGAGATAGGCGGTCCAGGTGGGAGTTTGCGTCAGTGCCTTGGTGGTGTCTTCATCGAGCACCTGGGCCATGAGCGCGATCAGATCACTGACGATGCGGGTGTGTTCGACCAGGTTTTCGATGATTGAGTAGGCGAGTTGCGCCTGTTCGAAATCGAGATCGCGTAGTGCTGGTTGTTCGGGCTCTTCGATCATCTTAGTCGGTGTACCAACTGCCACGGATAAGTGGCAGAGACTCTGTTGTGCCGAGGACGTCATCAACACGGATCTGAGTGCCGGGCGTGAGATGTTCGTAGCGGACGTAGCCGAGCCCGACCGTCGTCCCTAACTTCGGCGAGAAGGTGGCGGACGTAACGCGGCCGATCTCTTTTTCGTCGTTCGCTTTGATCACGGTGCCTGGCTCAATCCGTTGATCCGTTTGAAATTTGAGCCCGGTCAGTTTCTTGGCCACGTGTCCGCGATGCTTGATGCGGACGATAATTTCCTGTCCGAGATAACATCCCTTCGTATAACTGACCGCGTCATCGAGATTCGTTTCGGTCACGACATTCGTTTCATCGATGTCGACCCCGTAGCGCGCAATCCCTGCTTCTACCCTTAAAATCTCCTCCACCTCTTTACTCACGACTGTGGCGCTCTCGTCACCAACTCGATCCGCACTTATCACGTCAAACCCGTCTTCGCTCGTGTGGGTTGCGCGGACAATCGTCGCGTGCCCGTCTTCCCAAACGCCATCACGAGGCAAGTTCTTTACGCCGAAGATCTTTTCAACGAGCTCGCTGGCGCCACGTCCCTGGAAGGAGATCTGGCGCGTCTCAGTCGTAAGATCCGCAACCTTAAAATCTCCGGCCATCGTAAAACGCTCAATTATCTTAATTACCTTTTCTCGAGTTGCGGCTTCTGTGTCCAGCAGAAAGTCTTCGCGTCGACGGATCACGCGTACGGCGGCCAGCAGACGGCCCTGCACGTTTGGAAACGCCGCCGCCATCCAGCGATTCTCGGCGAGCGTTTTCATGTCGTTCGTGATCAACCCGTTGAGAAACATCACCGCTTCCGATCCGCGCACGCTGATCCGCCCGCGCGCCGACAGATCGATCAAACCCACGCCGCCGCCGCGAACCGCTGTGTACTCGGCCATCAGATCGCTGTTTGTCGCTCTTGCTTCTTTCATAAATGAATTCGAACGGCTTTCGTCACCACTTGATAATCCCGCAACTGCTCCGCCTCGCGGCGATGCGAAGCCAGCACCTGCGGACTCGGATGATAGATCGGCACCAGCGTGCGATCGTGCCACGAATGAATCTGCGCTGCTGACTCCTTCAGATTCAACTCATGATATTGAATGCGTTTTAGCGCTTCCAGTGCAACCGATCCGAGCGTGACAATGACGCGCGGATCGATCAGCTCGATGGTCCGCCGCAGAAAATCGGAACAGTTGGCCAGCTCTTTTTGTGTCGGTTTTCGATTTGCTCCAGAGTCGCTGCGCGGATTACACAACGCGGCGCTCGTGATGAAGATCTGTTCGCGCCGAAGTCCGATGGACGCGAGGAAGCGATCGAAGTTTGCACCCGACTGATCGCCCGAAAAGGGCACGCGCGTGCGATCGGCGCCTTTGCGTCCCGGCGCCTCGCCAATAAACATAATGCGAGCTGCCGGCGAGCCATTGAGTTTACTCAGCACGGCACTGCGGCCACACATCGCCGGACAGCGCGTGCAATCAGCGGCTTCACTCGCCAGTTCAGCGAAAAGTTTTTCACGAGACGTCCTGGGCATGTGCTACTTCACTACTGTAAGTTCGCGAGTGACGACGTTGTAGTCGCCATTGCGGTACGGCCAGCCATCTGGCCCAACGAGTTCGAGACGAATCGTGTGTTTGCCGGGAACCCAGCCGGTCAACACGACCTGTTCCCAACGATCGATCCAGCGCATCTCCTCGTCATCCACGATGTAACGAACGCGATAGTCGCCGCCGTCGCCTTTCAGCTTTGCGTTGGCGAGTGAAAAATCGATCACTACTTCTTCGTTTTCACGAAAGGTCTTTCCGTTCGGGAGGTTGAAGATGAGGAAGGGTTTCTTCGGATCGAAGTCCGGACTGTAGTGTTCGGGTTGCGCCGGTAGTCCTGGTCCCGGTCTGGTGGAGATATTCAAGACCTGTTTAGGTGGTGGCGGCACGATGGTCGTTGCCGTCGTATGCGCGTTGTCGTTGTTTGCTGCGCAAGCTGTCAGCGCCAGAAGAGACGTTACCAGTATTGTTTTTGACAAGGCTCGCATGTCGTCTGGCAGCATACAAATCTCTCTAGACATTTCGCAAAGATAGATGGCAGAATCCGCGCACCATGAACAGCCGGAAACTTTATCTCGCCCTTATTGGTCCAGGTGTGCTCCTTGTCGCCGTCGCGCTGATGGGCGGTTGCAAAACCAACACCCGAGAAACAGCAGGCGGCTTTTCACCTGACATTCAACAACTGCCCGCACAGCTCGCGACTTACGAACCGATGTCGATTCCCGCGGATAATCCAATGACACCCGAGAAGGTGGCGTTGGGCCGGCAACTGTTCTTCGACGAGCGATTGAGTGTTGACGGTTCAAGGTCGTGCTACTCCTGTCACGTTTGTGAGCATGGTCTAACCGATGGACTGCCAAAGGCAATCGGCGCGGGTAACAAACAACTGCCGCGCAGCAGTCCGACACTCTGGAATATCGGTTATCACAAAGAGTTTTACTGGGACGGCAGAAGCCCGTCGCTTGAGAAGCAAGCACTGGCGGCGTGGACCGGCGCCAACATGGGTGCAAAAGCGGATGAGATCGTCGCGAAGCTGAATGCGCTTCACGATTACAAGACGCAATTTCAGAAAGTTTTTCAGAGCAACGCCACTCCGGACAACGTTGTAAAAGCAATTGCCGCGTTTGAGCGAACGATCATTAGTGGAAACACTGCGTGGGACCGTTGGAAGGCGGGCGACAACACTGCGATTAGTCAAAGCGCGTGGCGTGGCTGGAACATCTTCCAGGCAATCAAGTGTAACAACTGCCACGACGGAGTGCTGTTCACGGATCAGCAGTATCACAACATCGGCATGGACCAGAAGGATTCGGACGTTGGCCGGTTCAAGGTGACGAACAAGCCGGAAGACACGGGTGCCTTTAAGACGCCGACGTTGCGCGACATTGAGAAGTCAGCGCCTTACTTCCACGACGGTAGTGCAAAGACGTTGGAGGAAGCGGTGGATATCATGCTGAGTGGGGGTAAACCGAATCAGTATCTCGACAAGAAGAATCTTCAGCCGCACAAGCTGCTGCCTGAGCAGCGTGAGGATCTGCTCAATTTCCTGCGTTCGCTGACCGTTGACTGCAAGCTCACGAAGCCGGCGTTACCGCAGAAATAAAGCCATCCACAGATTAAGCGGATTTCTGTGAAATCTGTGGTTGGCCCTTGATGCGCTTCTCTACCTCACCCCAGGCGATGTTTGAAAAGAACGCCTCAATGTACTTCGGTCTTTCCGCCGGTTTGTAGTCGAGCAGATATGCGTGCTCCCAAACATCCATCACGAGGACCGGGTTGAACCCGGCGACGTTGCCGGTCTCATGCAGCGTGATCCAGTGATTTGATAGCCGGTCATTCGACGGGTTTTGATAACAGATGGCCCAACCCACGCCGCGCATCTTTCCGATGCCGACGAAGTCAGCTTTCCAAATGTCGTAGCTGCCAAACGACGTCTCTGCGGCCTTCACGAATTGTGATGTCCGATTGGGATCGCCGGTGCCGCCGCCGCTGATCAAATTGTCGAAGTAGTATTCGTGCAAGACCATGCCGTTGTATTCGAAGCCCAGGCGGCGCGTGATCTCCGAATAAGCCGGCATTTCTTCCTGATCGACCTTGCCGTCGCTGATGAAGTCGTTGATTCGTTCGGTGAGATTGTTGGTTTCTTTGACGTAGCCTTCGTACAGCTTGAAGTGCATTTCCAAAGTTTGGTCGGAGATGCCTTTGAGGCCGCTGAGGTTGAACTGTCGTGCTTTATAAGATCCGATTGAACCCATTTGTTTACCCTCCCATTGTTAGGTTCGCTACCTGTTTAAAAGAAAGAGGTCCTGTGGATCGCATCCGACCCACAGGACCTATTTAACTACTTTACTTGCCGAAAATCACCCAGTCGCCGTGCGATGTGCCCATGAAGAAGAGCATCGGCAGCGAAAGCCACGCGTTCGTGCGCGAGGCGAGAAACGCCTGTCGGGCGAGCTCGGGTGCCGCTGCCGGGCCAGTTCCGGCCAATCCCGCAAGAATTCGTTTGTTGTTGGGCCAGATGATTCCCCAAACGTTTAGCAACATCAAAATGCCGTATGCGCCGCCGATTCCGATCGAGTAAGACTTGTTACTCGCGTAGCTCTGGCCATTGACAGTGAGCATAGCGGTAAAGAAGCGCATCAGTCCCCACGTCACAAACAGCACGAGCGCGAAGGTCACGACCGCGAAGATGCGACCATCTTTCGTCAACGCCGGAACTTTCTTGATGATCAAAAACTCGATGATGAACAGGAACAGCGGATACGTCAGCCAGGAGAACAGCACGAGCCAAACATTGATGTTTCCGCCACCGAGCGTGTTCGCGTTTCTGACGTCCACCGCCAGAATGAACATTGCGTAGTAAGTCAGACCGACCAGCACGGTGATCAGCGCGCCCCAGCGGAAGTACCAAAACGCTCGGCCAAGCAGGTCCGGATTAACCTTCTTCTTGGTTTCGGCGTCGAGTGCTTTCTGGACCGGAACGTTGATCAGGTTGAAGAAATAGAGGATGCCGATCCAGGCGATGCCGGCGACAAAGTGGGCCCAGCGCAAAAAGATTCGCGCTAAAACGTCGCCTGTAGGCGCATTGAAAACTCCGTCAAAGAAAGCCAGACTGATGGGGAGATGAGCAGTTGACTCAATTAACATACGTCCTCCGTGATGTAAGTCTGGAATTACGCGCGAAGATTACACCCAGACCATCCCGCGGCGCAATAACGCGTCCCCGTCAACTGGTAGTGACACCTCCTTGGAGTGCGGGGACTTGTCAGCGCTTTCGTCAGACCTGCGACACTTAGACCAAAGCGGTGACAAGTCCCCGCACTCCAAGGAGGCGTCCTGTGGAACAAGCTTTTGTGATTCAACCTGCATCACTGCGTAACTCCCCGCACTCCAGGGAGGTGTTCACTATTCATCCAGAGGTCGTGGGCCGGGATCTATGCCGCGCACACTGGCCTGGTTCACCACCCGCACTTTCAAATCACTCTGAACATGAATCTGACAGGAAAGACGAATGTTAGGCGCGAGTTCCGCTTCCATCGCGAGGCGATTGCGTTCGAGTTCTCCCATCTCACCGGCATCGCCGTCGAGAAGCTCGACGCGACAAGTCGTGCAGCGCGCATTGCCGCCGCAGCGATGAAGAATATCTACGCCGGCGTCTTCAATGGCTAACACGAGTTTCTTACCAGCGGGCGCTTCAGTTTCGATCAGACCAGTAGCAGTCTCAGCTTGGATCTTCGGCATCTACGATTTTCTCCGTGTATTTATCTTTAGTGTTTTGGGGTGAGTAGATCAAGCTCCATAAACGTCGCGCTGTCAACTGGATTTTTGCGGTAGGGTGAAATCTCGACAAAGCCGATGGAGCGATAGAGCGCAATCGCGCGCTCCATTCGATCGGCAATTGTGTCGAGACGCATGTGCGTGTAGCCGATCTTTCGTGCCTCCTCGATGATCGCTTCGACCAGCACTCTGCCCAAACGTCTGTCGCGATATTCAGGACGAACAAACAGACGCTTCATCTCGCATGTGGTTGACTCGAGCGGACGCAAAGCAATGCAGCCCATGACTTGATCGTATTCTTGCGCAAGCAATAAGCGTCCCCGCGGAGGTGCGTAATCGCCCGGCAAGCCTGCCATTTCCTGATCGAAGTTTTGAAAGCACAAGCTGATACCCAAGCTGGCCTCGTACTCCTGAAAGAGTTGGCGTGCCTGTTGAATATCGTTCGGGGTGGTGGCTTGAGCGATGCGTAACATGGTTTTGGGTTTAAAGGAAAAGGGAGACAGGATTGCTCCCGTCTCCCGTCCGATTTCTCTCGTCTCTATGCTTTAGGCCGTAAACGAAGAGCCGCAGCCGCAACTGCCGGTGGCATTGGGGTTCTTGAAAGTGAACCCTGAACCCATCACGCCAGTGACGTAATCGATCTCGACGCCGCTCAGGTACTGCGCGCTGAACATGTCCACAAACATGCGCACGCCCTTCTCGTCGAACACGAAATCGCCTTCGCGCGACTGCTCTTCAATGTTGAGGCTGTACTGGAAACCCGAGCAGCCGCCCGGCACGACTCGTACGCGGAGTCCCGCGGTTTCCGGTAGATCATCTTCGCTTGCCATAAACTTCTTGATCTCAGTCGCGGCCGACTCAGTGACGTTGAGTGTTACGGTTGGCGCTGTAGTTGCTGACATCTTCTTTCCTCGTCCTTCTATGATTACTGTCAATTACTGTCGCGAATTACTCGTCGAGCCCTATATTATTGCCCTTTGCCTAAAACGACAAGTTCCGGTTTCATCGCCTCGATCGAGATCTGCCGCGCTACCTCTTCGGAGACTTTCCTGATGGCCTGCGTCTGCGGCGACTCGGGATGGCTGACCACCACCGGCACGCCCTTGTCCCCACCTTCGCGCACCTCAATGCCCAACGGAACCGCACCCAGGAACGGCACATGATAGTGTTCCGCAAGCGCCTTTCCGCCGCCCTCGCCGAAAATGTTGTAGCGCAAGCCTGTGTCGGGCGCCACGAAGTAGCTCATATTCTCGACGATGCCGAGAACCGGAATCGCCACCGTTTCGAACATGCGCAAAGCGCGCCGTACGTCCGCAACCGCCACGTTTTGCGGCGTGGTCACGAGTACTGCGCCCTGAACCGGAACCAACTGCGCCAGCGACAACTGCACGTCGCCAGTGCCCGGCGGCATGTCAACAATCAAGTAATCGAGCTCACCCCACTTCACATCCGACAAAAACTGTTTGACGAGACCGTGCAGTATCGGGCCCCGGACGATCATCGGCTTGTCGCCGGGTTGCAGCAGCGCCATCGACATGAACTTCACGCCAAACGCCTCGATCGGCACCAGTTTGTTTACCTCGACTTCGGGACGGGCCTCGCTTGCACCCAACATGATCGGCACGTTTGGTCCGTAGACGTCTGCGTCCATCAGTCCGACTCGCGCGCCGTCCAGGGCAAGGGACACAGCCATGTTCACGGCGATCGTTGATTTGCCAACGCCGCCTTTGCCTGACGAGACCGCGATGATGTTTTTGATGCCCTCAATCGAGACCTTTTCGCCTATCCCACGTCCCTTCGGCACTTCTGCGTCCATTGTCACGGACACGGAAGTCACGCCCGGCAAGCCGCTGACGATCTCTTTCGCCGCGCTTTCCATCTCGGCTTTCACCGGACACGCAGGTGTGGTGAGCACGATGCGAAACGACACGTTGCCGCCGTCGATTTTGAGATCGCGGATGAAGCCGAGTGTGACGATGTCTTTGTGCAGATCCGGGTCCGTGATTTGGCGCAGGCTATCGAGGATTAGTTGTTCGTTCAGTTCTGTCATATGGTTTGTTACAACCGGGAAGTTGTTAACCGAAAGCGTAGCTGTTTCGAGAGTTTTTGACAAACGGCAACGGCGCTAGTAGTTTCAGCAGCCAGTGTCAGTCTTGTCGGAAGTAGTCACTGATCATTTCTTCAATCCGCGTAATGTGGGCGATGCTGACGAACCGGGTTTTGTTGGTCGGGCGGCGTCGTTGATCTGCGGCGCGCACGTTCGGGTTTCGATTCAGGTCGACGACGATCACGTGGTGTCGCAGGCGAAGTTTAAGGCGGCGGGTTGCAGTGTGTTGGTGGCTTCGGCGTCTCTGCTGACTGAGCAGGCCATCGGCACAACCACCGCCGAAGCCGCGACTGCCGACGTGAGTGATCAGTTTGCCGGTCTGGAAGCTCAAAACGCGCACTGCCCCGGCCTCGCGCGGGATGCGTTGCTGGCGGCGATTCGCGAGTATAGCGATGCCGCGCGTGACGAGTGGATTGGCGACGAAGCGCTGATCTGCACCTGTTTTTTCGTTTCCGAACGAACCATCGAACATGAGATCGCGACGCGCGGACTCAAAACCGTCGCCGAAGTCACACGCGCCTGCAACGCGGGCGGTGGTTGCGGCTCGTGTCATCAACTAATCCAGGAAATACTGGAGACTCAAGATGATCTACCTCGATAACAATGCCACCACGCAAGTCGCGCCCGAAGTGCTCGACGCGATGCAGCCATATCTCAGCAAGTTTTTCGGCAATCCTTCGTCCGCGCACACGCTCGGCCGCGAGATGAAGCAAGCCGTCGAAGGCGCGCGAGAACAGGTCGCCGGTCTTCTCGGCGCCGCAGATTCGACTGAGATCGTTTTCACGTCCTGTGGATCGGAGTCGGACAACTGGGCGATCCGCGGTGTGCTGGCAAATCAGCCTTCGAAGCGGCACATCGTGACGACGCAAGTCGAGCACGAGGCCGTGCGCAACCTTTGCGCCTTGCTGGAGAAGGACGGTTATGAAGTGACGTGGCTGGGCGTCAGTGAGACTGGCGAACTGGACCCCGACGCGTTGCGAGCGGCATTGCGGCCCGACACCGCGTTGGTGTCGATCATGCTCGCGAACAACGAAACTGGCGTTTTGTTTCCGATTGAAGAGATCGGTCAGATCGTGCGCGAACGTTCGGAAGCGGTGTTTCACGTCGATGGCGTGCAGGCCGTAGGCAAAGTGCCGATTGATTTGCAGCGCACCGAAGTCGATCTGTTCGCGCTATCGGGTCACAAGCTGCACGCGCCGCAGGGCATCGGCGCGCTCTACATGCGAAACAATTTGTCGCTCGCTCCGTTCATAATCGGCGGTGCGCAGGAACAACGCCGGCGCGCCGGAACACTGGCCGTGCCGAATATCGTTGGCCTCGGCGCCGCTTGCCGCCTCGCGCAGGAAGATGATCGTCACGATCAGATCGAGAAGCTGCGCAATCGACTTGAAGATGGAATTCTGGAGCAGTTTCCGAATGCGCACTTGAATGGAACGCGCGACCGTTCGAAACGCCTGCCAAACACCGCGAACATCTCTTTTGAGTACATCGAAGGTCAAAACATTCTGCTGCATCTCGATCAGGCGGGCATTTGTGTCTCGACCGGATCGGCCTGCCATTCGACCACTCATGAATCATCCGCAACGCTGCGTGCTATGAACGTTCCGTATACTGCGGCGCAGGGCTCGATTCGCTTTTCACTCGGCAGATACAACACCGAAGCGGACATTGAGACGACCCTGCGCGTGCTGCCGCCCATCATCGAGAAGCTGGCGGCGATGTCGCCATACGTCACATAAGACTTATGCGGCCTAGATGTCCTATACTATGTTTGGGCGACGTTTGCCCGATCTCGGCCATCATCATTTGAAAGGGTCTGACGATACGAAATGAGCACTGTTATCGAACCTCCTGTCACTCAGGCTGAAAAACATCTGGAAGAACTCGAAACTGTAACGATCCGTTTTGCCGGTGACTCCGGCGACGGAATGCAATTGACAGGTACGCAGTTCACCAACACGTCCGCAGTGGTTGGCAACGACATTTCCACGCTGCCTGACTTTCCCGCCGAGATTCGCGCGCCTGCGGGAAGCTTGCCAGGAGTCAGCGGTTTTCAGTTGAACTTCTCGAGCCAGGACATCAAGACTCCTGGCGATCAGCCAAACGTGCTGGTGGCGATGAATCCGGCCGCTCTGAAAGTGAACCTGGCAGATCTCGAAGAGGGCGGCACGCTCATTATCAATACCGACAGCTTCACGCCTGAGAATCTGAAGTACGCGAACTACGCGACCAATCCTTTGGAAGACAACTCGCTCGCCGGTTTTCGCGTCCACAAGCTGCCGATCACGACGCTCAACATGAATGCGTTGAAAGGCAACGTCGAACTGTCGCGCAAGGAGATCGATCGCTCGAAAAACTTTTTCGCACTCGGTGTGCTCTACTGGCTCTACGATCGGCCCATGGAAAACACGCTCAACTGGATTCGCGCAAAGTTTGCGAAGAATCCTGAGCTCGCCAAGGCCAACGAGATCGCACTCAAGACCGGTTACAACTTCGCCGACACAACGGAAGTCTTTACGACTCACTACACCGTCAAGAAGGCGAAGATCGCGCCCGGCAAATACCGAAAGATCACCGGCAACGAAGCGACCGCTATCGGTTTCATCACCGCGTCACAGCTTTCGGGCCGGCCGCTGTTCTACGGTTCGTATCCGATCACGCCCGCGTCAGACATTCTTCACGAACTCTCACGTCACAAGACTTTTGGCGTGAAGACGTTTCAGGCTGAAGACGAGATCGCGGCGGTTTGCGCGGCGATCGGCGCGAGCTTCGCAGGACAAATTGGACTGACGGGAACGTCTGGTCCAGGCGTGGCTCTGAAACAAGAAGCGATCGGACTGGCGGTAATGACCGAGTTGCCGCTGGTGATTGTTAACGTTCAGCGTGGTGGACCATCGACCGGATTGCCGACCAAGACGGAACAGGCGGACCTGTTCCAGGCGGTGTGGGGTCGAAACGGTGAGTGCCCGGCGATTGTCGTCGCACCGGCGACGCCGGCTGACTGTTTCCACATGGCAATTGAAGCGGTGAGGCTCGCGTTCAAATACATGTCGCCTGTCTTCTATCTCTCGGACGGTTATCTCGCCAACGGCGCGGAGCCCTGGGCCATTCCGGCGATGGATGCATTGCCGAAGATTGATGTGAAGTTTCACAAAGATCCGGCGACGTTTATGCCGTACGCACGCGACCCGGAAACATTGGCGCGTCCGTACGCACTGCCAGGCACGCCGGGATTGGAACATCGCATCGGCGGCATTGAGAAGCAGCACATCACCGGCAACGTTAACTACGATCCGGAGAATCACCACTTGATGGTCAAGCTACGTCAGGAGAAAGTTGATCGTGTGGTGAACGACATTCCGCCGATTGAAGTGATGGGTGAGCAGAGTGGCAAGGTCCTCGTGCTCGGATGGGGTTCCACGTTTGGATCCATCAGTTCGGCAGTTGAGAAGATGCAACGCGAAGGCAAGAGTGTTTCAGCGGCGCATCTGCGATATCTAAACCCGTTCCCGCGCAATCTCGGTGAGGTGCTGGCAGGGTTCGAGACGGTGATCGTTCCGGAGATGAACCTGGGCCAGTTGTGTACGATGATCCGTGCGAAGTTTTTGATCGACGCGGTAGCCTTCTCGAAAGTGAAGGGACGGCCGTTTCAGATTCGGGAGATCGTCAGGAAAGTTGAAGAGTATTTGTGATGCCGAGCATTAGCGTAGGACAAGTTGCCGAAATCTACGCTGAAGGTCTGCGCTACTTTATGGGCCAGGGAACCCTCAATAAGACTCTCGAACGTCTTTCCTCTGATCTTGAGAAGCATGGAATCGACTACGCGGTAATTGATGCGGTAGCGCTGTTGGCCCACGGCTATCCGCGTTTCACTGAAGATATCGATCTCGTGATGACCAGCGAAGGTTTGCAGAAATTCCACGATGAGCTCATTGGACTGGGTTACGCCGCTGCCTTCCCGGGTGCGAGGAAGAGACTGAAATCAACCGTTGACGGCGTCACTATTGAGGTGATGACGACTGGTGAGTATCCAGGCGATGGAAAGCCGAAGCCGGTGAGTATGCCGGAGCCGATTGACGCTTCAATGGAGATCGATGGAATAAGATTTGTCACGCTTGAGAAGCTGATCGAGTTGAAATTGGCGTCAGGGATGTCGGCACCCGACCGGTTGAAGGATTTGGCTGACGTTCAGGAATTGATCAAGATTCGAAAGCTCGATGCCGATTTTGCGTTGCAACTCGATCCTTACGTGAGAGAAAAGTATTGCGAGTTAGAAGCGGCGGTCAGGAATAGTACGTCAATTCAGGAGAAATAATGAGTACACAGAGTAATGGTCGTAGTGGGAATGGAAACGGAAACAAACCGCTCGGAGAAGTGGTTTCGGCGGAGAGTGATACCGGTTCGGCGGTCGCCGGCCGGATTGCACCGCCGCCGGGACAACTGAAGAAGGCCGACTTTGTTTCCGATCAGGAAGTGCGCTGGTGCCCAGGCTGCGGCGACTACGCCATTCTCAACAACGTTCAGAAGGTGATGCCGGACCTCGGCATCCCGCGCGAGAAGATCGTGTTCGTGTCAGGCATCGGCTGTTCTTCGCGTTTCCCCTATTACATGAACACCTATGGCTTTCACGGCATTCACGGCCGCGCGCCGGCAATCGCGACCGGCATCAAGTGTGCGAATCCCGATCTCAGCGTCTGGGTGATCACCGGCGACGGCGACGCGCTCTCGATCGGCGGCAATCATTTCATTCACGCGATCCGCCGCAATCTCGACATCAACTACATTCTCTTCAACAACCGCATCTATGGCCTGACGAAAGGTCAGTACAGTCCGACTTCCGAGTTTGGCAAGAAGACGAAATCAACGCCTTCCGGCACGATTGACTATCCAATCAATCCGTTGTCGCTGGCGATCGCCAGCGAGTCGACTTTCGTGGCGCGCTCGATCGACATCGACGTCAAGCATCTCGGCGCGATGGTTGAAGCTGCCGCGAAACACAAAGGCATCTCCTTCATCGAGGTCTACCAGAACTGCAACATCTTCAACGACGGCGCGTTCGATTACTTTGCCGAGCGTACGGTTCGTTCCGATCGCGTGCTCTATCTCGAGCACGGCAAACCGATGGTGTTTGGCAAGGATCGCAACCGGGGCATTCGCATGAGCGGCGCTCTGCCGGAGATCGTGACGATCGGCGAAAACGGTCTCACCGAAAATGATCTGCTGGTTCACGACATCTATCTGAAAGATCCCTCCGTGGCTTTCATGCTGGCCCGCATGGAGCAGCCTGATTTTCCGCAACCAGTCGGAATCTTCCGAGCCATGGAACGACCAACTTACGAAGACATGATGGTGGACCAGATCGACGCCGCGGTCGCGAAATCAGGACCCGGCAGTCTGGAGAAACTGCTCAACAGCGGCGACACGTGGGTGGTTGAGTAAACCACCCACACCGCCACCTCACGGATCCTCGCGCAACCTGATTGACCCTGCCTGCGTAATAGCCTGAGATTTCAACCCGGGAGAAATGTCTTGATCACCTCAAAGCCCCTGTTTCGTCTCTTTTCGGTTTTTGCGCTCTGTCTCGCGGTATTAACGGCCCAACTTCAGCCCGTCGTTCTTGGTCAGCAAGCCGCGGCCACGAAGCCAGCCGCAAGCGCGGCAGATTACAGCGCGCCACTGGCCGCCATCGAGAAAGCTCTCGACGACAAACGTAAAGAGCTGGGCATTCCCGGCATTTCGCTGGCCATCGTCAAAGACGATCAAATCATTTACCTCAAGGGCATCGGACTGAAGGATGTCGACAGAAAACTTCCGGTCACGCCTGACACGCGTTTCGCCATCGGCTCCGCGTCCAAAGCGTTTACCGCGATGCTTGCGGTGATGAGCGCCGACGAAAGCAAGTTGTCGCTTGATGATTCGCCGAAGAAGTTTCTTCCTTACTTCACCCTGCGCGACGCAGACGCCGCAGCCAAAATCACCATTCGCGATCTGCTCTCGCATCGTTCCGGTTTGAATCGCACGGATCTCGCGATGGTGAGTGGCAAGCTCAACCGCGAGGAACTGATCAAAGTTGCGGGCATGGCAAAGCCGACAGCAAGGCTCGGCGAGAAGTTTCAATATCAGAACGTGATGTACACGGCAGCCGGTGAGGCGGTTGCCAAAGCACAGAACTCCACCTGGGAAAAACTGATCGCAACGCGAATCTTCAAACCGCTCGGCATGAACAACAGTGACACATCCGCTGTTGCGATGCAGAAGTCGCGCGACTACTCGCTTGGTTACGATTACAACCCAACCACGAAAGTTACTCGCCACTTGCCACAGCGCGAGATCCCCGCGGCTGCGCCTGCTGGAGCAATCAATTCCAGCGCGCGCGACATGGCCCAATGGCTCCGTCTGATGCTCGGAAACGGAAGCATCAATGGAAAGAGACTGGTCTCGGAAAAGAATTTCAACGAGCTGGTGAGCAAGCAGATCAACGTTGCCGGAACTATCGATTACGGGCTCGGATGGTTTCTGCGACAGTGGAATGGACACAAGGTCGTCGAGCACGGCGGCAACATCGATGGCTTCAACTCGCAGGTGGCGTTGATGCCTGATCAGAAACTCGGTTTCGTGTTGCTAACCAACGTCACGGCGTCGCCACTCGGCGGCATCGCAATGAATACGATCTGGAAAAATCTCGTCGGCGAGCCAAAAGACGCTGGGGACGTAGCGGCAGCTCCGGCGAGTGATCCAAAAGCGGAAGTCGGCAAATACCTGCTCGCCGCTGCGGGTATGAATTTTGACGTCACACTCAAGGACGACAAGCTGACTCTTGTTGTGCCGGGCCAGCCCGCGTATACACTTCAGAACATCGGTGGCCGCCGTTACAAGCTCGCTGATCCCGCACCGCCGGGATTCTTCGCGACGTTCAGACTAGCCAAAGACAAGCCCGCTGAAACCGAACTGTATCTCGAACAGCCGCAGGGCAACGTCGTGCTGGTAAAACTTCCCAGCGAAGGCGCCGCGCCGGCGACAGCAACAGCAAGCGCGCCTCCGATCACCATCGACGAACTGCTCACGAAGATGATCGCCGCATATGGTGGTGAGCAGAATTTGCTGAAGCACAAGTCGTCGTTAACGACCGTCGAGATCGATCTCGAAAATCAGGGCGTGCTCGCAAAGGGCACTATCAGATCGCGTGCTCCGAATCTCACCGCTACTGAGATGACGTTCACCGCTCTCGATAAAAAGATCGGTTCGCTCACGAGTTATTTCGACGGTAGTGCCGGTGGCGCAGTGATGAGTTTTGCGCCCGCTGAAACCTACACTGGCAAGCGACTTGAAGACATCAAGGCTGAAGCCGATTTCTACAACGTGCTCAACTGGAAGAAGAACTATCAGACGATCACGTTCAAGAAGATGGGTAAGGTCGGAGACGAAGAGGTCTATATCATCGAGAAGAAACGCGAGAAAGGAACGCCCGTCACCGACTACATTTCCACGAAGTCGTTCCTCGTGCTGCGTCGCGATTCAGTGGTCGCCAATGAGACTTCAGGTCTCGAATTGCCGCAAACTGAAACGTTCAGCGACTATCGCAACGTCGAAGGCGTGATGATTCCTTTCAAACAGGTTTCAAACAACATCGCAAATGGCGACATCGTTGTGCGCGTGATCGACATCAAGTTTGACACCGAGATTCCCGAGAGCGTTTTTCGCAAACCATAAGCCTGGTCCAGGCTAGCCACATGCAAAAACGCCACAGTCCGTACATCACCTGAGGGCCGATTAACGAAAGTTTGTCGGCTGCAAAAACGCCACAACTTCACGGATTTGGATCAACCAAAGAGTTGGATCGCCCGAAGTCCATTTAAATGGGTATTCGAAAGCTCGGAGCCCATCGACGATCACGTCAAAGACCAGGTACACACGCGCTTCTCGCGCTCACCCTAAACGGAAGCAGCTACTTCAACCCTCCATCATTTCGTAGATTGCTAACTGGCACTTTCGTTGCTTCTCGCAACTGTAACTAACAGTTTCCCCGGGTTAATTGCAATTCAGTTGCTCTGACACATCCTTGTGAAAGAGGTGCACTCTGTGGCGCCTTTGCTCGGTCTGCGAGCGGGCGCCGGAGAAGTATTGGTTTTGAAAGTGAGAATACAACTATGAGAAAACTCTGGTCCTTATCGATCGCGTTCTGTCTCTGCCTCGCAGCCGCGAGCGTCTTCGGACAGGACGTGCAAACCAAGGGCACGATCGGAGGCACCGTCACCGATCAAGCCGGCGCCGCGGTAGTGGGCGCCAAAGTTACTGTAACCGGTCAACAGGTAGAACGAACTGGAACCGCAAACGAGAATGGCATTTTCAGAATTGAGAATCTCGATCCCGGCACCTACACAGTGCGCGTCGAACAGACGGGCTTCAAAGCCGCTGTCGCAAACAACATCACTGTGTATGTCGGTCGTGAGTCAACGCTCAATCTGAAGTTGGAGCCGGGCGAAATCACAGCGACAGTCGATGTCACGGCAACCGTCGGCGGCATCGATCAAGCGAGCACCGCGACCGGTCAGAACCTGAACGACCAGTTGTTCCAGAACGTGCCGGTTCAGCGAGCGGTCTCGGGCCTCTTTTATCTGTCTCCAAGCGCTGCGGATAGCATCAACGGCGGGCGTGATAACCCGTCAATTGCTGGTGGCTCAGCACTCGACAACCTCTATGTTGCCGATGGCGTGAACATTACCAACTCCGCGTTCGGCGGCATTGGAACTTTCTCGCGTTCGTACGGTGCGTTGGGCACGGGCATCAACACGTCGTTCGTCAAGGAAGTTCAGGTGAAATCGGGCGGCTTCGAACCGCAGTATGGTCAGTCGATCGGTGGCATCGTAAACATCATTACGCAATCGGGTGGTAATGCGTATCACGGCTCGATCTACGCCTTTGCGAAGCCGAAAGCATTTGAGGCCACGCGACGCCAACCTGACGACACTCGCGTCAACAAGCAGGGTGATTTGCTTCACGAAGAGAATTACGATTTTGGTACTGACGTCGGGGGCTACGTTCCCGGCCTCAAGAACAAACTGTTCTTCTTCGGCTCCTTCAACCCGACTGTGCGACGTGAGATCGTGACTGGCACTCACGCCAATCAATCCGACATCGCTGCTGGCAACGAATCCATCGTCGACTCCGGATTGTTTCTCTCGCGCGGTGAGTTCGCTCGGCGTTATCGCACGTACAACTACGCCGGCAAGCTTGACTGGGTGATCAATCAGAACCACCAACTTACGTTTTCGATCTTCGGCGATCCGACCAAGACGAATCTTTCCTCGTTCGCGTTCTTGCAAATCGACAACAACACTGCCGACAGTGTTCTCGATTACGGCACGCGCAACTGGGCGGTTCGTTACAACGGCTCGTTGTCGCCGACCTGGACCGTGAACTCAAGCTTCAGTCAGGGTCGTAGCACGTTCAATGAAACTGGTTTCCCAGACATCAACCAGATTGCAATTCGTCTGCCGATCGATCCGATTCGCGGCAATTACACCGCAGTCGGTCGTGGGTTCTTTGAACCAACGAAGAGCACCAACTGGAAGTGGGACCTCAACACCGCGAAGATCTGGAACCACTGGGGACAGCACACTTTTGGTGTTGGCTACACGTACCAACGTTCGCTCTACTCCGGTAGTCGCGAACGCAGCGGTCCGCGCTTTCCGATTCCGTCTGAGAACGCGATCGGCACTCCCGCCGCTGACCTCGGCATACCGGGGTTCGCAGTGGGACAGATGTTCAACGTTCAGTTCCGCCTGCGTGCCCAAGATCCTTCTTGCACGTTGTGCCCGCTGTTCAACGTGCGCGGCAACCTGGTACCGGTTTCGTTGCAGGTCTTCCGTGGAGAATTTGGTCCACCCAACTTCGATACACGAGGAAACTACAACGCGGGCTACGTTCAGGATGTGTGGCGCGTAAACAAATACATCACCGCGCTGCTCGGTTTGCGAATGGAGCAGGAGCGCGTTATCGGTAGTCCCAACTCCGTGACGAGTAACCGATACGCTTACAGCTTTACCGATCAATGGGCGCCGCGGCTCGGCGTCACCGTCGATCCAACCGGCAAGGGCAAGATCAAGTTGTATTACAACTTCGGCCGATTCTTCGAATTCCTGCCACTCGACGCCGCCGAGCGCTCACTGTCGCAGGAGCTCGACTTTACGGGCTCTCGCTTTGCTCCGGCATTCACGATCAATGGCGCTGGTCAGCGCATCGTCACGCTTGATGCGAACGGCGCGCCGATAGCGGTCATCGATGCTGCTCACTTCCTCAGTGGAACTGCGGCTGCGGGTGGGTTAAGCAACGCAACCACCGTATCCCAATCGGACATCAGCGCGGTCACCGCCGGTACCAAACTCGGCTTCCAGGATGAACACATCATCGGCGCCGAATTCCAATTGCCGCACAGCTTCGTGCTTTCGGTTCGCTATCAGTATCGCAATCTGAAGCGAGTCATCGAAGACATGGCAGTGCTATCGCCCGAAGCGGCGAACGCGGGAATCGGTCAAACGTTCTTTATCGGCAACCCGAGTTCACACCTCGATGCTGCGACCAACCTGCAGGAGTTTACGTTCCCGATCGGTGGCACCGCACCGGCTGGATGTACTTCCGGAATATCATCGGAAGTCGACGACCCGGTCACCGGAGCGCCGCTCGGAAACGTCTGCTTCGGCAGCGTAGGCATCAATTCGATCACGGGTGGCTCTGTCAACGTTCCGGACGGCATTCCCGATGGCTTCCCGAATCCTGTCAGGAAGTACAAAGCGTTTGAGCTGGAGTTGAACAAGCGGTTCGCCGACAACTGGCAACTCTTGTCTAACTTCCGAATCGCCCGTTTGAACGGCAACTACGAAGGACACCTCCGTAATGACAACGGCCAAACTGATCCCGGAATCAGTTCGCTGTTTGACTTCACGCAAGGTCTTTTCAACTTGCTCGGCGATCAATTTGCGATCGGCCCGCTCAACACTGATCGGCACTTTACGTCCAACATCTATGCCAGCTACGGGTTCAGCCGCAGCCGCACCGGCTTCAACGGCCGGCTGTTGAATGGCCTGAATCTGGGCATGGGCTTCCACATGGAATCCGGCATACCGATCAGTGAGTTTCTGCCGCATCCTGTTTACCTGAATGCCGGTGAAGTTCCCGTTGGTGGTCGCGGTAAGCTGGGACGCACGCCGTTCTTCGCTCAACTGGATCTGCATGCAGATTACCCGTGGGTGATCAACGAGCGCGAACGCATCAGCTTTATTGCTGACTTCTTCAACGTCACGAACAACCGGCGTTTGCGTTTACCCGATCAATTTCGCCAACTGGATCTTGGCGCTAACAATCCCGACTTCTTGCAGCCGTCGATCATCAATCTGACGTCTGGTTTCCATTTGCCATTCTCCATGCGACTGGGAGCTCGTTTTGAGTTTTAGGGCTTTCATCAGAGGAGGTGTTTTAAGGGAGGGGAGAGTATTCCCTCCCTTTTTTGTTTAGAGTAGAATCACGCCGCATCATTACCCGCATTTACTCCCCAGGAGACAACGTCATGCCCAGCACGAGAATTCGGTTGCTGTTAACTAGCACCCTTGCGGTAGTGCTTTGCCATTTTGTCGGTATGGCTCAAGTGCAAACAGGACCCTCGCCGACCGTTGAGATTCACGGTCAGGTGCGGTTTGTAGAAGGCGGCGCACCCGCTGCAAATGTTTTGGTTCGACTTGAGAGTTACGATGGTGGTGGTTCCGTCAGCGAAGCATTTACGGATCGATTAGGAAAGTTCAGGTTTACCGGTTTGCCACCGGCGCAATACTCGATTCATATACATCAGCCCGGATATCGTGACGCGCAACAAGACGTCGACATGCAAACGCAGTCGAGTGGGTTAGTGCTGATTCAGCTTGCGCGCGAGGCCGTGGCCGCTTCTTCTTCCGGGTCGGGAAGTATTGACGCAAAGATTCCACACGCGGCGCAGAAAGAGTTTGACAAAGGCGTCGCGGCTTTGAGTGAGGGTGGAAAAGACAAGACAGCATTTGCAGTGAAATGTTTTGAAAAGGCGATCGCGATCGATCCGCAGTTTGTTGAAGCGCGTCTGAAACTCAGTACTGCGTATATGGATCTCGGGGAGTGGGACAAGGCTGAGAAGGCGTTGTTAGCCACGATTGAAGCCGAGCCGCGCACATTCAACGCGCTGTTTGCCCTCGGTGAGGTTTACCTGCGGCAGAACAAGCTCGCGGAAGCTGAGAAAGTTTTGGTGCAGGGACTCGCAATCCAGGATCATTCGTACCTCGGTCATTTCAATCTCGCGCGCGTGTATTGGGAGCGAGCCCGGGTCATCAAGGACGTCGCGGAGGCGAGGCCTGCGTTGGAGACGTGCTATCAGGAAGTGAAGCACGCGTTGACCCTAAACCCGAATCTCGGTGGCGCACATCTGCTGAAAGGGAATCTGATGCTGCGCGCCGCGCGTACGAGTGACGCGGTTAACGAATTCGACGAGTACCTGCGCCTCGAACCGAACGGCGCGTTTGCGAATGAGACTCGTGCGTTGGTGGAGAAGATCCGGAAGGCGACGGCCGGGGCTCACTGATTACCGCGGCGCAGACAGTCCAATAGTTTCCGCACGTTACTGCTCGGCTCAACGTACCTGCAGCAGCCGTACGTCGGCAATAAAGCTTTCCACGGTCTGGAGGTGCGGCCGAACGCTTTTTGGATAGGAATCAATCAGCGGTGCCGGCACCACGAGTTGCACTTGTGCTTCCACCATCTCTCTGAACTGTCTTTCAGACACTCCCTCTTGCAGAGTCAATAGATGTTTCCGCTCAATCCGGTGGGCCTCATTAAGTATCTGGCGCCAGCGATCTTTGCAAGTAGTCTTTACTGCCAGCATACGAAGCCACGCATCAGGAAACTCACGGTTCCTGTAAGCGGCTGCTGAAGGAAAGAGAAAATCCGGACGATGCCCTGGTTCTGCTTCAGGTTGATGCTGGAAGTCTTCACCCTCGCGCAGGTTTTCTTCAAGAAAAATTTCCCGCATGTGCAATTCAAGAGAGCGGCCGGAACGTGCCTTCCGGCGCTGAAGGATGCTCTGAGCGCGCGCAATGAATTCCTCTATGCTGTCGAAACCGGAGCGAATTGTGGACAATTCAATCGCCTCCTCGACACTGCGGAAAATCTCAAACTCGCAATCACGCCTTTTGAGAAGCCGCTCGTCAACACTGAGACTGGACAGTGGGCGAAGATCGACCGTTCGACGCACTACTTCTGCACCTGTGGGAAAGCGAATTAACCACTCCGGCGGAATAGCGCCACGTGCTAACCAGCAACTGGTACGGGCTGGCGCACCTGTCTCTCGGAACTCACTCTCGTCGACGGTCCATATAACAGGTTGACCAGGCTCGACCGGACCGATTCTTTCCTCAATCAAATCTTCTTCGGTGTCGTGGTCGCATACCCATACATGGCAGAGATCCGCCTCTCCATTGCCACTGCGATGAAATGCAAACACAGTAAGCGAGCCGGTGCTCTCCGGATCCAGAAGCGCTGATCGCTC
>DASXRE010000087.1:0-12471 GCA_036506775.1 Pyrinomonadaceae bacterium | reverse complement strand
AGATAACCGGTCATGAAACCCACACCTTTACTGTCACGCTTGAAGAGAATCAGTTTGTTCAGCTAGTGGTGGAACAGCGTGGCATCGACGTGGTGATACGCGTCAGTTCACCAGCAGGCAAGAGTCTGGGCGACTTCGACTCACCGAACGGCGACAATGGTCCCGAGGACATTTCTTTTGTCGCAATTACGCCCGGTGTCTATCGCATCGCGGTAACGCCACTGGACCAGGGAGAACCCGACAGCGGGAAGTATCAGATCAAGATCATTGAGTTGCGCGCGGCAACCGAACAGGAGATCAAAAACAGCAAGAATCTGGAAGTAGTAAAAGCCAAAGGCATCGCGTTGCTCAGCGAAATTGAAGAACTCATCCCGGAGATTCATTCGCCGCAGACTCGCATCAGGGCCCAACTGCAATCTGCGCAACTCTTGTGGGAATCCGACGAGAAGCGAGCGTCGAAGTATTTGAATGATGCCATCACCGGCGTGAAAGAGTTTCTCGCGACCGTCGATCCCGGCAGTCAGGACTACGCCAAAAGCTACTCCGCCATCGTGCAACTCCGTTACGAGATCGCTCACGTGCTGGCCGGGCGCGATCCAGACGCAGCGCTGAGTTTTCTTCAGTCCAGCAAGGTGCCGGCTGATCCTTATGGCAACGCACGCGAACAGGCGGAACAGGAACGCACACTCGAACTCTCGATTGCCGATCAGATTTCCGCCAAGGACCCGAAGCGAGCGATGCAGATTGCCCGGCAAAACCTGAAGAGCGGTTACTCGTCCAATCTTATTAACACGGTCCGCAATCTGCGCTCGAAAGAGCCCGAACTCGCTACCGACCTCGCCAACGAAATCGCCACGAAGCTTCTTGGCGAGAAGCTGCTCAAAAAGCCCCAAGCTGCCGCCCTCAGCATCAACCTGCTGAGCCTTTGCAACGAGCGGCCAATGAGAATTGGAAGATCTTCGCGGCAGCCTGTCCCGGCCGAACCACTGTTATCGGAAGCGACCTGCCGCGACTTGATGCAGAAAGCATTTCAGGAAGCGATGTCATTCACGCCACCGCCCCTCAACACCTACTCTCCTGATCGAGAGGCAGCCTCCAGTATTCTGATGGGGCTGCGATCTCTAGGTCCGAATCTGGACACGGTCATCGATGGCGGCCTCGCCGCAATCGAGAAAAAGGTCGCGGAACTCAACGGCGCGATAAATCCCTACCAGGCATTGATGGAACAGTTTCAGACGAAACTGGACGGCGGACAGACGGATAGTGCGCTTGAGTCGATCCAGAAAGTGCCGGACGAGATGAAAGAACAGGCTTACATCCAGCTTGCCAACATCAGCGCGGCCAAGGGCGACGTCGCTCGTGCGAGACAGATCATCAACGATTACGTTTCCAATCCTTACCAAAAACGTCAGGCGCTGGCGAACCTCGAACAACAGGAGATGTATCAGGCGATGTCGCACGGCAAGGTTGAGGAGGCACTCAGAACGATCGCCAACCTGCGAACGCCGCGGGAACGTGCCAACATGCTGATGCAGGTAGCACGGCAGATTGGAACAGGACAGAAGCGCGCGACCGCGTTGAATCTTCTGGATCAGGCGCGGGGCATGTTGGCGCCGGGGACGCAAGCTCAGGATCAAGAGCAGATGAATGCGCTGCTTGAGTTGTCGCGGGCGTTTGCGCGTTACGACATAAAACGCGCGTTCGAGATCGTTGATCCGCTGGTGGACCAGGTGAACGACATCTGCACGGCGGCACGGACGCTGGATAGATTTGGACCGGAATACTTCGACGGCGAAGAGCTGGATCTGCAAAACGGCAGCAGCGTAGCGAATGCGGCGATTCAGATGTCGACCGCGTTGGGAACGCTGGCGACCACGAACTTCGAACGCGCGAAGTTAACGTCTGACAGATTGCGCCTGCCGGAAGTGCGGTTGCGTGCGTATCTCGCGATTGCCCAGGAGACCATTCAAGGCGTCAGGTGAGAACGCCTCCTTGGAGTGCGGGGACTTGTCACCGCTTTGGTCCAGGATCCAAAGAGCGAAAACCAAAAAGCGGTGACAAGTCCCCGCGCTCCAAGGAGGCGCTTGATGACGAAGTGTTCACTCACCGAGCGCTGCGTATTTGAACAACCTGAAGCGATAACGCTGCTGAGCGCGGATGTTTGCTGCGATCACGCCGTGCAGGTTCTCATCCCACTGGCTGTACTCATCGATAAACTTGTCCGACGCCGCTTTGTCACCCGCGTACTGCACCGCCAGCGTTCGTTCGAGCATCTTGCCTATAACGTCGTGATACTTGTCGTAGTGAATGCGCAGCGTCTTGGTCGCCGGATCGAAACTCAGCAGTCCGTTCTGTAGATAGAAGTTCCACTGCATCAACTGCATCGTGTTGTACGGTTGATCGCGGCGGGGCCGGTTGTTCTGCAACACGCGCAGGATTCCGCCCGCGTAGACACTGCGTAGCTGCGCGTCCGTGTAGTAACCCTGTTTGTGCAGCGCTTCGGCAACGAACAGCGAAACCAGATCCGCCTTCATCTCTTCCAGCGTATTTGAGTTGTCCTGCAAGGCTTCGTCGAGATCGCGGCCGTCTTTCGTGCGATCGACGCCGAGATAGTGGCCCACTTCGTGCCAGAGCGTGCGATAGAAGTTTCCGTCTGAAGTAAGTTCTTTTGCCTGCTCTTCGCCCACCGCCGCCGCGAGAGTTTTCTCGGTGCTCTCGAAGATGTTTGGATCGCGCATGATGTTAGCGCGCAGCAGGATCGTCCGACCGTAGCGTCGTGCAAGATAGCTCTCGTTTGGCAGGATCGTCGCAGTATTCCCGCCGCGTGATTGCCCAAAGTCAACGACCACGTCGTAAACACCGACCGGAATGTCTTCGCGCACTTTCTTGTGATTCTGATAAGGCAGCGAATCCTCCAGCGCCTGCAAGCCTTTCATCGCCTGGCGCAATGCAGTCGTCTCTTCCTGACGAGTCTGGAACAGACAGAACGAGAAGAAGGTCTTCACGCCGTACAACTCGTCGTCGTAGGTTTCGTACGAACCAATCTGTGCGTTGAAGTTCTTGAAGCGACCCGTCACCCAGCTCGCATCGCCCGACTCGTAATCGTTTGACAAGAGATCGCGCGCGCGGTTGCGCAGGTAGCGCGCAAACTCCTCGTCGTCTTTCTGCACTGCATCGGCCGCCTCGTTGAGCAAGCCGTAGCTCTTGACCAGTTCGTCAGCGTAAGCGAGCGAATAAGGAATGGCGTACAACTCTGCTTTGCCTTCGCGGTTAAGGGGATGTTTCGCGACCTGCTGCAACTCGGCCATGAGTTTCGGGTGCAAAGCCTGGAGCACCGGATATTTCGTGAGTCGAGCGATGTCGTCGCGCAGGTTCTTCGCATTCGCAGCGCGAACTACAGTGCGCAGATCGAGAATCTCACTGCGCGTTTGGTCGGGATTGGCCGAGATTTTAATGAAGTGTTCGACTTCTTCTTTCGTGATGCCCCACGGATACATGTTCTTGCCGGGTTTTAATGGTTCGACCGGGAGGAAGGGTTCTCGTTTGTTGTCGAGCGTGGTGGCGATTGGTCCCTGAAAGAGGCGATAGAGCGTTAACAGGTTCTGCGTCGCCGGCGAGTTGCCGTTCTGCCCGCTCATCTGTTCCAGTGCGCGGTAAGACGAGAGTGCCTCCGGATGGCGCTGTAGCTCGTAGAGCTTCTGGAAGATCTGGCCCACCTCAATCAGCTTCGCGACGGCTTTCCTTTCGCCGTCGGAGAGTTTGGAAGTGTCCGGCGCGAGGCGAATCGTTTGGGTCTTCTCGACAATTGGCTGGCTCTTTTCAAGCGGCCAGTAACCGTTGGCAATCAACAGCGACATGGTTAATCCTGCAAGCAGTTTAGTCATACCACCTCCGCCACAGATTAAAGCCGATAACGCGGACCAGAACAATCCGTGTGAATCTGTGTCGCCACGTGTCGGCTATTTTTTGCGCCCGTCAAGCTGAGAGTTGGAGGTTTTGCGGCAATTTGCTGAGGCACTGTCGTTGCAGATGGACCGCTCAGTGACAACTCCACTCGTAAACATCAAGCGGCGCCTGAGGCGCATGCGACGCCGACGAAAGGTGGGCCGTGCGTACGATATGGCCCTCGAAGTGGCCCGTGTTCTCCCGCATGGCGCAAACGTTCTCGACGTCGGTTGCGGGAATGGTTTCATTGCCCATCATCTCACTGGTCTACTCCGCAACCCTGTGGTCGGACTCGACGTCGGCGCCGGCACCGCGGCGCAAATCAACTTTCTGCCCTACGACGGCCGCCACTTTCCCGTACGCGATCAGAGCTTCGACGCAGTGTTGCTTTGCTACGTATTGCATCATGCGCATGACGCGCGGCTCGTGCTGAACGAAGTAAGCAGAGTCTTACGCGAGGGAGGTCTGGCCATTATTTACGAAGACATTCCGTCGCTCTGGTGGGATCGACTCGTGTGCTGGACGCACAGTCGAAAGTGGCGCGGCAGGACTGGTCCATGCACGTCTCAACGTGAACACGGCTGGCGCAGAACGTTTGACCTGGCTGGCTTTGAGATTGTCAGCGAACGCTCATTGTCGCGCTGGCGCAACCTGGCCCATCCGGTCGCGCGGCAACTCTTTGTGCTCAGAAACTCCGGTTCAACGCCTCTCGGTCATGAACACGTCGCCGAGGTTGCTGTAGTCAGCCTTCGCCCGACCACGGCAGGTTAGCGTTGTCTCTTTGCCGTCCGGCGCTGTAATCCTGATTCCCTGATCGTGGCTGGCAGGTTTCTGTTCTCCGTTGTAGTTGTCGAAGATCGCGTACTGGTAAGCATCGGAAGTGAAGCTAATCTCCGTTTCATCAAACTGCGCGCGGAAGTAGTGCGAGTACTTGAACGCCGTTTGGGTGCCCGCGCGCGTTTTCGGAAACTCCAGCTCGATCTTTCCCGGCAGGCCGAAACGATACTGAACGTAGCCCCGTTCCTTCGACACGTCTGGTGAAGAACAAAGCGAGACGATCTTTGCCGGCTTCCTGACGGCGCAACTGAAAATGACTTTCTCACCCTTGAGCCTACGTCGCTCGCTGTCAAAACTCAATCACGCCGCGCTCGCGCAGCTTCTTGATCATACGCAGACAGTCAGCCTCACGAAAGGGACAGATTGAAAGGATCGACTGGATATCCCACGAGCCGTTGATTCGCGAGAGGACAAAACCTTCCTGCGGATCGAATTGTTCGTTGGTTAACTCGGCAGGTGAAATGCGTAACCGCGGCACTGAACGCGGCGTGAGGCCACTCGTCTCGTAGACGTGCTTAACGTAATTCTCTTCTGCGGCGGGCAATAGCGCCTGGGCTTCGGGGTTATTTGGTTGTTGCTGCAACGCGGTCTGAATGATCTGCAACGCCGCTTCGGGATCGCTTTCGAGTTTGCGTTCAGCGGACCAGACCATCTCAGTCACACTCTCCGGCAGGTCTTCGATCTCCGTGACCGGTCGCGGCGTATCTTCCGGTCTCTCGCCCACAACGCGCGCCACGCCCTCGCTAATCAGCGTGTAAAGCTGCCCGTAAACATGAAACGCAGATGCGTGCATGTGGTAACAGATCTCGGCCACCGACATGCGCTTCTCCACAAAGTAGAGAATCTGCCGAAACTCCTTGCCGAGTTTCAATGAAGCCGTCCAGCCTGCGGCGAGTTCGAGAATTGCGCGATCGGAGGGAACGAGCGTTTGATACCGCGAAAGTTCATCGATGCGGTAGATCCCTTCCATGATCACGTTTGTCGGCTCGACTTCGATGGTTAGCAGATCGTCGGGCATTGGGTCTTCGTCGTAAAACTCGAAGTCGCCCTCGGTCCACATGAACAGGTCGTAGATGGCGTCGAGCGTGCGGGTTTTGAGAATGCCGAGCACTTCCGCTTCGGTCAGGAAGCCCTGGGCGACGAGCACCTCGCCGAGTTTGGCCCCCGAGGTCCGTTGCACTTCCCGCGCGGCTTTGAGCTGCGCGTCGTCAACTTTGCCGTAGTGCAGCAGCACCTGGCCCAGGTACTCGCGCGGGTCGTTTGATTTCGAACCGATGATTAGACCGTTTCTGAAATAGACCTGCTTGGTGATCTTGCCGCGATCGAACTTGAGCGTTCCCGACTTTCTCCCTGCCGCCAGAAACTGGAGCAAGTCCGGCAAGCTCATCGTCTTCAAAGTACCTTGAATCGCCATTCGTGGTTTGTTCTGGACGCTTCGTGAGGCTGCCTGGGAGTTTCTTCAATCTTCAACGAGATCTGCCGAGATCGCAGGCGCTTCTGGTCCAGCAGCATGCGCGATTTCCAGCAGACGCCGCAGGTTTTTCGTCTGCTCTTCGTTCAGATCAACAAATTGCACACCAAATCCGAGTCCGTGACGATGATGTTTGACTTCACCTTCGAGATAAAGCCATTCATCGTCAGGCAGAAGCACGCGGAACGCGACGATCTCTCCCACCATCACCTCGCCCACTGTGTCGAGATAGCAGCCTCCTTCCGACAAATCAGTAATGCGTGCCGAGTGACGTTCGTCACCGCCCTGCCAAACCGCATCGAGGTGCACGCTTAACCGGGGTTTAGATCGTCGTTCATCCATGGGCTCAGGCCATCATAGAGTTTTTAGGGAGGCACGGAAAGAGAAATCTAAAATGAAATTGGTGGGTCAGTTTCAAACGGGCGCCTCCCTGGAGTGCGCCGACTTGTCGGCGCTTTGGCAAAAGCGGTGACAAGTCCCCGCACTCCAAGGAAGCAAACTAACCCACTAGCCCAATTGAAGGGTCACTGACAACGAACACGAAGGGCTTCGGGAATAATCTGGAACGTCGCGGGAAGTCTTCCAGGAAGTTCCCCATCGACTTCCAGATCTATTCGTGCGTCGCGCTCGGCGGGCCGCACCACAACTTTCCGCGCCAGGTCGTGACTCACTTCGGCCATTGAAAGATGTGAACCACGATACACTCGCGGCGCGCTCGTGAAGATCTTCATCGCGCCCAAATCCCCGATACTGACAACATCAAACTTTCCATCGGTGAGTTTCGCGTCGGGCGCGATCTTCATCCCGCCACCGAAGTAACGCGCATTTGCAATGCAGAGGTTCACTACGAGCAGGTGTCGCTCGTGCGCGTCGTCGAGCTGCACCAGCAGCCGTGTCGTCTCGGTACGCACCGCCGTCTTAAGCAACGAAGCACCGAACGAGATCCGGCCTCCAAGCCACTTCGGAGTGTTAGCCGGCAACCAGTCAGGACCACCGCTCTTGACGCGCTCGATGACTTTCGTGCTCATGCCGCAGGAAGCCACGCCAACGAAGTAACGCATCGCTTCGGCGCCCTTGTGATCGACGAACGAAATGCGGCCCACATCGATCTTGCGCGTGCGGCCTTCCCGCAGCACGCGCGCCGCTGCACGGCCGCGCGAAGGAATTTCCAGCGAACGTCTGAAGTCGCCACCCGTGCCGCTCGGCAGGATTCCGAGTTCTGCGTCTTTACCCGATGAGAGCATGCCGTTGGCCACTTCGGAGACCGTGCCGTCGCCGCCGCACGCGATGATCAGCTTGATTCCTTTGCGCGCAGCCTCATTCGCCAACTCGGCCGCATCGCCGCGAACCTTTGTAAACGCGGTTTGAAAGGGCCCAAACTCCGCGCGCAGATCGCTCGCCAGGCGCGGCCATGTGTCACCGGTGCTACCGCTGCCAGAAGATGGATTAATTATTACGAGCGGGAGTGCCATGCATCTTCCTGTCTTGTTCGGCGAGTTCACCGATCTTTTCCATCATGGCGTCGGCGATCTCCTTATGCGTACGGAGTCGATCGGGCCGGTTCAGATAGTCGCTCAAATCGATTTGTGGTCCAAAGTGAATGCGAATGACCTCTTTGCGATTCCAGTTACGCGCCACCTGACGCGGCAGACTGTTGCACAAGCCGGCGATGAAGACCGGGATCACCTGCGGCTTTGCGTCCATGATCAACTTGCCGATGCCCGGTTGTGGTCGCAAAAACGAATAAGGATCATCGCCTTTGTTGCGCGTGCCTTCGGGATGAAAACCGATCACGTTGCCGGCGCCGTTGCACGCGAGATCCGTCAGCAGTCGAAACGAGAATTTATCGAACGTTCGCTTTTCTGGAATTGGTTGGTCGCCACCGGCAAAAAAAGGCGGATACATGGACCACCAGCCCATAATCAGGTTTACAAACAATCCGAGCGGGTGTTGGTAAAAGAATCTGCCGCGCACGGGAAAGAAGAGTTGTTTGCGCCATTTGGTCTTGCGAAAGAGCATGGCGGACACCGCATACATGTCGAAGAACGAACGATGATTCGCCACCAGCAACAACGGTCGCTCGCGCGAAGCGGCCTCGACGTGCTCGAGACCGTAAACGTTCATGATGTTGTAGGTGGAAAGATAAATCCAGCCGGCGCCCATCGTGCTCTGGCACCACGTCCAGAACCGTTTCCACGCGCCGCGGTTCATGCGAGTGGTGAAGCGATAGGCAAACCGTTCAAACCAGGAAAGGACCTGCAGCTCTTCGTTGGTCGGAATCGGCGTTAGCTCGTTCAAGAGTTTGCTTTAGTTACAAAGAAGCACAAGAAACACAGGCGCTTTGGTGGAGGTTTGTGCGTCTGGTGCTTCTTTGTGGCTTCACTCGATGGAAAAGTACTTCGCTTCCGGATGATGCACAATAATAGCCGATGTCGACTGTTCCGGCTCCAACTGAAACTCCTCGGAAAGCGTGACATCAATCCGGGCGGGATCGAGTAACTCGAAGAGCTTCTCCTGATCCTCAAGTCGCGGACAAGCGGGATAGCCAAAACTGTAGCGCGATCCCTGATACTGTTGATGAAACAGTCGCGACAGCACCGTCGCATCATTGGCCGCGATGCCGAGTTCTTCGCGCATACGCTTGTGCCAGAATTCAGCCAGCGCCTCCGCAGTCTCCACGCTCAAACCGTGAAAGTACAAATAGTCGGCATAATTGTCTGACTTGAACAACTCGTGTGCATACTCGCTGGCACGGCGTCCCACGGTCACGAGGCTGAACCCGACCACGTCCGTTCTTCCCGATTCCTGCGAGGCAAAAAAGTCAGCCAGACAGAGATGCTTGCCCGCGGGCTGTCGCGGAAAAGTGAAACGCATGTGTTCGCGCTGGTGCTCATCGTAGACGATCAGATCGTTGCCGGAAGACTGACAGGCAAAGTAACCGTAAACAACTCTCGGATCGAGCAAATGCTCACGTTTCGATCGCTCTTTTATCGCCTCGTAAATCGGACGAACTTTCTCGCGCACCAAAGTTTGATACTGCTCCGGCGGCATCTTGCCCTGCTTGAACTGCCACTGACCTTTGAACAGCGCATTCTCATTCACGTAAGCAAACACATCATCGAGCGAGATGTCTTCGATTACACGCGAGCCGTAGAAAGGTGGCGTGGGAATCGGCACATTCGGGTTCACTTCCGAACGCACCGTGTGCGTCGTGTCTCCGCTCGGCGCCGCGCCACGCGGCCGCGCGGCCTTGCGGATGCCGAGCTTCGCCTCTTCACCCACTAAATCTTCGACGTCCTCAGCCAGGTCAGACGGAGCAGCGGAGACGACAGGGGAAAGCGGAGACTGGGCACCGTCGCCTACCAACAAGTCCATGGTGTGCAGTCCCGCAAACGCATCATGCGCATAGAACAACGAGCCTTTGTAAAGCGATTTCAAGTCTTCCTCGACATAGCGCCGCGTCAATGCAGCACCACCGAGAATCACCGGGACCTTCACCCCACGCTCGTTCATCAACTCCAGATTGTCTTTCATGATCAATGTCGACTTCACGAGCAGACCGCTCATGCCGATCGCGTCCGCGCCGGTTTCATCGTACGCCTGCAAGATCGCTTCGATCGTCTGCTTGATGCCGAGATTGTGCACCTTGTAACCGTTGTTCGTGAGAATGATGTCGACGAGGTTCTTGCCGATGTCGTGCACGTCGCCCTTCACAGTCGCCAGCACCATCGTGCCCTTTGCGGTCGCGCCACCTTTCTTCTCCATGAACGGTTCGAGAAAGCGCACGGCAGCTTTCATGGCCTCGGCCGATTGCAACACAAACGGCAACTGCATCTGACCGCTGCCGAAAAGATCGCCCACGACTTTCATACCATCCAGAAGAATATTATTGATAATATCGAGCGCCGAATGCGTTTGCAGGGCAACTCTCAGCTCGCCTTCGAGTCCGATCTTTTCGCCGTCGATGATGTGGTTCTTCAAACGTTCTTCGACTGTCTCACCCTTCGTCGCCTTCTTTGTCGTCTTCGACTTAACACCTTCGAACAGTTTCGTGAACTCGGTCAGGGGATCGTAAACGCAGACGTCGTTTTCAAACTTGCGCTGGTCATAGATCAGCTCGCGCGCGACTTTGATTTCCTTTTCGCCGATGCGATTCAACGGCTCGATCTTGCTCGCATTGACGATCGCCGCATCGAGACCAGCTTCAACTGCATCGTGAAGAAAGACGGAGTTCAGTACCACGCGCGACGCCGGGTTCAGACCGAATGAAACGTTTGAAACACCAAGCAGCGTGAACGCCCCCGGCAGTTCGCTCTTGATGCGTTTGATCCCTTCGATCGTCTCGAGTGCATTGCGGCGATCTTCTTCGATACCAGTGGAGATCGGCAGCGCCAGCGGATCGAAAAAGATGTCCGACGGCGGTAAACCCGCTTCCCGCGTCGCCTGTTCGTAGGCACGTTTCGCGATCTTGAACTTGCCTTCGGCGGTGCGCGCCATTCCCTCTTCGTCGATGGTTCCGATCACGACACTCGCGCCGTAGCGTTTCGCGAGATCGATCACTTTGAGAAAACGTGGAATACCGTCTTCATAGTTCGTCGAGTTCAGGATTGACTTGCCACCGGCGTGTTGCAGCCCCGCTTCCATCTTCTGCCACTCGGTCGAATCAAACATCAACGGGATCTTGACGTTTGTGACCAGGCGCGACGCGAGTTCGTGCATGTCGCTCTCGCCATCGCGGCCCACGAAGTCGACGTTGACGTCGAGAATGTGCGCGCCTTCGCGTTCTTGTTCCTTGCCGAGAGCGACGAGACCGTCCCAATCGCCTGTGTTTAGCAGGTCGCGCATCTTTTTCGAGCCGCTCGCATTCACGCGTTCGCCGATGATCAGAAACGACGCGTCCTGAACGTAAGGTTGTTGAATGTAGATCGACGACGCTGCCGGAACGAGCTTCGGGCTGCGTTGTTTCGGCGTGATGTGCTGCATCGCTTCGACGACCTTGCGCAGGTGCGCGGGCGTCGTGCCGCAACAGCCACCGACGATGTTTACGCCGAAGTCGCCGGCGAAATGGACCAGTTGAGCCGTGAAACTATCCGGCGTTTCGTCGTAGTGCATCTTGCCTTCGACGACTGACGGCAGACCCGCATTCGGCAACACAGAAACCGGCAGCGGCGCGTTTTCGCAAAGATAGCGAATGCTCTCCGCCATGTGTTTTGGACCCGTGCCGCAGTTCATGCCGATGACGTCGATCGGGAATGGCGCGAGGGCAGTTAACGCCGCGGAGATCTCCGTGCCGTTGAGCATGGTGCCGAATGTTTCGATCGTGACTTGCGCGATCACCGGGAGGCGCACGTGCTTTTCTTCAAACACAGAAAAGATCGCGCCGAGCGCGGCTTTCGTTTGCAACAGATCCTGGCAGGTTTCGACAATTAACAGATCGACGCCGCCGTCGAGCAGGCCGCGAGTCTGGACCATGTAAGCGTCGCGCAGGTCAGCGAATGAAATGTGGCCCAGCGTTGGGAGTTTTCTGCCCGGGCCCATCGAGCCCGCGACCCAGCGCGGCTTGTCTTTGGTTGAGTAATCGTTGGCGATGCGCTTCGCGAGTTGCGCGGCGCGCAGGTTCATTTCGTAGGCCTTGTCGGCGATGTCATACTCGGCGAAGTCGACCGGTGTGCCGTTGAACGAATTGGTTTCGATAACGTCGCAGCCCACGTCGAGAAACGCGGTATGAACCTTTTCGACGGCGTCGGGACGAGTCACGAGCAGGTTTTCGTTACAGCCTTCGAATCGTGGACCGCCGAAATCGTCGAGGGTCAGGTTCTGGACCTGAAGGTTGGTTCCCATGGCGCCGTCGAAGACGACGATGCGTTCTTTGATTGCGTCGAGAATATTGGGCATCGTGTTATTGCCGATTCCGGTTGCCAATTGTCGAGTGCTGACTGTTGCTCGAAAATTGGCAATGATAAAGGCCCCGCGCTTAACAACGCGGAGCCTGAAACTGACTCACCGAGCTGTTTAGCGGATTATTTTAAGTGGCCGCAAGTCGCTTTAACTCACCACGTCAATTGTCAAAGCGTATTGAAGCATATCCTGTGCATCCTGTAAATCCTGTCAAGACATGATTACAAAATCTACGGGATTCCTGTACCATTCCCTCACATGCGACGCGCCATCTACCCCGGTTCGTTTGACCCTGTAACCAACGGCCACCTGGACATTAT
>DASXRE010000086.1:0-19849 GCA_036506775.1 Pyrinomonadaceae bacterium | reverse complement strand
GATCAGCGCGTACTCACCCGAAACGTGATAAGCCGCAAGCGGAAGATCGAACCGGTCGCGCACCATCTTTAACACATCGAGATAAACCGTTGCCGGTTTCACCATCAGAATGTCCGCGCCTTCGGAGTAGTCGAGTTCCGCTTCGCGCATTGCTTCCCGCGCGTTTGGTGGGTCCATCTGATAGGCCCGACGATCGCCAAACTCCGGCGCGCTCTGCGCTGCCTCGCGAAATGGTCCATAAAACCCGGACGCGTACTTCACGGCGTACGACATGATGGCAGTGTTTTCAAAACCTGAATCGTCGAGCGCCTCCCGAATTGCTCCGACCTGTCCGTCCATCATTGCCGATGGCGCGACGATGTCCGCGCCCGCCTCGGCCTGACTCGCAGCCGTGCGAGCCAGCAGTTCCAGCGACTCGTCGTTAAGCACTTCGCCACCGCGCACGACGCCACAATGACCGTGCGAAGTGTATTCGCAGAGACACGTGTCGGCGATGATGATCAGGTCAGGCGACGAGCGCCGAATCGCGCGAATGGCGCGTTGCACGATTCCATCTTCGGCGTAAGCGCCCGAAGCGAGTTCGTCCTTCGTTTCCGGCAAGCCAAAGAGAATGACGCTGCGAACGCCGCTGTCGTAAGCCAGCGACGTTTCCTTGACCACTTCATCGACCGACAGGTTGAAAACACCGGGCATCGACGAGATCTCGCGCCGCACCACATTCCCGGAGCAGACAAAGAGTGGCAGCACGAAATTGTCAGGCGTGAGCCGAGTCTCGCGCACGAGTGAGCGCAGCGCTTGGTTGCGGCGAAGGCGACGAGGACGATGAATCATGGCATCACAAAGAAGCACAAAAGAAACACAAAGAGGCGCAAAGAACAAAGCTTGGAACAAAAGCTACCAACGATGATACGCGGGATGTCCTTCTTTTACGCCGACGAATATTCCGCGGCACGTCGCGCAAACCTTGTCGTGCGCAATCAGCTCGCCTTCGACTGTGGCGCGATCTTCAGTCGCGTCGACTACGCGAGCGACGAGCTTCACCGGTCGATCAGTCGGCGTCGGGCGCAGTAGTTTGATTGAATACTCGGCCGTGACTGTACACGGTGGCTTGTCGGCGCCGGACTTGTTCATCAGAAACCACGCCGCGGTCCAGTTGCAATGGCAGTCGAGCAGCGTGCCGATTATTCCACCGCTTAGCATTCCGGTAAACGCTTCGTATTCCTGGCTCGGCTGCCACTCCGCGATGACTTCTTCGCCATCAGGGAAACTGCGGATGTGCAGGCCCTTCGGATTGGCTGGACCACAGCCGAAGCAAGCGAGCTTGGGAGCATAGGTTTCCTGAATGCTTTTCATTTTCGCAACGACTGCCGCAATTTGAACCGTTGCACTTTTCCCGTCGCTGTGTACGGCAACTCGGAAACGAACACGTAACGGCGCGGCTGTTTGAAACGCGGCAACGCCGCAGCAGCCGTTTCGCGTAACTCCGGCTCCAGGGCAACTGGGTCGGATTCTACATCCTCACTGACAACAAACGCACACGCACACGGTAACCCGCCGGCGTCAAAATCCTCCACCACCGCTGCGCGCGCAACTTTCGGATGCCGCAGCAAAACGCCTTCAACTTCCACCGGCGACACCCATTGCCCGCTCGACTTGAAACAATCATCGCTGCGGCCCATGTGAAACCAGAAGCCGTCGTCGTCGCGGCGATAAAGATCGCCAGTGCGCACCCAGCCCTCGACAAACGTGCGCGCCGTTTGCTCAGGCTTCTCCCAGTAACCGAGTGCTGCGCTGTCGCCTTTGATCCAAAGATTACCTTCGCGGTTCTGTGGCGTGGGTTGTTCGTGTTCGTCAAGCAGCCGTGCCTCATAACCTGCGAGCAACTTGCCGCTGCTGCCGTAGCGCACGTCGTTCTCATGATTCGACATGAACATGTGCAAAATCTCGGTTGAACCGATGCCATCGAGCAACTGCACGCCAAAAGTCTTTTCCCACTGTTCACCGAGATGGGCGGGCAGTGCTTCGCCGGCCGAGACACACAATCGCAAGCTCGAGCAATCGAGCCTTTCCTTGTTGCGATGATGTTCGAGCAGGAGGTTGTAGACCACCGGCACGGCGAAAAAGATGGTCGGGCGCGCCTCGGTGAAGACTCGTGCGATCACGTCAGGCGCCGGCTTCTCACGGCAGAGGATCGATGTCGCGCCGTTCAGTAAAGGAAAGGTGAAACTGTTGCCGAGACCGTAAGCAAACGGCAAGCGCGATGAAGAGAACAGCCGATCCGTAGTTGTGAGCCGCAGCACTTCACGACAGTAAGTCTGGTTGGTGTAGAAGATGTCGGCCTGCCGGTGCATTGCCCCCTTGGGCTCGCCGGTGCTGCCGGAGGTGTAAAGAATAAAGGCCACCTCGTCGTCTGCGGGCGTCGGGAAGTCGATTAGTTTGGAGTGCGGGGACTTGTCACTGCTTTGGCCAAAGCGCCGACGAGTCGGCGCACTCCAAGGAGGTTCGTCTGTCGAGCTCAGCGTCGTGGAGCGCGCCAGCGACTCCACCTGAACGATTCTTCTCAACGAGCGCAGTTTTTCCGGCGCATGTGTCGGCAGGCTACTGCACAGATCGGCCTCGGCAATGGCTAATGTTGCACTACAGTTGTGAAGGATCGAACACTGCTCCTCCAGCCGGAGCGCCATGTTAATGGGAACAGCGATTGCGCCAAGGGAACACGTGGCGATGAAGGCTTCAACAAATTCAGGAGAGTCGTGCAAAAGCAAAGCAACGCGGTCACCGCGCTGGACGCCGAGCGCGCTGATCGCATGGGCCATTTGCAGCGTCGCCAAACGCAACTCGCCATATGAGATTTGCCGGCCGCCGAAGTGGATCGCAGGCGCGGCCTCGTCATGAGCAAAAACTCCTTCGAACAGGTTCATCGCGAAAGTTATACTCCAGTCAGGCCCACACGGTCACCCGGCGTTCTAGTCCGGCGGTGAGTCACGATGGAAATCATAATTCTACTAATTGTGCTCTTGTTCGTTTTGGGCATCCTGGGTGTCGCCGGGCTCGCATTGATCGCCGTGGCGCGCTGGATATTCAAGCCGGAGGAGACACCGAGCATTGCGCCACCACCTAATGATCTCATGGCTTTTGAGCGTCAACTGATTCGCTTCTACACGGAAGGGAAGATCAGTGACGAAGTCTACGAGCTGCTGATGGCGCGAGTTCGTGCTGAACGGGCGCCTAAAGCCACAGAGGTCAGAGCTCGCGCCAGGGTAGTTGAAGAGGTTATCGTTGAGTCGCCGTCACCGGTGGTGGCTGAAGTCAAACCTGAACCACCACCGCGACAAGAACCACCGCCACGGCCAGAACCACCACCGCGACAAGAACCGCCACCGCGACGAGAACCGCCGCCGCCGCCACCGCCTCCACCACGCCGTCCTTTCAGCGAAGTGCTCAACTCTTTCATGGAAGAGAGCAACATTCGTTGGGGCGAGATCATCGGCGGTTTGCTGATTATCGGCTGTTCCACCGCGCTGGTCGTTAGTCTGTGGGCGCAGATTTCGCAGATTCCGGTACTGAAGTTTTTGATCTTCACCACCGTTACAGCGATTCTCTTCGGCATCGGACTCTACACCGAGCATCGCTGGCGACTTCCCACCACGAGCCGCGGCATTCTCACGATTGCCACGTTACTCGTGCCGTTGAATTTCCTGGCAATCGCCGCCGTGTCGGCCGGCAACACGCCGGGCGCGCTGGCGATCGGCAGTGAGCTGCTCGCTCCGGCAATCTTCTTGTGTCTCGTCTATTTTGCCGGACGCGTGATCACGCCCGGCTGTGCGCACATTCTGTCTGCCGGCGTGCTCGGCTCTTCAATCGGTCAACTACTCGTGCGCCACTTCGCCGCAAGCGATTCTTCGCCCGCACTGCTCGTCTTTCTGGCAGCGTTTCCGGTTGTCTGTTATGTGGTCACTGTGGGACTCGCGCTGCGTCTGGTCCTTGCCGATCGCGACATCGATGAAAGTGAAACCACAACTGTATTCACGATCCTCGGAACCATGAGCTTCGCGGCGCTGCTCCCGTTCGGCTTGTTGCTTTACAAGTCAGGGTCTCTGCCGATGACGATGATGTATCTCGCGCCGGTCGTGACGCTGTGGGGCCTGCCGTTGCTTGCGACCGGGACGGTGTTGTGGCGGCGAATCAAGAACAATGATTTGGTTGCTTCACGCACCACGGGAACGGCGTTGGGCATTCTGGGCGTCTTCATTGTGTTGCTGGGCATGATCCTGGCATGGCCCAATCCGGCTAGCATCGTACCCGCGGCTTTACTCAATTTCGTGGTCTTTACTGCGCTGGCGATTGCGCTCGAGTTGCCGGTGGCCCATCTGATCGCGGCGAATTGCCTCGCGCTGGCCTACCTGGTGCTTTTTCAGGTTTCGGCTGGACGCGTCGCGTGGGCAAACCTGCGCGTCACGTCGCTCCTTGAAATGACGCTGTCGTTGAGCAGCGGTCAGGCACTCGCCGCAACGTTTGTTATTTTCCTGATTGCGGCGGAGTGGCTTTCGCGAAAAAGACGAGCACGCGACAGTTATTACTACTTGCTGGCCGCGTGTGTGATCGCGCTCGTGAGCCTGGCTCTGTTGGCGGTTTTCGGCTTCGGGATTACAGCGAACCACTGGCTTTGGATCGTCTTCGGAGTTTATTCGCTTGGTGCCTTCTGGATTGCGTGGCGACAGAAGCAGACCGCGTTTAGCTGGATCGCATCCGGACTGTTTCTCTTTGCTTTGGCTGATCTGTTTTCCAGATCGCTTTCAATCCCTTTCCCTTGGCAGTCAGCCTTCCTGGCTCACGCGACTTTGTGCGCGGCCTTGGCCATTCTTGCCTCGCGCTACGCAACCGGTTCGGTTCTTTCAAAACCGCTCAACAACTCTGCGCTCATTACGCTGGTGCTTGGAGTCGTAGCCCTTTTTCAGGCGAACACGTGGCAGGTCACGCCATTCCAGGCGCAGCGTGTTTACTGGATTGCGATCATTCTCTTGCTGCTCTTGTGGCTGAATCGACATCGGGTGCTCTTGCACGCGTTTCAGATCGCACTGATCTGCGCCGTGGTGCTGACGGTGAAGGCCGCGTTGCAGCAGTTTGAGTGGTACTCGTATCTGCCGCACGCATTTCTGCATCCGTCAGCGCTACAGATTTACGGAACCATATTGACGCTGCTCTGTCTTGCCTGGATTGGCGTGCGTTTGGTCGTCAAGCGTGCTCTGCCAAAGAACGATGACGATGCGTCACAGCGTAGCTGGTTGCGAGACCTGTGGCGATTACTCGATACGGATTACTCGATCGATCGCCTTCTGACGTGGTCATTGCTTGGTGCTTTCGTGCTGTTCGCGTTGTATGGAGCACTCTCCGGCCTCGCGCGAGAACTTCAAACCCTCGGTAGCGCCTACAGCGGCATTAACATCGCCGGCTTCCCGCATCAGGAAGCACTCGCACTTGGCTCGTGGATTCTTCTCGGTTTGTTGACCGTGTTGCTGCTCGCAAACTTTCGGGAACGCCGGCAAAAGGAATACTTACTTGGCGCGATTGTCGCTCTCTCAGCCGCGATTCCGTTGTTGGCTGGAAGATTTGAATTCCAGATGGCCACGGCCGCGGCCTGGCGGTGGCTGGCGGCAGTGTTTCTGTTGGGCGGCTCGATCGTGCTGTGGTATCGGCGGACCGAATCGAGATCAATTCGTATCCTGCTGATCATACTCACAGTCGCGCCGCTTCTCCTGTTAACAATCTCTCCCGTGCTGCGACAGGTTTTCTACTTACCAGTTCAAGAGCCAACAGCCGGATTTTTCTCGTGGTTTTCGCTTGAGGTCTTGTACGGTGGACCGCTGCTAGTCGCGGCGCTTGTGATGGTGGGTCACGCCTGGCGTGAGCGACAGCCGGTCTACAGTTTTTGCGGTGGGTTGCTGCTCAATATAGCCGTCACGGCCGTGTTCTTATTAACGGTTGGCGCCGCGAAAGGCACGATGGATCGCGTCGTGTTGGTGCGGCTGGTCCAACTCAACGCGCTTGCTTCCGCAGTCTACGCAATCGCGTGGTTGAGTACGCGGCGGCTGTGGCTCGCGAGACTCGATCAGGACCGGCAAACGCTGGCTAACAATCTTTTTGAGCTACAACTCGGATTCGCGATCGCGCTGAACAGTTTCGTGATTGTGCCAGCGGCCTTCGGATTGATCATTGACCCCGAACCGGTCGATATCGCGATCGCCACTGCCGGCAGTTTACTCGGATGGCTTGCACTCGCAACAACTCTGCTCGCCACGACGTGGCTAGCAAAAATACAGCAACGCATTTTTTCGGCTCTGCTGCTCGCAGGCGGTTTGATGGCCGTGAGCTGTCTGACTGCGTTCAGCGTTGCGCGCACGAGCGGCCCGCTGGGATTTCACGTCCTGACCATTTGCAGCACAGCCTCAGCCTGGTTGCTGTTGCTTGCTGCTGATCGTTACGAGCAGCTGCGCAGGCAGGGCCGTCGATTCGCGGCCGGGATCGGTGGGTTCGCAGTGTTCTTGAGTCTGTTGAGTGCGACCGACTACGCCTGGAACGGCTGGTGGTCTGTTGTTCCATTGCTGGTGCTAAGCGCGCTGGCAGCGGCGTTGAACTGGCGAACGTTTCGCCGGCGCTACATCTACGCCGCTGGTCTGCTTTTCAACGTCGCGGCTTGCATCTGGTGCATTCGCATTTTGCCCAGCACCTTTTTTGAACGGAGCTTCTTCGCCGTCAACATCATCGCCGGCTGTCTCGCTGGCATCGCCTGGCTGTCGCTGGAACTGCGGTCGCGGCGGTTGCGCGAGAGCGAAACACCGCGCGGCACGCTTTTGTCGTTTCACAACCTCGGCGCAGTTGGTTGGCCCATTCTGCTCGCGTTCCTCGTTGTGGTGAGTTTTGGCATTCAGAGAAACCTGTCGCCGCTTTCAACGCTGCCGTGGCTGTATTGGTTTGCCCTCGCATCGACGATCGCCTTGATGGTTGCCGTTCTTTGGGACAAGGAAGCGCGATATGCGGTCGCTGGACTCTACCTGCTCGGACTGCTCGCCGTTGCGATGGGACTCTACCAGCTCGATCTCTCGTTCGATCGCCTGCGTTGGTCCATAGCGATCTTGCTCAGTCTTTATGCGCTTGCCGCTGCAGTCGTGTGGCATTGGCGCGAACGCGTCATTCTGTGTGTCGAACAACACGGAGTGCCGCGGCGTTTTGAGCCGGGCGCGACCGAACTGCCGTGGTTCTTTGGGTTCACGCTTATCGCAGTGGCGGTGGTTGTGTGGCTGGCTTACGGGATCGACCTGCGCTTTCTCAGTTTTGGTTTACGTTCTTCAGCCGCGCTCGCAGTAATCGCACAGTTCTTAACGCTTGGTTTGCTCGCCGAGGGATTCTGGGAGCGGCGCTGGCAACGTGGCGCGATCGCTATGCTCGTGATCGGTCTGACTCTATTTGGCTGGTCGTGGTTGACGCCTGGCCTCACCGGCACCTGGCTAAATCGCAACGTGATCCTGATGCTGCTGGCGTTTGGCTTGATTGCGCTTTACGGTCTGCTGCTCGACAAGGCAAAGGCTTACTCGCCCAATTGGACCGGTGCGGCACAGAGTTGCGTGCCCGTGTTGCTCGCGGCGGGCGTGATTGCATTGTTCTTCTGTCTGGGAACCGAAATCACATATCAGCTCAACTTCGGCGCCGTGCGGATACATCCCTTAGCATTGACGGCGATCGGCGCCACGCTCATTGCAGCGGTAGTGATTCCGGTGTTGTTTGCCCTCTCGCCACAACACGATCCGCTCAGTCTTTCAGAGCGGGGACGCATGAACTACGTCTACGCGGCGGAGGTCATGCTGGCGCTGCTGTTCCTGCACATTCGTTTGACCTTGCCATGGCTGTTCACCGGGTTCATCGAGCGTTACTGGCCGTTGGCCGTGATGGTGATTGCTTACCTCGGTGTGGTGACGAGCGAATCGTTGCGGCGTCGCAAACTGCTGGTGTTGGCCCAACCACTGGAACGCACCGGCGTGTTTCTGCCGTTGTTGCCAGTGCTGGGATTCTGGCTGGCGTCGTCGGAAGTCGATTTTTCATTGCTGCTGTTTGTGGTTGGCGGGCTTTATGGCTTGCTTTCGGTCCTGCGACGGTCGTTTGTGTTTGGGCTGCTGGCCGCGATCGCCGGCAACGGTGGACTCTGGTACATATTGCATCGCACTGACAATTACCAGTTTCTCCAGCATCCGCAGGTGTGGCTGATTCCGATTGCGCTATCAGCGCTACTGGCCGCCTATCTTAATGAAGAGAACCTGACGGAAGATCAGATGGCAGGCGTCAGGTATCTCTCGCTGGTCACGATCTACGTTTCGTCAACGGCGGACATCTTCATTAACGGCGTCGCGAACTCGCCGTGGTTGCCGTTGGTCCTCGGCTCGTTCTCGCTGGCCGGCGTGTTTGCGGGAATCATCTTTCGCATTCGCGGTCTGTTGCTGCTGGGCGCGGTGTTTCTCCTGTTATCGATCATTACGATGATCTGGTACGCCTCGGTGAACCTCGGCTGGACGTGGCTGTGGTACGTCGCGGGTATCGTCACCGGGGCCACGATCATCTTCATGTTCGCGGTGTTTGAAAAGAAGCGCAGCGAAGTGCTGCGCCTCGTCGAAGGTCTGAAAGAGTGGGAGCGGTAAAAGACTGGCCACAGATTACGCTGGGGTCGGCGTAATCTGTGGCGGTGTTTACTTGTCGGCAAGCTTGCGGCCGGCGTTCAGGTTGTCCCAGTTCATGATGGCGTTGAAGACCAGGAAGTAGCTGCCCTTTGTCTGACCGCGCCAGAAGGGATTGGTCGAGAAGAGCAGCACGTGGCCGTTGCCTGACGGCACGTCGATGATCGCCGCGTGTTGGGCTATCTCATCGCCGCCGTCCAGCAAGCCTGAAACAAAAAGGTCGCGGCTGTCGGCATAGCGCAGCACCACGCGCGGGCGCTGGTTCGGCGGAATCAAACCAATAGCATTACGCCGCTGTTCGTCAGTCACTAGCGGTGCTTCCCACACTTCAACTCGCGCGGGCGGCTCAGGAATCTCCGCGGGCGGACGTCCCTGGGGCACATCGGGATCGTCCGGCGTGCCGCGACCAGTCGCACGTGCCTGACTCCGCGGCGCCCGGCCACCAACACCGTTGCTGATGTTGAAGATTGGACCATTGGAACAATACATCGCCAGCGAATCACCATAGCCGTACGTGATCGGACTCGCCGCATCGACAGTCTTCATCCGCAGGATGTCTCCGATGGCCCGCAACCGCTGTGAACGCGTGATTGCAACGCCAGCCGTAAAGCCATAGCTCACCGCAAAGTCGGCGGTATCGTCGACCGTAATGAACAGTCCGCCATCCTTCACAAACTTCTGCAAGTTCTGCAATCCATTCCAGCCAAGACCGGGACGCATGTCGTCAGTCTCATCGATATTACCGAGATTTGGCGTCAGTGCTGTCTTCTTCCACGGCAGCGGATTGCCATACATCGGCATGCCGTTGATGATCGCCTGCGCGCCGCGCCCGACGGGGGCAAACAGAATAACGTCGTACTTGCTCTTCAGATTCGGCTCGCGCGCAACGTCTTGAGTGCTGATGTAGGTAAACGGCACCTGCGACTGATCGAGCCCGATGCGATACCAGCCTTCATCCTGCGTGTTTAGCCAGGTGTGCATCATCGCGATGCGAGGCGCGCGAATCGGATGTGTCTTGACTGACGGACCATCAGACACGGCGTAGACCTGAATGCCGAGTTCGTTCACCACGCGTCGCAGATCGTCGCCGTTCGCTCGTCGAATGATGAACGAACCACGACTGAACTTGCGTCCCGCCGCGTCAAACGGCTCTTCAGCCGCTTCCATCTCGACGTCTTTGAGACGATAACGAAGCGTGACGAGCGCATTATCAGCGTTGTGATTGATCAGAAAGACTGAGCCCGCGTTCGCAACGCCACCGGGGGCGCGCAATTCACCCGTGACGCGCTCCATCGGCGCCTGCAACACTTTCATGTCGACCACACGGACGACTTCTACGTTCGCGAGTTCGCCCATCGTCCAAGCAGTGTCGTCGTAAATATCAGTTTGCGGATCGTTCGGCGCCCAGTACTGATAATCGAGCAAGGCGTCGGCGATACGGCTGTACGGTTGGTCCATGCGGACGATGTAAGTGCCCGCGGGGAATGTGCGATCCTCGGTCTTGGGCGCGGGCGTCGGAGATGCGGAAGGTCGGGGACTCGGAGCCGCCGAGGTTGCGGCTTTCTTTTTCACCGACACTGTAAACGGTGCAGTGGCTTTGCTGATCTCAACGCCCTGCGTCTGCAACGTTCGCAGTAACTCCGCCTGATTACCCGCACGCACTTCATCACCGGGCAGGACATAAGCCGCCGGACCTTCGTTCTTCGGTTTGTCGATCGAACGCTTGCTCTTCAGGTAAAAGTTCTTGAGGAACAGTTTGCTGTTGTTGCCGAAGTAGTAGAGCGAGGTCAGCAACGCCGTCTGCTCGTAATTGTTGTTGTTTCGCTGCGACCACTTCGCTTTCGGCAAAGGAGGATTCTGGCGGTACCAGGTGCGTTGATACTCGCTCGGCGACAACGTACGCTCCAAAGTATCGGCGCCACCGTTACCAAACGTCTCGTATAAACGGCTGATGCCGTTGTGCGTGGCGGCGATGAACATCAGGTAACCAGGCGACCACGTATCGAAGTTGCCGTGCGCAAACACACCTGGCATGCCAAACTTCGTCATCTCCGACACGTTGTTCCAACCGATCATCTGCCATTCATCGGTCAGAATCGGATCAACCCAGGCGTTGTATGGGCCATCGCCGATGGTGTTGTCGTAGAGATAGGGAACTGACTCGTGCAGGTCGTGCAGCACTTGCGGCTTCCACGACAGGTACGTATTCATCACGTTACGCGTCAGCTTCAGCGACACTCCAATCGCATCGCGATTATTGTCGTGCGCGACGTAATGGCCCCAGTAGATTAGCGGCGGCCAGTTTTCGTTGGGATGAGCGAGGTGCCAGTTGTAAACGTCGACCATACGATTGCGGCCGTCGACTTCGACCACGGGCGTAATCAAAGTGAGTACGTTATCGCGAATGAACTTGACGTAAGGGCTGTTATCGACCACGAGCCGGTAAGCCAGTTCCATCAACGCGGTGGGCGAACCCGTCTCGGGCGAGTGGATGGTGCCCGTGATGTAATACACCGGGAATGAAGCACCGACGAGTCGATCGGCCTCGGCCTCATCCATATTGATACTTCTCGGATCAGCGAGCTTCGTAAGCCGCGCGCGGTTCTCTTCGAGTTTACTGATCAGTTGCTCCGAACCGACCGCGACAGCGATCATTTCGCGGCCTTCTTCGGTGGTGCCGATGGAGTAGACCTTCACGCGAGGACTGGCGCGCTCCAGCATCCGCATGTATTTATAAACATCTTCGGCGTACGGCAGTTTACCCGGCGCGCCCGCGACGTCGCCAAGTACGGCTTTGGGCGTCGGCACGTCGTTCGAAGCAGGCAAGTAATCGGTCAAGGGCGAGTTGAAGTACGGCGCAGTTGTATACTCGCGAATCTTGTTGGTGTACTCCTGATCGACAGGTTGATTGGGATCACGGCCGGGTTTGATTTGGGCGTTGGCGATGGATCCGAAAGTTGCGAGACAGAAGAGGCAGAGAAACAGCGACCGAACAGGACGCGAAAGGGTCATATTGTTTTTCCTCGGCAGGCTTTTAAGCTATTGGGAACAGTTAAGTCAACCGTGTAATCTGAGAAAGTAGGAAGGTGGGTAGAGTAGCGCTCCTCCTTGGAGTGCGGGGACTTGTCACCGCTTTGGTCGGAGTTCCAAGAAGCGCAAGCAAAAGCGGCGACCAGTCGCCGCACTCCAAGGACGCGTCCAATAGAAGATGTCCGATCAACGAAAGCAGACGAAAACGGCCGGTGGGGTTCCGGCCATAATTGAGACACTGAAAGCCGTCTCGTCCGAAATGGGTTTCGTGCGCGGCGTGCGCACGCTATTGAGAATGAATCAGCCTGGTGGGCACGATTGTCCGGGTTGCGCCTGGCCCGAGCCGGACCACGAGCGATCGCATTTTGAGTTCTGTGAAAACGGCGCGAAGCACCTTGCCTACGAAGCGACGACAAAGCGCGTAACGCCTGAGTTCTTTCAGCAGTGGAGCGTAGCGGATCTCGCGCTGCAATCCGAGGAATGGCTGGGCGCGCTGGGACGTATCACTCATCCGATGTTGCTGCGGCGCGACGCGACGCACTATGAACTGATCAGTTGGGACGGTGCGTTTGAACTGCTCGCGACGGAGCTCAACTCCCTCAACTATCCCGACCAGGCAATCTTCTACACCTCGGGCCGCACCAGCAACGAAGCGGCTTTTCTCTATCAATTGTTCGTGCGCCAGTTTGGCACAAACAATCTTCCCGACTGCTCCAACATGTGCCACGAGTCGAGCGGCGCGGCGCTGAGCGAAACCATCGGCATCGGCAAGGGAACTGTCACACTGGAGGACTTCGATCTTGCCGAAGCGATCTTCGTTATCGGTCAGAATCCCGGCACCAATCATCCGCGCATGTTGACGTCGCTCCAGCGAGCGAAGCGAAACGGGTGCAAGCTCGTCCACATCAATCCGCTGCCGGAAGCCGGCATGACGCGCTTCAAACATCCGCAAGAAATTTTCCGGCTACTCGGATCGGGTACGGAGCTGGCGGACCTCTTTTTACAGGTGCGAATCAATGGCGACGTGGCGTTGCTTAAAGGGATCAGCAAAGCGGTGCTGGCGCGCGAGGCTGTGGATCGCGAGTTCATCAAGACACGCACAACCGGTTTTGAAGAGTTCGCGCGTGCGTTGCAAACAGTTTCGTGGGACGAAATTGTTGAGCAGTCGGGTGTGTCACAGCAAGCGATCGAGCAAGCGGCGGAGATCTTTTGCACTTCGAAGCGCACGATCTTCTGTTGGGCCATGGGGCTGACTCAGCATCGCAACGCGGTCGGTAACATCCAGGAGATCGTCAATCTGATGTTGTTGCGCGGACAGATTGGCGAGCCCGGCGCGGGATTGTGTCCGGTGCGTGGTCACAGCAACGTGCAAGGCGATCGCACAGTAGGCATTTGGGAAAGGCCCGCGGAAGGATTTTTAAATCGGCTCGGGGCGGAGTTTGGTTTCGAGCCGCCACGCAATCACGGCTTTGACACGGTCAAGTCGATCCAGGCAATGCACGACGGACAAGCGAAAGTGTTCTTCGCTCTCGGTGGCAACTTCCTTTCAGCCACACCCGACACGGAATTCACCGCGGCCGCCTTGCGTCGTTGCCGCTTGACGGCTCATGTGTCTACGAAGTTGAATCGTTCGCATTTGGTTACTGGAGATCGGGCGCTGATTCTGCCGTGCCTCGGCCGCAGCGAGATTGACATGCAAGCGACTGGACCGCAGTTTGTTACCACGGAAAACTCAATGGGCGTGATCCAGATGTCGATTGGTTCACTCGAGGCGGCATCGCCCGAACTTTTGAGTGAGCCGCAGATTGTGGCCCGGCTTGCAAAAGCGACACTCGAACACCGCACGACTGTCGACTGGGATCAATTGATCGCAAACTACGATCTGATCCGCGACGCGATAGAGAGTGTTGTGCCGGGATTTGAAGATTACAACAAGCGCGTGGGCGAGCCGGGTGGATTCTATCTGCCGAATCCGGTGCGACAGCGAATCTTCAACACGCCGTCCGGCAAAGCTGTTTTCACGGTCCATCCGCTGCCCGAGCACAAGCTCGAGCCGGGGCAGTTTTTGATGATGACAATTCGCAGTCACGATCAGTTTAATACTTCGATCTACTCTCCGAACGACCGCTATCGCGGCATCAGCGCCGGGCGGCAGGTCGTCTTTTTGAATAGCGACGACATCGAGGCGGCGGGATTGCGCGCGCGCCAGTTGGTGGATCTTGTCAGCCATTTCAATGGTGAAGAACGGATTGCACGGCGCTTTGCAGTCGTGCCTTACGACATTCCAAGGGGTTGCGCCGCGACTTACTTTCCGGAAGCGAACGTTCTGGTGCCGGTAGGGAGTGTGGCCGAGAAGAGCAATACACCTGTTTCGAAGTCGGTGGTAATCAGTATCAGAGCGACGGAGGAATCCAATCAATCATGACTGCCGTGATAACCAAGCCAAAGCGTGCCACGAAACGCGCCGCCCCGGACCGGAAGAAAAAAACAGCGAAGAAACAGGCAACACGCCGGAAACAGACCGCGAAGAGCAAACTGTACGCGAGCCTCGTCGTGCAACTGCTGAGTTTGCTGAAAGGTGAATACGACTTCACCGCCAACGCCGCTAACTTCAGTGCGTTGCTTTTCAACTCACTGCCGAACGTCAACTGGGCCGGGTTCTATTTTCTCCGCGACGACGAGCTGGTGCTTGGACCATTTCAGGGAAATCCAGCCTGTGTGCGTATTCCGATGGGCAACGGCGTGTGCGGTGTTGCGGCGCAGCAATGTGAAACGATCATCGTGCCAAACGTGCACGAGTTTCCGGGACACATCGCGTGCGACGTTGCTTCGAATTCAGAGATCGTGGTGCCGTTGTTTGACGGTGAACGTCTGTTGGGCGTGCTTGATTTGGATAGTCCGCTGATTGGCAGGTTCGATGATCAGGACGCCGAGGGATTGAATGAGCTGGTTACGGTTTTTGTCGGGCACGAGGAAGGGTTGATTAATGATCACCATTAGGCGTTCGCACGAGCGGGGCCATTTCGACCACGGGTGGCTAAATACTTATCACACGTTCTCGTTCGATCAGTATTACGACCCGCGCTACATGGGTTTCCGAAACCTGCGCGTGATTAATGAAGACTTCGTCGCGGCTGGACGCGGGTTTCCCAAGCACGGCCATCGCGACATGGAAATCATCACCTATATTCTCGAAGGCGCGTTGAAACACGAAGACAGCATGGGCAATGGTTCGGTTATTCGTCCCGGCGACGTGCAAAGAATGACTGCCGGAACCGGCGTTCGCCACAGCGAGCAGAACGCCTCAGATCGCGAGCGCGTGCATCTGTTGCAGATCTGGATCTTGCCACACACGGTCGATCTTGAACCTGGTTACGAACAGAAAGCCTTCAGTGAAGACGAACGGCGGGGACAGTTGCGGCTGATCGCTTCGGAGGACGGGCGCGAAGGTTCCGTGCTGGTCCATCAGGACGTGAGTTTGTTTGCTTCAATCATCCCGGCTGGAGAAGAAGTTGAGCGCGTTATGGATCCGCTGCGTTATGCGTGGATTCAGTTGGCCCGCGGCGCTGTGAGTGTGAATGGAGAAAAAGCAGATCAGGGCGATGGTGTGGTAGTAGTTGGCGAGTCCAACTTGTGGATTAAAGCGGAAGAAAACGCCGAAGTCTTGTTGTTTGATCTCGCATGAGCGTCTCCTTGGAGTGCGGCGACCAGTCGTCGCTTTGGTCCAACGAATGCAGCCACTGACACAGACCAAAGCGGTGACAAGTCCCCGCACTCCAAGGTGGCGTACCCTGGTACTGCTCTCGATTGCGGAGCTGTTTGGGATGGCGCTTTGGTTCAGTGGCTCCGCCGTCGTGCCGGCGCTCTCGCACGAATGGGGTCTTTCCAGTAGTCAGGTCAGTTCGCTCGCAAACGCGGTCCAGCTCGGCTTTGTAGCCGGCACGCTCATCAGCGCCACCCTGAACCTCGCGGACATCATTACCACCCGACATCTCTTCGCCGTTTGCGCTCTTCTCGGTGCACTCACGAACGCGTTCTTTGGTCTCTACGCTCATCAAGCCGAAACAGCGATCGCGCTGCGTTTTATGACCGGAGTTTGTCTGGCGGGCGTTTATCCGCCGGGCATGAAACTGATGGCGACGTGGTTTCGCGAACGTCGCGGAATGGCGCTCGGTGTCCTGGTTGGTGCCCTGACGATGGGCAAGGCCACACCGTATCTCGTCAACGCGCTGGGCAGTGCGAACTGGCGATTGAACGTGCTGTTTGTTTCGTTGCTGGCAATGATCGGCGGTTTGATTGTGCTGCTGTTTGTGTCGGATGGTCCACATGCATTGCCGCCCGCCAGTTTTGATCTGACGCAGATCGTGAAGGTATTCAGCAATCGCGGCGTGCGGCTCGCGAGCTTCGGCTACTTCGGTCATATGTGGGAACTGTACGCGATGTGGATCTGGATACCGGTGATGATTCGCGCGAGTCTCGCGACGCATGGAGGCAATCCGGCGTTGGCTGAGGCCGGTTCGTTTCTGGTGATTGGTTCGGGAGCGATCGGGTGTGTCATCGCTGGTCTACTCGCCGATCGTGTCGGACGGACCGTGGTTACGTCAGTGGCGATGGCGATCAGTGGCAGTTGTTGTTTGCTGGTGGGTTTCTTGTTTGGTGTGAGCGCGTGGGCGCTGTTGTTGCTGGCGGTGATTTGGGGCGCGAGCGTGGTAGCAGACTCCGCGCAGTTCTCTTCGTGCGTAACCGAACTCGGAGATCCGCAGTACATCGGCACTGCGTTGACGCTGCAAATGTGTGTGGGATTCCTGCTGACGACGATCTCAATCGAACTGATTCCGAAGGTCGTCGATCTGGTTACGTGGCGCTACGCGTTCATGATCCTCGCACCCGGTCCGTTCCTTGGCGTGCTTGCGATGTTGCGCTTGCGACAGTTACCTGAGGCGGTAAAGATCGCTCACGGCCGGCGTTAGTTCTTGTCTGTCTTCCAGGTTGGCGCCGCAATCGTCACTTCAACCGGTTCAGCTTCCCGTCCCAACTCAAATACCAAGCGCCACTCCTTCACGTTGGACGCATTTTTCGTTTCGTTGATCTTACGAAACGCAGGCGCTGCGTCGAGCATAAACTTCGCCGGACGATCCACGGGATACAAACTGAAGTTGCCAACTCCAATTTTCTCGGGCGCGGTGTCGCTCTTGTCGTTCGATGAAGAAAGATAGACGAAGATGTTAACGGGCTTAGCGGCCGGATTGACTACCTTCGTTAACGTGATCTCTAGAACCGCGGGTGGTGGGTTCTTAAGTAGATCCGGTTGAAGCAAAAAGGAGCCGGTAGGATGTTGGCTCGTCAGGGTTACAGTTTCGCCGGATGGCGTTGGCGTCGATTCTGTCTTGCGAGGCTCCGGATTTTGGACGCTCGCGGATCCACAGCTAATGCCAAAGAACGGCAAACTCCAGATAGTTAGTGCGGCCAGCAGCAGCTTCATCTCTTAACCTTCCACTTCGAGACTAGGTGGCTGTCTGGCCGCACAGGGTTGCCTGACCCTGGAGCCCAAACGGGATCAAAACGCAGCCGTGGCGAGCTCCAGGCGGCCAACGGTCAGCTTTTGCGTCTCGATGCGACGTTGACTTTCGATTGGCACTACGACCAGCGATATCTCCACGTCTGACGAGAGCGAGCCGGCCTGACTCAGTTTTTGGATTGTTGACGTGGCGTCGACGAGATAACGAAGCTTCTGATTTGTCGCGGCGGCCGGTGTCGGTGTGGCCGCTGGCGTGGGAGCAGCCGTACCCTCGTGGTGCGGCGGCTCGGAGCAACAGAAGAATGCGAAACTGCCCGCATAGTGCGGATCCTCAATCGGCGTCGCCGCAGACGCGTCTGGTTTGTTGATAAAGACGCGAACAAACACGTCCTGTTTGGGCGGCACCTGAACTTCATCGATCGTTAGCACCGCCTTTTGCCGCGCATTGCTGTCGAGCACCGAGCGAAACGCGTCGGGTTCGACTTTAAGACGAGCCGCCGCGGGTTTGTCCACTGGTAGATCCAGCGATTGGCGCATTTCGAATTTTCTCGTGAACTCCAGTTTGTGCGGTCCGCCCTCACGCAGGAATCTTTCCAGCGTTGCCTTGTCTTTCGTAGTCAGAGTTGCGCCGGGAGCGCATGGTTCGAACTGATAACTCAGAATCGGCATGAGAAGCGTGGTCGCCACCTGAATCGGCGCGGGATTACCGTCGCCGTCGACGAAATCATTGAACGTGAAGTTACTCCAGTTCGGATCGTTCGTGTTGGGATTTGACTTGTTGATGTTCCAGTCGACCCACAAACATTCGATCATGTTGTGATGGCACCAGAAGACCGGATCCAGCGGTGACATGTAAGTGCCCATCTCGCCGCCGACAAAACCGTGAATGTAATTGTGTGGGCCACCTTCAAGCAGACCGTAACCGAGGTTCTGGTTTTGAGCGGTGGCTTGCGCACTGGCAAAGAGCAGGAAGTTTGTCTGGCCAAGGATCGTCGTGATGTTCGACGCGCCGACGACCGATGAATTCGCCGCGCTTGATTGAGTCGCAGTGCGAGTCGCGTTCAGCAATGGATTGCCGGCGCCCCAGAAAGGTGCCGGGATACTTGGACTCGTGGTCCAGTTCCAGTAGGGGAGAGCGAAATCGTTGTTGCCGGTGAGCTTGCGGCAGATGGCTTCAAAATTGAACAGGTAAGCACGATGCCACGGCAGGAACCACCAATTCCCGTGCACGCATTTGTTGTTGTGAATTTCGGCCTGCTTGGTCCAGTTGCGGCCGTCACTTGCGGGCAATGCTTTCATCGCGGCGACGGCGTCTTTGTACGTTTGGATTATCAGATCGTTTGCGGCGAGATTCGCGATGTTGCGTCTGGTCGGACGGTCTTTGATCTTTTTCCAACAAGCTTCGCAAGAGCCGGTCGCGATGGCGAGGCTGGTAAGCCCCGCGGCCTTAAGAAAATCTCTGCGAGAAAATGGATGTTGTTCCTGCATTGCGTCACTCCTCTTGATGAGTCGTGTAAGACGAGAACGAGGTGTCGAATCAGCGAGGTGCAAGTTACCCAGAAGTTCGTGAAGAGTAGTCCAAAAACGCGCGCACTATTTCACGGTGTGGGGGAAAAAGTCAATGATGTTTTCCGGCAAATGTGGGCGCTGCACAAAAAATACGGCGCGCCGAAGACGGGCGAGAGAAGGTGCGCAGCGGGAGCGCCGAAGGCGCGTGAGAAGGTAGCCAGGGGCAAGTGCGAAGCGAAGCGGAGCACGCAGCCCCTGGAATCAGCACAATGGAGAGCAGCCCGGAACGGGCGACAGATTGTGTGCGCGCCTCGTTTATGTCGGCCCGTTCGGGCCTCAATCATTTCGTTAACTGATCCATGTGTAGCGCGCTGCGCGCTCGCCCCTGGCTACCTTATGTCCGCGCCTTCGGCGCGTCATCATCGGCCAGGCTCGTAACAACGATATGTGCGCACCTTTCGGCGTGTTGCGTTCGGCACTTGCCAAAACGCGATCCCTTCCGCTAGTCTCTGTCTCCACAGGTGATAACGATGAAAGTCCTCCAACTGAAGATCTGTATCTTCCGAGCTTAACTCCTCCGCGTTCTTTCGCGACTGGAGTTGGGTCACTCTGCTCGCACTAATCTGCGAGCAGCCGGACTCGCGCTCAGTCGCTTCTTTTCCCAAAACAATTCAAACGTTTTCCAGTGGTCCAGTGGCGTCCACTCATGAGGTGATCATGCAAAAACAGGCTATTCAGGTACGCAACCTGCGCAAATGTTTCCGCAAACGAAACGGATTCCGTAGATCGTCAGAGCTTTGGGCGGTAGACGACGTCTCCTTCAGCGTCGCGCAAGGTGAAACCTACGGTCTGCTCGGGCCGAACGGTTCCGGCAAGTCGAGCTTGATTCGAATCCTCTCTACTTTGCTGATTGCCGACAGCGGCGAGGTCGACATGCTTGGCTACAAATTGCCGGAGCAGCACAAAGATGTGCGCCGGATCATCGGACGAGTAAGCGTGGATGCCGCGTTCTACAAGAAGCTCTCGGCGCGTGAAAACCTGCTCTACACCGCATTGCTTTACGGGCAAA
>DASXRE010000085.1:0-10035 GCA_036506775.1 Pyrinomonadaceae bacterium | reverse complement strand
GACGATGTCGCATGGGCACTTCTTCTTTTCCTGGCCAAAGTCCCGTGCGCCTGCTGGAGTGGGTTTTGGAGCCGGTCTTGGAGCCTGTTTTTCCTGAGACGAAGCCGGGTGTTCGTATTGCGCTAAAGCCGTTCCAGTTGCGCCAAGAAGGGTCACAGCCAATAGGCAGATTATGACATTTATTCTCATTGCGTTTACTCCGATGGCCCGTATGGACTCAGGCACTTACACGCCCTTTGAGTTGGAGCGGGAATAGAAGCCGAGCGAGCCAGCTTCTATTCCCGGTTTGTGATACGGCCCTCAATCCTGCTACGACATATTGTCTCGGCGGTAGCCGTACTTCTTGACCTCCTGCTCAATCAAGACCTGTCGAGCGCGGCTTTCGATGACTCTCTCCGCGTATGACTTCGGCGGGTCTTGCCAGGCGATTCGTCTCAGGATGTTCTTGTTGCTGGCGAATGCCTGGGCCATGCCCCAGGAGTTTCTTGCGTCGTTGATAATACGCAAATAGCTGGTGTGCAGGGTTAGATCAGTGTCAAACCCTGGATGGTCCATGCCAAACAGCCTGAAGCGTATCGTCTCGAGGTCGTAGCGGTCTCCGGTCAGGAAATACCATCCCGGCAGATCGACGTTACGCGCTTCCGCATAGTGTTTCAAAGCGGCCGGCGTATCCTCGTCGGGTTTTATGGTTATTGAGTAAAAGAAGAGGTCATTGCCCATGCGATCTTTCAGCGTGCGGTAGATAGTTTTCAGGGTTTGAGTCACCGCTGGACACGAGCCGTGACATTCAGCGTACATGAAATTGACCACGCACTGTTTACCCCTGATCAGATCGTCATAGAACCTGACCGCTTCGTTGTTTTGGTTTCGGAGCACGGCGTTTGTATACCGCGTGGCGCCGGGCGATGCTGGATGCGGTTCAAATGGTCTTGTTAACAGCTCTCTTCTATCCATTACGCCACCTCCTCACGAAACTGCTCTTTGGCTTTCATTTCCAGTTCACAGACTTGCTGATCCGCTATGCAGGCATCCAGTGCAGCCTGGTCGGGAACGATGTCCCAGCGCACCATCATGAAATTATCCTCGTGCGCCATGTTGTGGCAGTGGATCAGATATCTGCCGCTGTAGTCCCTGAACTGCATCTTGATCAATGCACCTTGTCCGGCCTCCAGTCGACTGACGTCTTTTCTACCGGAGTGTAGCGGAGGCACAGGAACTTCGACTCCGTTTACAAATCGCTTCAAAGTACGGAACTCTTCGAAGTGAATGTGTACCGGGTGGGTCCAGCCTGAGGCTATGTTGTTATTCAAGAGCCATTCTTCAGTGGTTCCCTGCAGCATGCAGTGAGCCGAGTGGTCCGGATCGAATACGCAGCCAACCGTATCGAATGGTCTCTTGACCCTGAACCTGCCACCCACGAGGACGAACTGCCACTCCCAGGTGTTGTCCGTCGGCGGCAACGTTGGATAGGTGCAGAGCGTAGCTGGAATAGGCGGTGTGTCAGCCGGGAACCACGGCTCTGTGTTCACGACGTTGAACTGCATCAGGACGTTTCCGATGTTCAATCCTGGCGGCAGCGGATCCGGTGACGGGTTGCCTACAAACATCGTCCTGTTTTCTTTTAGGTAGAGCTTGTCGCCGTTCTTGAATTGCGCGAAGTCAATAATGATGTCCCAACGCTCGGCAACGCTCACCCGGAGTCCACCCGGAACGATCGGCGCCGTGTTGCTGTTGCTGTTGCCTGCATTCGCGCCTGCGTCGACGGGAATCGGATGCTCGAGGAAGTTGGCATCGGTACCGATCACAACTATCGTTCCGACTGAACCATCGGGTTTGATCAGGGTAAGGTCGTAAGTCTGTGTCGGTCCCGTGTTGAGGATGCGGAACCGATACTTGCGCCGCCTGACAGTCAACTTCGGCTGAATCTTTCCGTTGACGATGAACTTGTCGCCGCCGGCCGCATTGACCAGTTCAGTGCGTCCGTTTGCGGTGGGACAGAACCTATGGTCGACAAGTTCCAAAGGAAAGTCGGTGACACCGTAGTAACCCGGCAACTGGAGCGAACCGGCACTCGGGTGCTCATGACCTGGGTCTGTCGAGTCATAGACGATGTACATGCCGTTCAGGCCCAAAACGTTGTTATTGAGCGTGAACTCTGCACGGTGATCGTGGAACCAGAAGGATCCCATCTTCTCCCTTGGATCACCGACCCCGTCAATACCCGGGTTCCCGCCAAAAGCGTCGATACCGGCGTAGACATTCGGGTAGAGATTGTCTTTCCAGAAACCGGTGCCGAAGAAATCGCCCGCGAAACCATCGCTCTCTGAGCCATGATGGCCGTTGTGCAGGTGGATCGTGATCTCGTTCCTGCCAAACGTCGTGGTGGTCACCGGTAAGTTGTTTCTGAAGCGGACGACCCCGGATTTGCCGTATTTCCCGAAGAGTGTTGGGGCTGGAAACTTACCATTGAAGCCCCAGATATATGTCGGCGAGAAGTCCGAGTGGAACGTATGCAGGCCGGCCTGAGCTGACATGTCATATGTAAAGTGGGCCGGCGAGAACTGAGTCCAGCGCGGATGAGGAGCCCGATCGGCTTCACCTGCCCCGAGATTAGGAAACTCAGTTGGTTGTGGACTGAGCGGGTGGTCATCCGCAGGAAACGGAGCCGTAAATTCATCCACAAAGGGATGATGTGGTGGACTGGTTGGTGGTGTAACGCAAATCACCGGCTCTGCGATCGTCTGAAAGCCCAGTGCCTCTTTAGAAGTCAACATCGACGGGGCCAAAACACCTACGGCCCCGGCTGCTGCTCCTATCTTGAGCACACTGCGTCTGCTGATTGTGCCTTCAGTTTTCTTTCCGACTCTTTGCCGGTCCTTTGCCTTCTTTTTGGGCATAGAATCTCCTTTCAGCCGTTCGGTTGGCCTCAATCTAACGAATCCTTTGCTAGTGGTTATGACCTAACCTGGACCGCGGCGATGAGCTCTTGATCCTGGTCCAACTTCCCGGCAAAGGCGATCAGTTCGAAGGCGAGGGCTTTGCTGAAACAGTTGAGTAACGTTCAGTTGACTTAAGCGAAACGATTGATGTGAAAAACTTCCGACTTATGCGTTGTGCTGAATCGTGCGACAGCTTACGCTCGCAGTTTTCGCAGAACAAGCTTTCATGCTTGGCGGTTTTTGCCGTTCATTAGCGGATCTTGCTCCGCTCAATCTTTCGCTTGAATTGCTCACGGATCACCACTCAAACGTCGCGGCCACGTAAATAAGTAAATTCAGTGACGGTAGTATCGACTGCTTTGCAGCTTGCGCGATCTGGTGGCGAAGCTTTTTCGAATGTTGGACCGGCGAGACCTGCTCAACGGCGTTTTCGTTTCCGTTGCCATTGGTTCTGAACTGTGCGCGATAGAGAGTGGGCGACGATCCGTAAGTCGACTTGAAGTCTCTTACGAAGTGACTCTCGTCGTTCATTCCCACCTGAAAAGCGATCTCTTTCACACTCAGGAAACTTGATTCAAGCAGTCCCTTTGCCCTCTCCATGCGCAGCAGCCGCAAATACTTGATCGGCGGCATACCAACGTCAGATTTGAAGATGTGGCAGAGACGCCAGACTGACAGATTGACAGATTGCGCGAATTCCGCGAGAGAGAGTTCTCCACGAATGTCATCTCTCATCATCTCGAGAATTTTTTCTACTCTTTTGTCCAAGGGAACCCCTGGCGGGTCGTTTCGACCGCACTTCAATAACAATCTTCAGTTGAAACCTGTGAGGTCTCTATCGGGTTCTGGGCGGAATTTTGTGGCAAAAACTGAGTCGGGCAAATTAAAGCCGATCGCATGTGCGAGGTGCGATAGTACTTCGCCAACAACTGTAATTGGGAGGTGTCGTTTCCGAAGCTGCGACTTAATACTACAAGCCACAAAATTCTGTCAACGGAGACACAGAATTGTGACTACAAAAAAAGGTTCGTTTACATAGGTGGCTAATCTTTAGATCGACTCAAAGTGAGAGACGGGAGACAGAATTGTTAAGAGGAATCTGGATCAAAGGCGGCACTTGCAAAAAGTGGGGGCGGCACTCGGTGGCCGCCCCTGCAACGAACGAAACAAGTCAGTTTGCTGCTGTACTGGAAACCGAGTTACTGGCAAAGTTCGGCACCCAAATCTTCGCGCCGTCAAACGCAACTGCGAATGGCCCTTTGCCGGTTGCGTAAGTCGTAACAACTGCGCCGGTCGAAGGAGTGATCTTCATCACGGTGCTGTCGCCATTGTTCACGACCCAGAGATTTGTGCCATCGAAGACTACTCCCGCAGCTCCATCGCCAACCTTGAACGTGCCGAGATTAAACCCGTCCGACGCCCGCAGCTTGGTAACGGTTTTGCCAAAGTAGTTTGTGATCCAGACGTTCGGGCCCTCGCCGGCGACGCCGAAAGGACCTCTGCCGACGGCATACGTTCCCAACACGGCGCCGGCGGTGCTCAGCCGCGTAACCGTGTTGCTGAAGTTGTTTACGACCCAGACGTTGTTCGCAACGAATGCGAGACCCATGGGCCGTTTACCAACTGCAAAGGTGCCGAGCGTAGCGCCGGTGCTCGCCGCCAGTTTCGTAACGTTGTTGCTTTCGCGATTGGCGACCCAGATGTTGGTGCCGTCAAACCCAAGTCCGCCAGGACCATCGCCTGCCGGATAAGTGCCCGCGACTGCGCCAGTCGCAGGATTCAGTTTCATCACGTTGTCGCTGAGCAGATTGGCTACCCAAATGGACCCGGCAGCATAAAGCAAGGCGACCGGTCGCTTGCCAACGGCGAACGTTCCGGAGACTGCCCCATCACTCACGCGTATCCGCGTCACTGAGTCGTTGAACTGCGTCGCCACCCAGACGTAAGTGCCGTCAAATGCGGCAGCCTCAGGTCCGGCCGTGCCGCTTGGTGCTGACACTGTGCCGCCGGTGCCGTCGTCCAGTAATGCAGTGCCGTCTGCGGTAGTCCCCGTCTTCGTAGCGCTTCCCAACGAGGTTTCGCTCATTGGTTGCGCGTCCTGGGCTTTCAAAACAGCCGGTGTCATTGCGGCCATTGCCAGCAAAACTGCCAGGCTGAAAACTCTCCTTCTGAGATTCATTCCGCACCTCCCTTCGCCTTCATGCTTGCCTGGTTCTTTGGCCAATCAACCCAACTGATCATCTCCGCGATCCAGTCCGGATCAGACATTCCCGGACAACCGCCCCATCTCTCGAGAGGCTCATTACCATACTTGAGCACTCCGATGTGATTGGAGAGATCTTTATCCACCTGCGGATCCGGATCGACAAAGCCCAGCTTTCGCCGCAACAACTCCATGTCGTCTACCGACCCGGTGAGGAACAACCAACCCGGTTTCACCTTGTGCATCTCTGCATAGTGGTGCAGGGCCATAACGTTGTCCTCTTTCGGTTTGAGGGAAAACGAGTACATGAAGATGTCTTTGCCGACGCGATCGCCAAGTACATTCTGGAGTCTGACGAGGTTTCGGGTGATCGGCGTGCAAATGCCTTCACACTTGGCGTACATGAAGTTGAAGATCACGATCTTGTCCTTGACCAGGTCGTCGTAGAAACGAACCGTCTTTCCTTCGTGAGTCGTCAACGACAAATTGGGAAAATACTTCTGCCGGGTTCGTTCGCGCGAAGGTATCTGTTTGAACTTCGACTCGGAGCCGGCTGATTGCGCGGCGGTCAGCAGCGGAACAGCGAAAGGTGCTGCGCCGAGTGCGGCCACCAAACTTCTGCGTTTCAAGTCTGTCATAAGAATTCCTTTCTTCAGGTTTACTGAGTCAAGGTCTTCCGGCGCACCCCAATGTTGTTGCGCGGGAACACCACACAACAACTGCTAAGGCTGCTGCTTGTTGTCGCCGACGTCGTCGATAATGCCGAGCACCATCATTGCGTGATCTTCATGGACCACGTTGTGACAGTGCAGCGGGAACCTGCCGACGAAGTCGCGAACGCGCAGATAGATTTGCGCTTCCATGTTGTGCTCTAACCTGAAAACGTCTTTCCGGCCTCTGGTAATGAGCCCCGTACTTGCTGGCGGCTGACCGTTGATGGAAAGAGTCTGGAACTCCTCGAAGTGCATGTGAATTGGATGTTGCCATCCGCCCGAGTTGTTCTGGAAGATCCATTTCTCGATCGTGTTGCGTTTGATCGCGAAACGTGGCGCCGCGTTACAACCGCCTACGAGCTGTCCGTTGACTTGCCACTGACCGTTGCCGCGTTCAAAGCGGAACGTGCGCGTAATGCGGGCCTGGTCGGTGGTGTTTGGGAAGCCGTAGAAATAGGTCGTGTTAGGCGGAATGGTCGCCGGATCGATACTGTTGTCCGCCACGACGGGACCATCGACCACGATCTTGAGAATCTTCGTACCCTGACCGGCGCCGAGCACGTTGCCAGTCGGACCACGACCGTCGTCCTGTTCCAGACGATTCTCGAGATAGAAAGTCTTGCCCGCCTGGCCGGTAAAATCGACGATCACATCGACGCGTTCAGCGACCGCGAATCGCGCGCTGTTTACCTGCACCGGTCTCTCCAGCAGGTTGCCGTCCGTCGAGATCTGCCAGAACGCCTTGGTCGTGTTGTTCGGACCGAGAACGAACATCTGGTAGAAGCGCGACGGGCCGGTATTCAACCAGCGGAAGCGATAACGGCGCGGGCTAACGTGCAACACAGGTTGGATCTTGCCGTTGACGAGGAACTTGTCTCCGAGAATTCCGTCTGTGTTGAAGAGATCGAAGGCCAGCAGTCCGGTCTGACTGTCGAACAGCTTGTCGTTGAAAACCATGTAAATGTCGAAACTGGTAAGCGGATTTTGTCCGTCGCCGAAACTTGGCAGACGGAAACCGGTGTTCTCGTTACCAGTGTCGAATTCGTTAAAGAGGATGTACGTGCCGGCGAGACCTTTGTAAGTATTTTCAGCGGTATGGTCGATACGGTGGTCGTGATACCACAGCGTGGACATCGCTTCTTTGATGTCGCCGGTGCCGGGATGAGTCGAGTTGATTCCTGCGTAAACGTTCGGATAGTGATGATCGTAGAACTGTCCCTGAGCCATGAAGAAGCAGGGAAAACCATCACTTTCGAGCGGCGTGTGGCCGTTGTGCAAGTGCGTGGTGACAGACGGCAAGCCGAAGCCGCCATTGTTTGACGGTAAGTTGTTATGCAGGCGAAGCAGCACTGAACCGTTGCCGGGGCTGCCGAGATTGCCGTAGCGTTCGACGATTAGTGGACCCGGCGTGATGCCGTTGAAGCCCCAGATCGTCTGCGGCGGCAATTCGCCCGCGGGCGCCATCAATACAGTTCCCGCCTGTTCCGTCATTTCATAAAACCTTTGTGGTGGAAACTGCGCGAACGCCTGGTGCGACACGGTGCGCGCTTCGCCGGCGGCGGTGTTTGGTGCAATTGTCGGCGCCGGATTTAAAGCAGGGACTGGTTGCAGCACCTGCAAGCGCGGCATGTTGTCCACAAAAGGAGTTGTCGGGGGGCTAGCGGGATCGTCAAAGACGTATCCGGAACTGGTTAAGGGATGTGCACTTAGTCCTTTCTTTGGGATTAGCATACCGGCACTCGTAAGTAATCCCATCTTCAGCAGATCGCGTCGTTTGAAACCGGCGGCTATGAGTTCGCGCCGGTTCTTTGCTGCAATCTCCTGGTCTTTCTCTCTTCTTCTATTCCGCTTGGAGATATACACCATTGGGAAGCTCCTTTTTCTCTTGAAAGCTCGTCCAAGACAGAGGTCAGCTAATGCTGCTCTGGTTCTAATGGTTGATTTGTTAGAGACTCCTGCTTACAAAGCGAAACGCGCTAGCGGATCTCGCCGTGTGAGTGGAAGCCACTGATCCAGTGGCTGGGGATTTGGCAGGAAACCAAATGCACTTGGACCAAGTGTCGTGAAATGGCGCGCACTCTATTACGCCTTGTGATCGAAGTCAAGAGAAAATCTGCGGCGTTATGCCGCGCACGGTTTGTGAGCGACCTTTTGTTAATTCAGTTTCGAGCGATTACTATGTTTGAAATACATCTGGAGGTAAACAATGTTTTCGATTCGCACTCTTTGCGCACTTGGCCTTATTACTTTGCTGACTGTGACCGCTGTTGTCACTCCTGCTCAGAAGAGCTCGCGCACTAAAGATGCAGCACGACATGCGAGCGAGGCGGCAGAGACGTTCACTGATGTGATGAACGTGAAAGAGAAGGCCATACCGCAAGAGTTGCTCGACACTGCCGAGGCGATTGCAGTGTTTCCCGGCGTGATCAAGGCGGCATTTTTGGTTGGCGGCCGTGGCGGACAGGGCGTGATTAGCCGTCGCGTGAAGGGCGGCTGGAGCGCGCCGGCGTTTTTTAATCTCGGTGGGGGAAGTTTTGGTCCGCAGATCGGCGCACAGAAGACCGACTACATCTTGCTGATCATGAACGAGAGCGGTCTTAACGGTCTTTTGAAAGACAAGTTTGAACTCGGTGGCGAAGCGAGCATTGCTGCTGGTCCAGTCGGGCGTGAGGCAGCGGCCTCGACGAATCTGCGACTCGACGCCGGCATTCTTTCGTACTCACGCAGCAAAGGCGTCTTCATCGGTGCGGCGCTGAAAGGCGCGGTGATTACTCCTGACAACGATCTGAATGAGGCGATCTACAACAAGAAGGCCGATGAGTTGCTCAAAGCGCCGCCGCTGCAAATCGGACAGATGCCTCCATCGGTTCGTATCTTCCCACGCACGTTGGTGCGCTACTCGATCCGATAAAGCGGCTCACAATTGTCTATGTAGCTCTGTGTCTCCGTGTTTCGGATTCACAACAACCCCTTGACGCTTTTGTTTGTGCGTCCTAGAATGCTTCGTCACTTCCAACGGTAGACTCGAGTAACTTACCTGCAAGCGGTCTAACTTTATCTGGAACTGCTCAACAACGAATGCTCCCGCGAACGCAGCGACAAAAAGAGATTCTCGATTACATCACGCGGTTCCTCGAACGGCACGGCTACGTTCCATCTTACGCGCAAATCGCCAGACAGTTTGGCGTGAAGTCGCGCGCGACGATTGCGAAGCATATCGCTGCGCTCGAACGTCGTGGTCTGTTGGTTCGTGAGCACGAAGATGGATCGTTTGCGCTCAACGTCAAAGTTGAGGACAAGAGTGGTGACTCACTTTGCGAAGTGAAGTTGCTCGGGCGAATCGCCGCAGGTGCGCCGCTGGAAGCGGTTGTTGATAACGATGACAAGATCCCCGTGCCGCGTTTTCTGCTTGGACGCGTGAAGCCGGATCGAGTTTATGCGTTGCGTGTCAAAGGCGACTCGATGATCGACGAGCACATCTGCGACGGTGACATCGCTTTGATCGAAAACCGCACCGATGCTCGCGATGGTGAAATTGTCGTGGCCTTATTAATTGAAGAAAACCAGGCGACGTTGAAACGTCTCTACCGTCGCGGTGCGAATATCGAGTTGCAACCAGCAAATTCTCAGCTTCAACCACTCACTCTCCCCGCCAACCAGGTCCGCGTGCAAGGAATATTTCGTGGCCTGCTCCGGCCGAGTAGTTAACCCGCTCACGGAATAGCAGTCAGTACCACCTGCGATAGCGGGTGGGTCGCGCTATTGACCTCAGACGTCGAAGCCTCTTAGCGGCATTTCCTTCGAGCGTTGGAGCCAGTTATCGGCGGGATAGTTCGCGTTTGACCCCATCAGATGAAGCGTATAGGCGTGCCGCGAACGAGCCGACTTGTTTTCGAAGCTACAGTGTGGCAGCAGTCCGTGCAGCAGTATCAAGGTTCCTTTCGGAACCTCGAGTGGGATTAATCCATCCTTGGGCCAGGGCTCAGCGTCGAAGATTTCAAACTCCATTCGTCCGTTCTGAGATCGTCGCCAGCGCGACTTCAAACCGTGTCTATGTCTGCCCGGCAGTGCCCACAGGCAGCCGTTATCGACGGTTGCATCTTCAAGCGCGAACCACAGTCCGGCAATGTCAATCGGTTCAGTGTAGAGAAACGTGCTGTCCTGGTGGCACGTGACCTCG
>DASXRE010000084.1:0-10945 GCA_036506775.1 Pyrinomonadaceae bacterium | reverse complement strand
TTGGAGTGCGGGGACTTGTCACCGCTTTGGCCTAACGATGTCGCCGGTGATAGTACCGGACCAAAGCGGCGACGAGTCGCCGCACTCCAAGGAGGCGCCCTGTGGAACAAGCTTTTGTGATTCAAACTGCATCACTACCTTATCCAAAGGTTACGCAGATTCCCGCGAAGTCCGCTAGAATGCTCTTCCCGATGAACCTCCCTCCGGAAACACAGCTCGGCCGCTACAAGATTCCCTCTCCTATCGGTTCAGGTGGCATGGGTGAGGTCTATCTCGTCCAGGACGTCAGTCTCAAGCGGAAGGTCGCGCTAAAAGTTCTGCCGCTCGAAGTTGCTGCCAATCAGGATCGTATGCGCCGCTTCAAGCAGGAGGCGACTGCGGGATGATTGAGAGACGCCGCGAGGGCATCATCAACAACCTGACGCAATTGCCAAATCTGAAAGTGATCGCACGCAGCTCTGTGTTTCGCTACAAAGGAAAAGAGACGGATCCTTTGGCGGCCGGCAAGCTCGGTGTGCGTGCAGTGCTGACCGGACGAGTGCAGCAGCGCGGCGACACGATGGTGATCAGCGTCGAGTTGATCGACATTCGCGACAACAAGCAACTGTGGGGCGAGAAGTACGAAAGTAAGCTGGCCGACATGCTTTCCGTCCAGCGTGACATTGCGCGCGAGATCACGACCAACCTGCGGCCGACCGCGCATTTTTTCCTTGCTCGTGCATACGAGGCGAAGGGCATGTACGATGAAGCGGTACACGAGTATACGACCGCTGCGGCAGTGAGCCTCGTGGCGCCCGAAGTGTTGGCGAAGATGAACGAGGCATACGCCAGGTCGGGTTGGAAAGCGTACGTGCAGACCGCTCTGGAGGAGACAGTGATCAAGGTGAAGAACAAGACCGCGCCGGTTGTGGTCGCCACTTTTTATGCGCGTCTCGGGCAGAAACAAGAGACGTTCGCGTGGTTGCAGAAAGGTTACGAGGAGCGGGATTTTAGATTGACCATGCTGAGCGTGTCCTTCGAATTCGATAGGTTCAGATCAGATCCCCAGTTCAAGGAGTTGGTGCGGCGCGTGGGTTTGCCGGAGTAGTTGGCAATGAAACAGGTTTTGTTGTGCGTTGTGCTGTTGTTGGTTTGTGCTGTTGCAGCGCGTCCACAAGAGCAGGAAGATGTAATCCGGGTTGAGTCTGACCTCACAAACCTTCCGTTCACTGCAACCGACAAGGATCACCGCTTCGTCACTGCGCTGCGAGCGGAGGACGTGCGCGTGCTCGAAGATGGCGTGCCGCAAGCGCTCTTCACGTTTCAACGCCAAACTGATCGGTCGTTGGCGATTGCTTTTCTGGTTGACGTAAGTGCGTCGCAGGAAGTCACGTTGGCAGACGAAAAGGCCGCGGCTCGGTTGTTCATTGAAAACGTGGTCAAGTCGGATCGAGATCAGGTGGCGGTGATTCCGTTCACCGGACTTGCGTATCTCGAGCAGGGAATGACGCGCGACATTTTGAGCGTTTACCGGGTGCTGCAACAGGTCGAGGTGGCGGCGCCCACTTATCTCGGTTCGGGCCGGCCGTTGAGCGGGATACCGACTGGTCCACGTCTGCCGGCGACTCCTGACGAAGGCTCGACTGCGATTTGGGACGCGGTGGCGTTGACATCGAATGATGTTCTGACGAAGGCGCCGGGTTTGCGACGGCGCGCGATCATTCTGTTGACGGACGGCTTCGACACCACCAGCCGCCTGTGGCCGAAAGACGCAGTCAATGCCGCGCTTGGGGCTGAGACTGTGATCTACGCGATCGGCATTGGCGATCGTAACCGATACGGCGTTGATCGTGGTCCGCTGCGGGAGATCGCTGAACGTACCGGCGGGCGAGCGTTCTTTCCGGACAAGAAGTTTGATTTGAATGCTGCGTTTGCGGAGATCGAGCGGGAGTTGCGCACGCAGTATCTCATCGCGTATTCGTCGACGAATAAGAAGCGCGATGGGGGGTATCGCAAGATCACGATCGAAATCACGAATCCTGAGTTGCGCCAGGCGAAGCTCCAGCTCCGCCACCGCCCCGGCTATTTCGCGAAGCGCGGACCTTAAGCCACGAACAAACACAAAACCTTGACTGATCCCGCCGGCCTGCGGTATGGTGTTGGCCCACTTCGTTGAAGTAGGTTCACCGTTTATGCTGCGCCGTACGAGTTACATCTTTTCGTAAGTCCTTGCGACCAACCTGGTCGTCACCTCCAAGTGTATTTAGAGAATTCAAAGCACTGCACAGGATAACTGTGTGTTTTTATTTGTATGGGCATAGAAAATTTCATCCGTGACGCACTCCACCAACCGCACGATTACGTGGCTTATCACGTCGCGCGGGAACTGGCGGAGCTGCATCCGGGAAAGACAATTCTGCAAGGAACAGACTGGGAGTTTGACCTGGAGGCGTTCGTGCGCGCCGGCAAGTGCTCCGTGGTGGAGCAGAAGTCTGTCTTCTATCACACCTCCATTGACTGGGAAGGCAGAGGCAAGAAGCTGAAGCCGAGAATCCAGAACGCCTGGCTCAATGTTCTTTGGGAAGGAGAACTGCTTGATGTTGTCCTGATTACCTGGGCGGAGAACGGCTACCGCTGCCGCAAACACTGGATCGTCGCCGACGACAACCAGATCGCAGAGAAGTTCTACGACGCAGTTTGCGAGTGGTCGTGTGAAGTGCGCGGCGAGATCGTCGTGTATGAAGACGGCTATTTCAACAAGAACAAGGAACTCTTCGACTCAATCAAGAGCGCAACGTTCGAAAACCTCATCCTCGGCGACTCGCTGAAGCAGCAGATCCGGGACGACTTCAAACAGTTTTTCGACTCACGCGAGACTTACGAGCGCTATGGCATTCCGTGGCGCCGTGGCTCGATCTTTATCGGCCCACCCGGAAACGGAAAGACGCACATGGTCAAGGCGCTGATCAATTTCCTCGGCCAACCGTGCATCTACGTTCGCGGCTTCGCAGGCGCCGGCACCGAACAGGAGAACATGGCGGAAGTCTTCAAACGCGCACGCATGGCGCCGTGCCTCGTCGTGCTCGAAGATCTCGATTCGATGATTCACGAGCAGAACCGTGCGTTCTTTCTGAACGAGCTCGACGGATTTCAGGCAAACACGGGCGTCGTGGTGCTGGCCACTACCAACCATCCAGAAAAACTGGACACCGCGATTCTCGATCGTCCCAGCCGGTTCGATCGAAAGTACTACTTCAATCTGCCCGCGGAGTCGGAGCGCGCGGCATACGTGCAAAAGTGGAACAGCGAATTGCAACCAGAACTGCGCGTCTCGGAAATAACCGTGCCGCTGCTAGTTCAGCAAACCGACGGGTTCTCCTTTGCTTACCTGAAGGAGCTGTTTGTCTCCTCAATGGTCCAATGGATGTCGAACGAAGCCAAGACGTCGATGGACGATGTGGTTCTGGAACAACTGAAGTTGCTGCGCGCACAGATGAAAGGACAATCAGAAAGCGAGAAGCCGAAAGAGAAAAAGAAGTGGCTCGTGATCAGTGGCTCATCGCGTAGATGACCACGTTGATCCCGACCTTGTAAGCAGGTAGTCCGTATTTCACGGGGTAGGATGGATCGTTGATCCACTCCCACGCGTCTCCCATGTCGCAATTACGCGAGATGAAGCCAACCACGCGGCCCTTCTTGTTCACGACGCCCATATAGTGCGGCACGATGCCGCCTTTCTCTGAGGTTACGCCGCGCTGTGCGTTGTAGATGTTCGGTACCTGGACCACCTCCTCGACGTCCAGATAGGAGTGGAAGATCGGATGGCTGAGTGGCAGGTCCTGGATCTCGTACTCAGGATCGATCTTGTGTATTTGTTCCTGCACGTTGTCCCACTCCGCCTCGCCCCAGAAATCGTCCCAGAAGATGAAGCCGCCGCGCATAATGTACTCGTGCAGCCGCGCCGCCTGTTCGGTTGAAAGTTCCATGAAACCGGGCTCTACCGCGTAAAGGATTGGATAGTCGAAGATGCGATCGTCGAGGATCTCCAGCTGTTCCGGTCGTGGTGCGATCTTCAGGTTTGTGCCCGCCCACTCGCGCAAGCCGACGATGAAGTTGTTATCGGCTTCAGGATAATCCGTGGTCCAGGTGCCCGCGCTGTAATAGCCTCGGCGACCGCGAAAGGGCGAATCGTAGATCGTGCGCACGAAGGTGTACTCGCCGAACGATGGGCCACCTTCTTGCTGGCTCGGAGTCGAGCGGCGCCGCTGGCGGAAGTTGTTGAAGTCGTCGAACGGACGTTGGGCAACGGAGGGAATCAGCAGCGCTGCGATGAGCACCGCGGGAAGAACGATGATTCTGAAAACTCTGCCAACCATAACCTGAACTACCTTGTGTCTCTTGAAAACTCTGCCAGGCACAACCCGAACTGCCTTGTGCCTCTTGTGCTTCTTTGTGGCTACTGTCTCTGCCGTGCGCCAGACAGTCTCCGGTAGTACTCTTCCACCGCCTTCCGATACTTCTCGGGTGCAGCGCCTTCGTCACGCAAACGCAGATTCGTGCGACCGCTTTGCTGTTGCAGCGTTCGGCTTAACTCGAGCTCGAGTTGCCGCAATGGCTCGACCACCTGCGCTTTGAGCCACGACGCCGTTGCCGCATCACCTTCCATCTTCCCGTCAGCGCGGCGCTTGAGCTCTTCGATCACTTCGTCGAGACGTGCGGCGCCTATTCCGCTGGTGCCCCATTCACGGCGCAGATCTTGTGCTTCACGCAAGCGCTCGCGAATTTCCGATGGGAGCTGCCGATTGTCACCCCAGTCGCCGCCAATCGTGCCGCCAGGATCGAGGCCACCGCGTTGCCGGTTGGCTGACGACTGACCGCCGTTTTGCGATCCGCCGGCCTGCTGATTTCCTTGCTGACTGCTCTCGGATCCTTGTTGTCCCTGCTGCCCTTGTCCCTGTTGACCTTGCTGACCCTGTTGGCCTTGACCTTGTTGACCTTGCTGCCCGCGTTGACCTTCTTGTCCTCGTCCTCCCTCCACGTGCAACTGGCCCTTCCCATCTTGCTGTCCGCGCTCCTGCGCCTGCCCCTGCTGCCCTTGCCCTTGCTGCTGGCCGTTACGGCGTGAGTTCTCGTCCAGACGACGCCGCAGCGAATCGAGGTTGTCAGCCAACTGCCGCGTGCGATCGAGATTCTCTTCGGCACTCGACGCATTTGCACCGCGAGCGCTCTGCTCCGCCGCCTGCAAACGTTCGGAGAGGTTGTTCAAACTACGCTCAATCGCGCGCTCATCGGAGCGTCCGCCGGCCTGTTGACCTTGCTGACCATTTTGCTGCCCGCCTTGCTGACCACCATTGAGCGCCTGCTTGCCTTCACGAATACGTTCCGCAATTCGATCGCGCGCGAGTCCATCCGCGGCTTCCTTCAACTGTCGCGCGGCACGTTGCTGACCCTGGCCCTGGCCTGCACCCATCGCACGCGCCGACTGCTCAAGATCCTGCTGCAAGCCATTCACTGCGTCAGCGAGCGCGTCTTTTCGCTCCGCCAACTGCTCGCGAGTCTTGCGCGCGTTTTCATCCTGCGCGTTCTGACCGCCGCGCCGCGCCAGGCTCTCCACGTCCTTCGCGATCTCGCGTTGCCGCGACGCCGCTTGCGCCGCACGCTGCCGCAAGTCGGAAATCTGCTGTTGCCGTCCTGCCGAACCAGACTGTCCGCCGCGTTGACCACCGGCGCTGTTCATCTGCTGCAAACGTTCCTGAGCCTGTCGCAACCGTTCGAGCGCGCGCTCGTTCTGCGCCATCGACTCGTCCGAACTACCACGCGCCGACGCCTGCGCCTTCTGCATCTCGTCAGCGGTTTGATTGAGTTGGCGACTTAACTCCTGCATCTGCGGATCGCGCCGCTCACGCGACAATCGCTCCAGCTCACGAGCAGCTTTGCGCGTCTCGTCGATCAACTCCTGTTGTTGTCGCTGATTGCCACCGGAGCCGCCATTCGCTGGCTGTTGGGCACGACGCCGTTGCTCTTCGAGCGCCTGTTGTTGCCGGCGCGCGAGCTCTTCCAGACGCCGTTCGGCTTCGCTCTTCTGCTGTTCGGCCTGCTGCTGTTGGGCGCGCTGCACGGTCTCGTACTGGTTCTTCATCTTGTCGAGTTCGAGCTCGAAGAGACCAGCCAGTTCCTGTTGCTCTCGTTGAGCACCGCTGCCGCCGCCATTGCTCTGATTGCCAAAGGCGACCTGCACTTCGCGAAAGATCGCGTCCGCTGCGAGCAGCTTCTGCAACGCACGCTGTTCTGACGGCAACGCATCCTTGCCGGCTTCTTTCCGCAACGGCGGCGGCGCGCCTTCCATCTCTTTCGCTGCTTGCCGCAGGTTCTCCGCCATCTCCACGACCTGCTTTTGTCCCGCGTCATCGCCGAGCCGGCGGCCCATGCGATCGAGAAACTCGAGCGTGTCGGTGCGCAGTTTTTCCTGACCCGCAGCAACCGCTTCGTAACCGTCTTTACGTTCCTGATCGGTGTACTTGTCGCCTTCGCGAATCAACCGGTGCGTTGCGGCGATCAGATCCTTCTGCCGGCGTGACAACGCATTCTGATCCTGATCGCCACCCTGGCCGCTGCCACCGCCCTGTTGCTGCGACTGCTTGTACTCCATCTCAAAAGGCTTCACTTCGATGAAATAGATGTCACTCGTGGCTTCGTTACTCGCATCGCGGGCCTTCGCGTAATACGAAATGAAATCGCCGGGTTTGAGATTGTATTCTTCGAGAAAGAACGTGTAGGCGCCCGTGAGCGAACGTGCTGAGTCGCGCGTCAACTGCTGAAGGTTGACGTTCTTTTCATCACCACCGTTGACGGAGAAATGGAGGTCCATCGAAACGACGCCGTAATCGTCCTCGGCGCGCGCCTGCGTAAATACTTCTTCGAGATTCGTCGCTTTCTTGTCGCGTCCCGGTTTGTCGAATGAGATCATCGGCGGTTGATCTGTGAGCAATGAGACGTCGTACTCGTTCGAGCCGCGATAAGCTTCGCCATCGTTGCTCACGAGCTCGATGTAGTAGCTGGTGTCGCTGCTGACCGTTAACTCACCAATGAACTCAGCGCCCTGCGCGCGCATCTCGGTCTTTTTGCCATCGGCAAACACGATGCGCGCTGCCCGCACCTTGCCGGACAGCTTGGCAGTGATAGTTGCGACCGTTCCTTTCAAGGCAGCGATGTCACCACCGTCCTCAATCGCTTTTGTCGGCAGGTTGGTGAACCCGGGGAAGTTGAGTGTCAGGTCGAGTTGTTTGACGTAAGGCAGATCGACGACGTTGAGTTTGTAGACTTCCGATCGAATCGTGTTCGACTCGACAAAGTATTCCATCGAATCCTGAATGTTGAAGATCGAGAACCGGAAATCGCTGCGCGCTTTCGCCGGCTCCATCGTCTGGCCCTGGAAGTCTGCTTTCGATCCCAGTGGCCGGGCGAAAACGGTGACTGTCTGCGAGTCGAAGTTCACGAGTGTGGCGATGATGTCCTGATCGGAACCTTTCGGCACGCGCGCGGTTCCCGGCCGGACCTTGATGCTCATCGCGTTGGACGACGCGGCCATGGTCGTCGGCGTGACGAGTTGCGCGACGCCTTCCGAGATCTCGCGCGGTCCCCACTTCAACACACCAACGAACAACAGCAGACTGGCGAGCGCGCCGCCGCCGTAGAGCAATAGCCGTGAGCGGCGAATCACGTTGCGAACATCAACGGACGCGGAGACGCTGTTTGCGTCACGGTAAAGACGGCTGACAAGCGCGGGTGAAATGCGCGACCCGTCGTCGTTGCCACATTCAACAGCAGTAACGAGACGATCTTCGATGCCCGGCGACCTTTCTTCAATAAGCCGGGCGAGACGTGTGTCCGTGATCCGTTTGAGTAGCGGCCGCAGGAGCGCGAAATAGATCGTTGTGAGAAACATCAGCAATGCGCCGATGCGCAGCACGAGCAGCGCCGCGCCATTGTAACGATAACGATGCGCGGTCCAACCGGTGAGTAAAAGAACTGCCGCCAGCACGCCGAGACTGATGGCGACGCCGCGTAACGAAAGCAAAAGCTGGCGCCGCGAACGCGCCTTGCGGAGGAGTTCTCTAAGCAGACTTTGATCCGTGTACTCCGTGTTCATCTGCAGCCTTCTCCTACCCAATCATCTTTACTACCTTGGTCCGTCTCGCGAGCACTGATTCGAGCAGCAACAAGAGTAACGCAACCAGCAATAACGACCACCATACCTTTTGCCGCCCTTCGACTTCTTCGCCGCTGAGATTTTGACTTGCTCCTGCGCCTTCAGCAGCGCCGGCGCCGCCGGTCACGCCCGCAATAAACTCCTGGAAGTTCAGTTTGCTGAAATCGCCTTCCGCACCATCGATGTTGACCGCCGCGAAATCGGGCTGCGAGTTGTAACGCAGTCGATAAAAACCGGGTTCACGCGCGGTGACGAGCAACTCTCCGTCGGGAGTTGATCTTGTTTCGTTCAATCTTGCTCCGGCTGGCGTGTCAACCGCGGGCGGCGTACCGGCGCCGTCCTTCCTAACCGTGAACGTTTGGCCCAGGCCGTACCACGAGTTCGCTTCGTGCGTGCCGGCATAGCGCACCATTTGATGAATGAACGGCAGGTAAAGCGGCGTGAGCGGCAGATCGTTCCAGCTTGGTCCCAGCGACGAAGTGAAGAGCAGCACGCGGCCTTTGCCAGTGCTGGCTTCGATCAGCGCCGGGCTGCCGTCTTCGAAACGCGCCAGCACCGTTGCGTTTGCCCGCGGCTCAGAGCGGAAGTAGCCGAGCACGTTTGCCGCCGCAAGCCGGCCACTCTCCTGAAACACTTCGAAGATCGGATGGTCGAACTTCACGTCGGTAATCGCGGCGCTCTCACCGGCTTTTGGTTGCACCGCCTCGCGCAGCACCGCAGGCGCAATCTGCTGGAGAGACTGGTTGAAACTCTCCGCCTGCGTTTGTGGTCCAGTTGAGACGATGAGTTGACCGCCGGCATTCACGAACTTGACCAACGCATCGGCAAGGGCTGAATTGAGTGCACCGGCGTCGTTGAGGATCACCAGCGACTGTTCCGCAATGCTCGCCGGATCCACTGAACCAGTGCTCTTGAGCGTAAACGTAAACGGCAGATCGTCGTTGGTTGTGAGCGCGCTTTGCAGGTGCAGGCTGTCGCCGCGTCCGCGCGAAGCGCTTTCGACGATCAAAGCCTTGGCCGGTGTTTCGCGGCGCAGCGTGAAATAGAAACGATTGTCCGGAGCGAAATCGCCGCTGGAGATCTCAATCGTGCAGCGGTTCGCGCCGTCGTTGAGATTGAAGCCGGTGAACTCAACCACGCGCGAGTCGCGGCTATTCAGACTGATATCGCGCTTCTCGACAGTCTGGTCATTGATCTGAAAATCCACCTGTACGTGATCGCGCGGCGTGTCGCTGAAGTTACTGACATGGACTGCAAGATTGTCGAGATACTTTTGACCAAAAAGCACGCCGCGAGCTTCGACGTTGGTGATGGCCACATTCGGAACAGGATTGTTTCCACTGACATCGAGTGTGGTGAGCTGCGTGTTGTTGGCGAGTTTGAAGGTTGCGTTCGCCTGGCGCCAACCCGGCGCCTGGAAGTCGGAGATCATCACGATGCGTTTTGGACCGCTGGTCTCAACTTCACTCAGCAGAGATTCAGCGCCACGCAACGCTTGTTCGTAATCAGTGCCATCCCAACCCGCAGCCAGACTCTTCACCGCGGTACGCGAGCGATTCTTGTCGTTCGTGAAACGATTCAGGACGGCGTAACGCTTATCGAAACTGAGCAGCGCGATCTGTTCGTCGTTGCGCGCGTCGTCGATTGCCGCTTCGGCACGGTTTTGCGCTTCGGCGAAAAGGTTTTCCCGGCGCATGCTCAGCGAGTTGTCAATCAGGATCACGGTTGCGCCGGCGGCGGTTGTTTCTTTGGCAGAGCTTCCGCCGGTGAAGAACGGACGTGTAAACGCGATGACGATCAGGAGAATCGCAAGACAGCGCAGCAGCATTAGAAGTACGTTTTGCAGCGTCCGCCGCCGGATCGTGCGTTGCGGTATCTGGCGTACGAAGACGAGGGCAGGGAATTGGACTTTGCGCGCCCGCGTCCGGCGCACCAAATGGACCAGGATTGGCGCCGCGAGGGCCGCCACGCCGATAAAAAATAATGGCGTCAGAAAAGACATCTGTGTAATCCGTGGTCCTACTTACCCGCGCGTCGCGAAAGAAACGAGAACAGCGCGAAATCCAGCGGCTGCTTCGTCGTCAACACTTCATAGTCAACGTGATTCGTTGCCGCGCAACGCCGCATCTCCTCGACGTGCCGCTGCATCCGCTCGCGATACCCGCTCATCACCACGTCCGGCAGCACGGGCATCTGCTCCTGCGTCTCCGCGTCCTCCAACAACAAGACCGCATCCTTGAAATCGAAATCCAGCTCGTTCTGATCGAGCACATGAAACGCCACCAGGTCGTGACCTTTGAAACGCAAATGCTGAAATGCTTCCTGCAAACGATCCGGCTGATCGTAAAAGTCTGAAATCACCACGATGATGCCACGCCGCGTCAGAATTTCAGCAAGTTGATGCAACGACTCAGCGAGACGCGTTTCGCCACCGGGTTCGAGCAACGAAAGATTGCCTAAGATCGTGCGCATGTGTCCGGTGCGATTACGCGCCGGCACGTGCGTGTGGACCTTTTGATCAAAAGCGACCAGACCGACCGCGTCCTGCTGCCGATTCAGCAGATAGGCCAGCGACGCCGCGAGAAACTTCGCGTATTGCAACTTCGTCACCGAACTGGCGTGCGCATAATTCATCGAGGCGCTCGTATCAATCAACAAGTGACACTGCGTGTTCGTGTCGGCGCGATACTTTTTAATGAAATAGCGATCCGTGCGACCCAATAATCGCCAATCGAGATAGCGCAGGTCGTCGCCGGG
>DASXRE010000083.1:0-26492 GCA_036506775.1 Pyrinomonadaceae bacterium | reverse complement strand
CTTTGGTCCAGGAGTTTTGGAGGCGACAGTAGCAGACCAAAGCGGTGACAAGTCCCCGCACTCCAAGGAGGGGTTAAATGCGCGACAGGGTCTTCCGTGTTAACTCGTTCTCGGCGTTGCCCGTGTTCAGCGTGGAAACTGGTTCGAAGAGCAGTACCTCACATTCTTCATCAGCCACCGGTCGGTGTTCGACGCCACGCGGAACGACGATCATCTCGCCTTCCTCGATCGAAAGACTTTTTTCGCCATCGTCGTCCCGATACTCCATACGAAATCGCCCTTTCACCACCATGAAGAGCTCATCTTCAAGCTCGTGATGATGCCACGTGAACGGCCCCTGAAACTTCACCAGTTTCACATACTGGCCGTTCAGCTCGCCCGCGATGCGCGGATTCCAGTGGTCCTGAATAAGCGAGAGCTTCTCGCGCAAATTGATCTTGTTCATACTTCATCATAGCGAAAGCAGACCGGATCGTGGTCGTTAACCATTCCCACCGCCTGCATGAACGAGTAACAGATCGTGGAGCCCACAAATTTGAAGCCGCGCTTCAGCAGATCCTTACTCAACTCATCCGAGAGCGACGTGTGTGCCGCAATCGCCTGGCCACGTTTGCGCCGCAACGGTTTGCCGTCGACAAAGCGCCACACGTAAGCGTCGAAGCTGCCAAACTCTTTTTGGACTTCGCGAAACGCCAGCGCGTTCGTGATCGCAGCATTGATCTTGAGGCGGTTGCGAATGATTCCGTCGTTATTCAGCAACGCCGCAATCTTTCGTTCATCATACTTCGCGACTTTCGTCGGGTTGAAACGATCGAACGCGGCGCGATAGTTGTCGCGCTTGCGCAGGATTGTTTCCCAGCTCAATCCCGCTTGCGCTCCTTCGAGAATCAGAAACTCAAAGAGGCGAGTGTCGTCGTGAACAGGCACTCCCCACTCTTCGTCGTGGTAGGCAATTGATAAGGGCGTCGTGGCCCAGAAGCAGCGTTTGGTCATGTCTAACCGATTCTACCGGTGAGACATTTTACGACAGAAACGAGTTCGCGCATCTCCACAGGTTTGGCGACGTGAGTATTAAAGCCGGAGGCGAGCGCGCGGATCCGGTCCTGCGCGCGAGCGTAGGCGGTCAGCGCGATCGCGGGAATGTGCTCTCCTTCTGCGCCCTCCGTTTCCCGGACTTGTTTGATAAAGCTGTAGCCGTCGGTGTCGGCCATGCCGATGTCGCTGATGATGAGATCGAAACGTTGCTGGCGAAGTAGTTCGAGCGCCTCCGATGCTGCAGCGACGCCGGTGACCTTCGCCCCATGCTCGCGAAGATCGATCGCGAGCAGGTCCAAAGCATCGAGCTCGTCCTCTACGACGAGAATATGCACATCCAGCAGATCGACCTCGCTTGCCTGTCTTTCTACCGCAGGCCTTGCCGGAGCTGGCGCAAGACTGAGTTCACCACTCGGCAACGGCAGTTGCACCGTAAACACCGCACCCGAGCGCACCGTGCCATTCTCGACACCAATCAGCCCGCCGTGCAGTTCAACGAGGTGGCGCACGATCGCCAGGCCCAGACCAAGTCCCCCGTGCAGGCGCGTGGTCGAGCCGTCAGCCTGCCGGAATCGTTCGAAGACGTGCGGCAGAAAATCAGGAGCGATGCCTGGCCCAGTGTCGCTGATTTGAATTTGGGCGTACGTGCCATCCTGCGTGACGCTGATGCCTACAGCACCGCGCGGCGGCGTGAACTTCGAAGCGTTTGACAGAAGATTCCAGACAACCTGTTGCAGGCGATCCGCGTCGCCGACGAGGATCTTCAAAGACCCCTCGTAGTTGGTCTCGACTTTGATCTCTTTGGCGTCAAATGCAGGACGAACGGCATCCAGCGCGGCGTTAACCACTGCCACCAGATCGACCGGCCCGAGATGCAACTGAAGTTTCCCGGTGATCACGCGCGAAACGTCGAGAATGTCTTCAATGATCTGTTTCTGCGCCCAGGCGTTGCGTTCGATGACGTCGATGGCGTGGTGCGCGCTCGTCTGGTCCAACCTGCCCGACTTCAACATTCGCGACCAGCCGATGACGGCGTTCAACGGGGTGCGCAACTCGTGCGACAGTGTCGCCAGAAACTCATCTTTCAAGCGGTTCGCCTTTTCGGCATCGGCGCGCGCCGAGCGCTCACGCACCAGCAGATGGGCCAGTTTCTCTTCAGCCCGCTTGCGTTCCTGAAATTGTCCGATTTGACGGCCGACGCTGCCGATCATTTCGAGCAGTTCCTGATCGGGCCGGCGAATCTCCTGACTGAAGAACTCGATCACGCCGATGACTTCGTCACCAAGCAGGATCGGAAAACCGAATCCCGCGCGCAGGCCGGCACGCTCGGCAAACCGCGCACGCGGAAAGTTGTTGTCCTTTTTCAGATTGGGGATCCACGCCGGCTTGCCGGTTTGCCAGATGCGACCCGGTAGCCCAACAGTCTTGGTAAACGTTCTGCCACGACAGATCCCTTCGAAATCAATCATGTCGAGCACGGAACTATGCCAAACGTCGACGCAGCGCAGGACTTCGTCCTGATGGTCGACGGCCCAGAGAATGCCGACTTGCCAACCGAGGCTCTCGCAGACGGTTTCGAGAATCTCATGCGTGCCTTCAACGAAGTCGATGGAGCGCGAAACGATTCTCGTGATCGCGTACTGCAACGCCAGCCGGTGTTCGGTGCGACGGCGATCGGTGATGTCGCGAGTGAAGCAGCGCGAGTGAACAAACTTCCCGTCTTCGAAGTAAGCGCTGGAGTCGATGCGGACGATTTTGATAGAGCCGTCCTTGCAGGTCAGCCGCGCTTCGTAGTCGCGCACGACTTCACCGCCGCGAAGCCGCTCGAGGATATCTTCGATGACCTCGCGGTCGTAATGAAAATCGACGATGTTGCGGCTGATGTATTCTTCGCGCGTGTAGCCAAGCAAATCGAGTTCGGCCTGGTTCGCGCGCAGAATCTTGCCGTCAGCACTTACCCAGTGGAGACCGACCGAGGCGTTGTCGAAAAAGTCTGTCAGTTCTGCCTGGCTGCAGCGCAGCGCGAGTTCGTTTTGTTTGCGCGTGGTGATGTCGCGCTTGATGCAAACGCAACAGAGCGGCTCCCCGAGTCCGCTGCGCATGGTGAACACCGAGAGCTCGATGTTTCGTTGCTGACCGTTCTTCGTGCGGCAAACAAGTTCACCGGCGAACTCGCCCGACTCGGCCAGTTGGCATTTGATTTCGGCAAACGTTTCTTCGTCGAACTCGTTGCCGAGCGTTCTACCTTTCAGATCGTCGTCGGTGTAGCCGAGGAGGGTGAAGTGAGCGCCGTTTTGCTGAAGGTATAACCCTTCGGGATCCATGATGGCGATCGCTTCTCTCGAGTGATCGAAGATTTCGCGATACAGATCAGAGTGCAACTCAACAGGCCGAGCCGCTGGCTCAGTGCGCTCTTCTCCACGTGAGAACGCATTTTGCGACACGAACGCCCCCTAAAATAAGCGGGTAAAAAACAAAGGGGTGGTATGGGGTGAAGGGATATTAGCACTAAACTAATCTGCGATTAAAGATGAATGCCGGACCTCAATGGTTCTATTGGTTCTGACAGACTCGTAAACAGCGTTGACCAGTTCGACTGACATCAAGCCATCCAGTGCTGTCACTGGTGGCGGAGTGCCGTTGATGACGGCATCGACGAAGGCGCGATCTTCCTGCACGTAGCCCCACTTTTCCTCGCGCGCCAGCTGCTGCATCGACTGTTGAGTGAAATGGCCCTCGAGGTTGGTGCTGCACACGAGCGTCTCCATCTCGCGCGTTACCAGCGTTGCGTGATGGCAAAAGACTTCGACTCGTTCGAACGGAAACAACCAGCTTGCGTCGGCTGCGGTGGCGAGCGTCGCATGCAGGCCGCTGGCAAACTTCAACAGCACCGAGAAGTCATCGATCTCTTTGTATTCATGCTGGGAGCCAATCGCGTGGAGACTTTCAATTTCGCCAAACAAGAACCGCATCATGTCGAACATGTGAATCGGCGTCTCGTAAAGAAAGCCGCCGGTGATTGACGCGTCGCCGGTCCAGACGGGATTCAGCAGTTCGCCACGATTCATCTTGACGTGGGCCGAGTGTGGTGTGTGGGTTTCCGAGAGGAGCTGTTTGAGAGTTGAGTAAACGGGAGCAAAGCGTCGATTGTGTCCCACTTGAAACACCGATTGGGAGTTCGTTGCCTTGGTGTAGACGGATTTCGCGTCGCTGATACTGATGGCGAGAGGCTTCTCGCAAAAGACGTGTTTGCCGGCGTCGAGTGCCGCGAGCGCGAGCGCGACATGTTGCGTGTTTGGCGTGGTGATGTAAACGGCGTCGCAGTTGTCGATTAGTTCAGTTGAGGTACTGGCGATGCGACCGTCATGGGCGCGTGCGAGTCTTGCCGCGCGCTGCTGGTCCACGTCGTGAACGGCGGCTACTTGAACGCGCTCATCACGCGCAAGGATGCCTGCATGAACGCCGCCGATGTAGCCCGCGCCGATAATTCCGACTTTGAGCCTAGTCATTAAGCACTCGCTCCGTGGCTACACGCGCATCTTGCGCCAGCTCGAACGGATCTCTTTCCCAATATTCGGGCCGGAAGATCTCAACGCTGGCAACTTTGTCGTAACCGATTTTGCGAAACGCAGCGATCATCTCGCGCAAGGGCAGAATGCCGAGGCCGGGCAGCAGCCGATGCTTGTCGAGCAATTGTTCGAGCGGCAGATTCTCCGCGTCGTTGATGTGAAACACGTAGATCAGTTTCGGATCGACTGCTTCGAGCATCTGGATCGTCGAGCCACCCGCGTAAAAATGAAAACTGTCGATTACTAGGCCGAGGTTTTGACGCTCGGTGGTGCGCACGATCTCGTGCGCGAGGTCGAGCGTTTGTACGCTGCAATCGGGTTGGCCGAGAAACTCGAACGCCAGCGCCACGTCGTGGCGTGCGGCGATGTCGCAGAGTTCAGTTAACACCCGAACAGACTCGGTTATCACTTCGGCTCGCGAAGTTTCTGAATCCGGAAGCTGGCCGGGAACCACCACGATGAAAGGGCAGCCGATGGCAGCGGCGACGTGGCTCAGCTCCGCACATTCTTTCTTGATTGAATCGTAAGCGCGTGCGTCGCGAAACGTGACGTGCTCGATCGAGTTAATACTCAACGGCGGCACGCCGCATTTGGTCATCAGTTCCTTGAGTTCCCGGCTGGAGCGGTGGTGCAGGAAGGTTCTGAGTTTTTTCGCCCATATTTCGAGATAATCGAAGCGTGCCGCTTGCGCTGCCTGCACGTCGGTAGCGAGGTCGGCCTGCATGGTCGTGGCGCCGTTCAGTGCAATTTTCATTTGGCCAAGAATAACACGGATGATCCTGCCATCCCGGTTTGACTTGCCGCACGGATGGATGTACAAGCGTCATGTTCCCGTTACAGAAAAGGAGATAAGTATGGCTTTACGACTTGGCGATATAGCACCCGATTTCACAGCAGATACGACCGAAGGTCCAATCCGTTTTCACGAGTGGATTGGCGACGGTTGGGCAGTCCTGTTTTCCCATCCCAAGGACTTCACGCCAGTTTGCACCACAGAGCTGGGCTACGTGGCCCGCTCCAAACCCGACTTTGAAAAGCGTGGCGTCAAAGTAGTTGGTCTAAGCGTCGATCCCACTGATTCGCACAAGAGGTGGGCCGAGGACATCAAGGAGACGCAGGGATCAGAATTGAATTTCCCCGTCATCGCTGACCCGGACCACAAGATCGCCGAACTCTACGACATGATCCATCCCGAGATCAGCGACGTGTTCACCGTGCGATCGGTGTTTGTTATCGGTCCGGACAAGAAAGTGAAGTTGATGATTACTTATCCGGCGAGCACCGGGCGCAACTTCGACGAGATTCTCCGCGTGATCGATTCACTACAGTTAACGGCGAAGTACAGCGTTGCCACGCCGGTGAATTGGAAGGATGGCGACGACGTGATCATCGTGCCATCGTTATCTGATGAAGCGGCGAAGGAGAAGTTCCCTGGTGGCTGGAGAGCGCCGAAACCGTACCTCCGCATTACACCGCAGCCGAACAAGCAACAGGCGAGCGGCGACACGGCCGCGAAAAGCGCCTCCTAAAACGGCGTGCAGTAAATCCATCCACAGATTACACAGATCTCTTTTTACTCTGTGTAATCTGTGGATTGTCTTTTTGGAAAGAAGTGGGCTTTGTCAGTTTCAATGCGCAGCCAAACCGTGCTTTCCTCTTCAGCCCGAAAGTCAGCAGCCGCACGCGCGATCAGTTTCTGCGCGCCGATCGATAAAAACACAAAAGTCTCGTTCCCCATCAGCTCCGTCACGTAAACCTTCGCGGGAATTGTTCCATCCTGCGGCTGCGTGAAAACGTGAATGTGTTCGGGGCGAATGCCCATTGAAACGTTGCCGTCTGGCCGGTCGACCGCCAGCCTGATCTCTTCGCTCACAAACATTCCGCGCTCAATCTTGCCGTCGATGAAGTTCATGCTCGGACTGCCGACAAACTCTGCTACAAATCGATTCGCGGGATGGTTGTAAATATTGAGCGGCGTATCAAACTGCTGTAGCCGTCCCTTCTTCATCACCGCAACGCGTGACGCCAGCGTCATTGCTTCCGCCTGATCGTGCGTGACGTAGATCGTGGTGGTGCCGAGTTGATGCTGCAGCCGTTTGAGTTCGCCACGCATCTGCACGCGGAGACGCGCGTCGAGATTCGAAAGTGGTTCGTCCATTAGATAAGCACGCGGCTCGCGCACGATCGCGCGGGCGAGCGCGACACGCTGGCGTTCGCCACCGGAGAGTTGCCGTGGCTTACGGTCCAGCAGCGGCTCGATCTCCAGCATTGCCGCGACCCGCCTGACGCGTTTGTCGCGTTCATTATGATCGAGCTTTCGCACGCGCAACGGGTACGCGATGTTCTCCGCGATGCTCATGTGCGGATAAAGCGCGTAACTCTGAAACACCATCGCGAGATCGCGCTGTTGGGTGGGAACGTCGTTGACAAGTTCGTCATTGATGTAGATGTCGCCGCTGGTGACGCTTTCAAGTCCCGCCAGCATACGCAACGTCGTGGTCTTGCCGCAGCCCGAGGGTCCAAGCAAAACGACAAATTCGCCGTCGTCGATCTCGAGTGAGAGATCCTCTACCACGGACAAGTCGCCGAACTTCTTCGTTACGTTTTGAAACCTGATTGGCATTTAACCTTTTACAGCCCCAAGCGACAATCCCCTCACCAAATACCTTTGCATTGCAAGCGCAAAGACTAGAATCGGCATCATCGCCACCGCACCCGCCGCACTCATCACGCCCCACTTGATCTCATACTGCGTCACACGTCCCGCAATTCCGACCGGCAACGTCATCGCCGCATCTGTTTGCGTCAACACCAGAGCGAACAAAAACTCATTCCAGCAAACTATCAAACAGAACACCGCGGTGGCGGCGAGCCCCGGCGTGACGAGCGGCAACACTACGCGAACGAGGGCGCCCAAACGTGAGTCGCCGTCGACCAGCGCCGCCTCTTCGAGATCGCGCGGCACTTCAGCGAAGAACCCGCGCATCATCCAGACCACAAACGGCAGGTTGAACGCCGTGTAGACGACGATCAGCGCTGCTTTCGTATTCAGCAGCCGCAGGTCGCGCATCATCAGAAACAGCGGCACCGCCGTGACGATCGCCGGAAACATTCGCGTCGAGAGAATCCACAAAGAAAGTTTGCGACCGAGATTGTAAGGAAGATGAAAGCGCGTTAACGCGTACGCCGCGAGCGTGCCGATTACGAGGGCGCACGCGGTTGAAACCAGCGCCACGATCGCACTGGTGAGCAAGTATTGACCAAAGGAACGCGTGACGAACGCGTCGTAGTAGTGCTGAAGTGTCGGCGTGAAAACGAACCACTTCGGCGGACTCGCAAACTCATCCACCTCAGTCTTCAACGAGATCGTGATCATCCAGTAAACCGGCGCCAGCGCGGCCAGCAGCGCCACGCCCAACGCCAGCACCGGCAATCCCCGTTTAAAAATCCCTCTCCTTCTGTCTCTCATTGCTCGGTTCGTAGAAGTCGTATGTAAGCGGCACTGATCAGGTTCGTTAGCGCCAGCAACACAAACGACATCGCCGCCGCATAACCAAAATCAGAAAAGCGAAATGCGGTGCGGTAGATGTAGAGGCTAATCGTTTCCGTCGCGAACCCCGGCCCGCCTTCCGTCAAGATAAAAATCTGATCGAACACACGCAGGAGATCCATCGTGCGCAACAACAACACGATCAGAATCGCCGGTTTCAGCAGTGGCAGCGTTACGTGTCGAAACGTTTGCCACCGTGTTGAGCCGTCGATCAGCGCTGCTTCGTAAGGTTCCTGCGGAATGGCTTGCAGTCCGGCGAGCAAGACGAGAAAAACAAACGGCGTCCATTGCCACACGTCCACCGCAATCACCGCGAGCAGTGCGAGCCGCGGCGAGGCAGTCCACGTTAGACCCTCGGTGTTCACGCCAAACTGCTTGAGCGTGCCGTTAATGGCGCCGAAGTTGGGGTTCAACATCAAACGCCAAACGACGCCGACCACGACCGGCGGCAACATCATCGGCACCAGCAGACTTGCGCGAAACAATCCGCGTCCGCGGATCTGCTGGTTTAGCAACAAAGCCAACGCGAGACCGAGCACAAACTCGAGTATCAAAGCCGCCGCGGCGTAGATAAACGTATGGACCATCGCGGTCTGGAAGAAACCATCCGTGGCGAGCCGTTTGAAGTGACCCAACGTCCAGACCACACCGGCGGCAGTTTCCTGTTGCAGGCTGATCGTGATCGAATAGAAGAGCGGATAAATCGAAAGCGCGAGAAGCACCGCCAGCGCCGGCGCGACGAGGAGGTAAGGTAGCAGCAGTTCGCGCCTAGTGGGCGCGCTGAAGAATCTTCTCGATCTCGGCATTCGCCTGGTTCATTGCGTCCGCGGGCGACAACTCACCACTGTTTGCTTTTGAAAGAAAGATGCCAAAGGCGTTTTCGATCTCGTTCCATTGCGGCGTGCGCGGTCGCGGCCGCGAGCTTTCGAGCGAACGGAATTGCACGGGATAAACGGGAAACTTTGCGACCAGTTCCTGATCTTGAAAGAGCGACTTGCGTGTTGGCGGGTTGCCGCGTTCCGCTGAACGTTTCATCTGTTCGGCGCTGGTGGCCCAAAGGAGGAAGTCCATCGCGGCTTGAGCGTTTTGCGAATAGCGGGGAATCGCGATCAGCCAGTTGCCAATCTCCGCCTGCCCAGGTTTGCGCGCGCCGGGCAGCGTGGTGAACTCAATCTTGCCGATCACTTTCGACTTCGAAGGATCGCTGAACGCGCTGATCCACGCAGGCCAGTTGATCGACATCGCGGCTGTGCCTTGTAAAAGATGCGCGCTCACTTCCGCGGCGTTGAAACTCGTATAGCCGGGCGGCGAGTACTTTCCCATCTCGACCATGAACTGAAGCGCCGCGATTCCCTCGGGAGAGTTCACCGCCGGCTTGCCGGCTGAATCAAACATCTCCGCGCCGAAAGCCCAGAAGATTGGCATGAAGTCGGCGACCGCACCGTTCCCTTGCACCGCCCGCATCACGTAGCCGTACATCTTGCCGCCGTCGGGTCCGGTTTCCTTTTCCTGAATCGTCTTCGCCGCGGCGAGCACGTCATCCCAGGTTGAGGGTTCTTTCAAACCGTATTTCGCGAACAGATCTTTGCGGTAGAAGAACAACTGCGAGTTGCCGACGTAAGGCAGTGCAAAGAGCGCGCCGGTTTGATAGGGATGGCGGCAAACGGCGACAGAGCTGGCCACGAAATCCGCGTCTGGTCCAGTTTGCCCGCGCTTTTCGAGTAGCGGCGTCAGGTCAGTCAGAAACTGGCTGGTCGCAAAACGTGGAAACCACGGATCATCCATCATGATGAGATCGTAGGCGCCGGTACGAGAATTAAGATCTATCAATTCTTTCTCGAAAAGATTTGCGTAAGGAAACTGAGCGATGTTGATGTGGACGCCGGCCTGCGCCTCGTAATCGATGGCGGCTTGCTTCAACGCTTCGCCTTCGATGCCTTCGACCACAGCGAGTGTTAGCTGTTTTGAGTTCGGTTTAGTACAAGCCACAGCGGCCAAAAGCACGACCAGGAGAGTCAGTGTTGTGGTCCTAATCATTGGTGGGAAAGAGTAACACTGATAACATGGATCCGTGCGACAAATTGTGACGACAGGAACCGGCGGCATTGAAGTGCTGAAGGTCGAGGAGAAACCGGATCCGCAACCTCGCGCAGGCGAGGTTCTGATTCGAGTCCGAGCCGCTGGTCTAAACTTCGCTGATATCCTTTCGCGTCAGGGTCTCTATCCCGATTCTCCACCGAAGCCCTGTGTGATGGGCTACGAAGTGAGTGGCGTGATCGAGGCGGTGGGCGAGGGAATTAACAGTTCGTTTGTGGGCAAGTCGGTGGCGGCGATGACGCGTTTTGGCGGGCAGTCGGAACTCGTGGTCGTGAAAGCAGCGCAGGTTTTTGACAAGCCTGACGGACTTACGTTCGAACAGGCAGCGGCGATTCCGGTGAACTATCTGACGGCGTACGCGCTGCTCGTCGTGATGGGGTCACTTCACGAAGGCGAGTCACTGTTGATTCACAACGCCGGCGGCGGTGTCGGACTCGCAGCGCTCGACATCGCAAAGAAGATCGGCGCGATCACGTATGGCACTGCGAGTCCTTCGAAACACAAGTTTCTGGCGGAGCGTGGTCTGGACCATGCGATCGACTATCGCAGTCAGGATTGGCAGCCGGTGTTGCAGCAACTCACCAACGGTCGCGGCGTCGATCTGATAATCGATCCAATCGGCGGCGCGCACTGGAAGAAGAGTTTCGCCGCCTTGCGACATACCGGGCGGCTCGGGATGTTTGGCGTTTCGACGGCGTCGGCGGATGGACTGGCAGGCAAGTTGAAGATGTTGAAGGCAGTCATTCAGACGCCGTGGTTTCACGCGTTGCCGCTGCTCAACAGGAATCGCGGCGTGTTTGGTTTGAACCTGGGCCACATGTGGCACGAACCCGAGAAGGTTGCGGTCTGGATGCGCGACATCCTGCGCGGTGTGGAAGAGGGGTGGGTGCGGCCGTATGTGGATCAGGCTTTCTCGTTTGCTGATGTGGGCAAGGCGCACCAGTATCTAGAAGCGAGGAAGAATATCGGTAAGGTTGTGTTGGTTCCCTAAGCCTGGCTCTGCCGCCGCGCGACGAAGAAAGCGATCACCGTCGAGTAGATCAATCCGAAGATAATTGTTCCGATAAACAGTCCGGCGAACGCCTGGATCATCAACGTTCGCGCCGGAGTGGTGCCGGCGCCAGGTTCGCCTCCCATCCATTTCATGCCGATTGCGAGAACGACGCAGCCGAAGAACAACGTCGCCGTGAGTGCGAAGACAAAAGCAATCGAAACGCCTGTCTTCAACGCCTGCTTGAAAGCAGGCTTTTCACCTTTCTCACGTTCCAGCGCCTTAATGCCGAGATAGATCATCACGAAGTGAATGACGTTGAAGAAGATTGGACCACCGAGCGTGATGATGGGGGATTGCTGATTTGTCAGCAGCGAGTGAGTGACAAGCACCCAGGCGATCAGACCGAGCGCAGCCAGCAAGCCGTATTTGAGTGGAATCTTCATTGGCCTCCGTTCTCGTTAACAGGATTAACAGAATTGACAAGATGGGCGCCTAACCGTTCTTCTCACTGCTATTAATCTTGCGAATTATGTCAATCATGTCCTAACTGCCACTTGGTGCGCGTGTAGGCGATCCGAAATCCGTGGCGCTCGGCATTTCGTTGCGATCCGCTTCCCGGTTGCGTCACCATCATCGCGATCGTACAGCCCTGTGCCGCTGCCTGACGCAATCGTTCTTCGAGTAGCGCGTTTTGTGCACCCTGACGGCGCGCACTCGGAATCGTACTCGCTCCCGCCAGCAGCGCGATGTCGTTGTTGATCGACAACGCGCCCGCGGCGATCCGTTTGCCATCCAGCTCAGCAAGAAACGTCAACGGCTTCGAGCGTGCTGTGATGTGGCCCAGGTCGCGCAGGAAGTCTGCCACCTCCGTAAACTCACTCCAACCTTCAAATGCTGTTTGCGCCCACAGATCTACTTCATCGTCTCGAATGCGCCACACGCGAATCTGCTCGTTGCGCTCAGCTTCCAATCGCAAGTCAGTAGTGATGGGCCGGTAGAGTACATTCGAAAATTCCAGCGGCTTGTAGCCGCGTTCGCTGAGCAATGCGAACGTCGACGCGTCTGCCATCGGACACACTTCATGGAAACACATCAGCGCCACGCTCGTTGAAAAACTCTTCGAGCTCGTCGAAATGTTCCGCTTCAAGCGGCTCAAACATTCCCAAACCAAACGTCTGCGTTAGTGGCGAACCTGGATTATCAAACATCGCGTAAACGCCCGCGACCTCAATCCATTCGGCGCCCCAGTCAGGAAACGCTTTTGCTCGCGCTTCAATAAAGTCCACGTTCGCACGCCCCTCGGTTCGTTCCAACCGCCGCGCCAGCTCTAGATCCGCAAACGGATGCTTCATGTGTGTTGCGTCCTACCTTGAGTTTTCTTCTCTGTGCCACCTCGGTGTTCTCTGTGTCTCTGTGGTACCCCATTGCTCGACAGCGGAAACCACAGAGACACAGAGGGCACAGAGGTACACCGAGAAAACTCTGACATCAAGGATGCTCGCTTTCATGCGTCGCTCCTCGCGGTTCGTTGCACTGCGAACAATCGCCACTCGCCACAATCCGACATCAAACGAATCCCTCGATCCTCGAATTTGATCCCCGAGCCCGCCACCAGATCTTTCACCGTGCTCGACACCAGCACTTCACCCGAGTGCGCTTCGTTTGCCACACAAACACCAACCTCCGCCGCCACACCGGCAACCTTTCCGTTCACAATTTCAACCTCGCCGGTATGCAGTCCGGCGCGCGTTTCCACGCCGAGCCGCGACGCGTATTCGATAATCGCCAGCGCACAGCGAATGGCGCGCGCTGGTCCATCGAAGATCGCGAGCGGCCGGTTCCCAATCATGTCGATCTCGCGCCCGCGAAACCACTCAATCTCCTTCGTGATGTGCGCGCGCAATCGTCGTAACAACTCTTCCCAGTTGGTTTGCTTGAAACGATCGTTAACACCCACGATGCGCGTGAATAGAACCGTCGCCAGCACCGTGTCCGGTTCGAGCGTATGCCGCACGCCGGTCAGAAACTCTTCCATCTCGTCGAGGATCGCGTCCTGATCGCCAACGAATGGCAGGTGATCGTTTCCGGGGAGTTCGACAAACTTCGCGCCGGGAATTCGCTCGGCGACGAAGCGGCCTTCCTCAACCTTCAAACACTGATCGTCCGTGCGATGAATAACCAGCGAGGGCACCCGAATCGACGGCAACACGTTGCGCACGTCGATCTCGGCATTCATCTGCGTCAACGCCACTGCCGCGCCGGGACTCGTGCCCATGCGCAAATAAGTTGCCCACCAGTCGCGAAACTTCGGATCGTGCGCGAGACTCGGTGCACGTTCTTCGATACCGACTGGTCCACCCCACTGTTGCCGCATCACCTCAAAAAAGTGTTCGCGTTCTTCCGCGGTCGGTCCCCACGGATACTCGGCGTCGCGAATCCGTTTTGCGTAAGTGCCGATCATCACGAGCGCTAGCGTCTTCTCCGGATAAGTCGCGGCGAAGAGACTGCACATCGGCCCACCTTCGGAAACTCCACAGAGCGCGGCGCGCTCGGAGCCGACAGCGTTCATCACCGCGCGCACGTCGTCCATCCGTTGTTCGAGCGTCGGTAGTTGATTGATTGGGACACGATCTGAAAGACCGGTGCCGCGTTTGTCAAAGAGTATCAAACGTGAGAACGAAGCGAGGCGCAGCAGGAAGCGCGCGAAGCTCGGTTCTTGCCAGAAGTATTCCAGGTGCGACACCCAACCCATCACGAACACAAGATCGAGCGGCGCATCGCCGATCACCTGGTAAGCGATGTTCACGTCGCCGCTGCGCGCGTACATCGTTTCGGGTGAATGCTTAAGCAGCGTTTCGACATCCCGAACCTCCGGTTCCTCTGTCCGCTCAACAACGATGCGACCCCTCATCCTTTCATGCACGATTACCGTCTCGTCCTGATTGAACCTAACGTCGCCGACAAAACGATAGCCACGCTTCGGTACCGTCTGAATGAAGTGCTCGCCCAAAGCCTTGCGCAGCGTCGAGATGTTCTGCGCGAGATTGTTCTCTTCCACGAAGCTGTCGGGCCAAACCTTCTGCATCAGCTCCTGTTTGGTTAGCACGTGACTGCTGTTTTCGAGCAAGACCAGCAGCGTGTCGAACGCCTTCGGCGTGAGCGGCACCTCGCGATCTTCCTTGAAGAGCAGACGCTCGACGAGGTCGACGCGAAACACGTCAAATGAGTAAAAGCGCTTGTCCCGGCGGCTCATCATCGGCTTTCAGAACTCTTTGAAAACAATCTCACCAGCAATTCAGAGCTTTCTAAATACGGTTCACGCCCCTCGCCCGTATGGTTCACGCAGCTATTAACCAGGCACCCCGACACTCAGCAGGCCCAGATTATTCAGGAGGTATGCAATGAACACAAGAGCGAACCGGAAGGTTCAGAACGGCATTCAGAAGTCCAACAGCGGCGTCCGACTCTTGAGGCAAAGCCGCGCGACGCCACGCCGCGAGAGCGAAGACAAGTTGCGTATCAAGCCCGCTAGGGAAGGAAAGTCAATGAAGACACGAACTGAAATCACTTTCGAAATGGATCGACTCATCGTCATCAACCGGTCGCGAAAATCCGAGTGGTGTCCTTCCTGTTCGCGACCGGTGGAGATGCTGAATGTTGACGACGCCGCCCTCGTAGCCCGCGTGAACTCGCTCACGATTTTCCGCTGGGCCATCTCAGGTGAGTTGCATTCGACCGAATCAGCCGAAGGCCTGCTGATCATCTGCCCCCATTCACCCAAATTGACCTGCTGAAGGAGAGAAGAAATGAAGACTGCCCAGAAGATCAAACCCGCTTTCGTTCTGTTTCTACTTTGGGCCCTGCCCTTAGCCACGCTGCCGCGAGTTGCTGCCACGCCCGCCACTCGCGCGCAGTTGTCCAACCCCGAACCCGCCTCGACAGATTCAAACAACGCAAAGCTCAAACTTTCAGCGAGCGAGAACTACGGAAAACTGCCGTTGAGCTTTGAGTCAAACCGTGGTCAGACAAGCGAACAGGTCCGATTCTTGTCACGCGGAAAAGGCTACACGGTTTTTCTTACGCCGGCTGAAACCGTCTTTTCTCTGCGGCGAAAGAACAAACAGACGGCACTGCGCATGAAGCTCGTGGGTGCGAATGCAGCCGCGAACATCGAAGGGGAGCAAGCGCTGGAAGGCAAAGTCAATTATATGATTGGCAACGACCGAAGCCGTTGGACGACCGACATTCCGACGTTTCAAAGGGTTCGCTACAGCAACGTCTGGCCGGGCATCGATATGCTCTGGTACGGAACGCAGAGTTCACTCGAATACGATTTTGTAATTAATCCGGGAAGCGACGTATCGCAGATCAAGCTGTCGTTCGCGGGCGCTGACCGACTGCGTCTCACCAAGGAAGGCGATCTGCTCGTGAAGACTGGCGGAGAAGAAGTGAAACACTCAGCGCCCGTCATTTATCAGGATACCGAAGCTGGACGCGCAACAGTTCAGGGCAAATACATTATCAAGGGCACTCGTGAAATCGGTTTTGAGGTTGGCGCCTACGACACTACCAAACCACTCGTAATCGATCCGATTCTCATTTACTCGTCCTATATCGGTGGCGATTCTTTCGATGAAGGTCACGCGGTTGCTGTTGACGGTCAGGGCCAGGCTTACATCGCGGGCGAATCCTCATCGAGTGAAGTTACCTTCCCGCTCAGAGATCCAATTCAAGGCACGCAAAATTCAACACTGGCTTTCATTACCAAGCTAAATGCGGCCGGCACCGGGCTCATCTATTCAACGTTTCTCGGCGATGCAACCGGCTTCTGCACCTTCGATGTTTGCGGCACTGAAGTGCGGGCGATTGCGGTCAGCAGCGATGGCAAAGCCTCGATTACCGGCGCCGTGGTCAACGACAACAGCAATAGCGATTTTCCTGTTACGGACAACGCTTACCAGAAGAATGGATTCTGCATCGGCGTTTGCGGTCTCGAGCCAGACCGGCGCGTTGACGCCTTCGTGACCGTGATATCGCCAGACGGTCAGGAGCTTATCTACTCGACTTTCTTCGGCGGCTCAGCGAGTGCATCCGGTTTTGGCGGCCGCGCGTTTGACGCCGGAAACGCGATTGCGCTCGACAGCGCAAACCACATTTACGTCGCGGGACAAACTGCTTCAAACAATCTGCCGACCAAACACGCTTTTCAGTGGAGCCGTCATTCCGAGTTCAACGGCTTCGATGCGTTTATCGCAGTCTTCAATCCGTTAGCCGCGAATCGCAACGACACGTTGCTCTACGCCAGTTATTTGGGCGGCGATGGCGACGACATCGGTCGAGGCATCGCGGTCGATCCTGATCGCAATGCTTACATCGTTGGCAGCACGGCCTCAACGGATTTTGAAACAAAGAGTCCGGCGAGTTCGCCCTTGCAGACAAGTTTCCGGGGCGGCGCTTTCGACGGTTTCGTGGCCAAGGTCGATACCGAAGCTGACGGCAATGCTTCGCTGACGTACAGCACCTACTTCGGCGGCAACATCAACGACCGGGTTGAGTCTGTCGCGGTCGATGCACAGCAGCGCGCCTACATCACCGGCGCGAGCAACTCGTCAGCGAGTTCGTTTCCGCTGAAGAATGCTTTTGACTCGACACAGACCAACGGCGAAGCGTTCGTCGCGAAGCTCAATGCAGACGGCACCGCCCTGTTCTATTGCAGTTTTCTTGGCGGCGATAACGCCAACACCTCAAATGACGGTGAAGAAGGTCTGGGCCTGGTCATTGATTTCGGCGGCAACGCTTATGTGACGGGCCGCACGACCTCCGGCGCCAGTTTCCCTTCAGTGCTGCCACTGCCGGCAAACCAGCAGGGAACTGCTTTCCTCGCGAAAATTGAGGCCACGATTTCGAGCACGACTGTTCCGAAGTTGCTCTACTCGACCACGTTCGGCGGCAACGGCGCGCAGGCCGAAGCGATCGCGCTCGATTCGCGTGGAAACGTTTATCTCGCAGGAACCACAACCGGCGATCTAACGACGACCGTGGGAGCTTTCGACACGACCTTCAACGGTGGCGAGAACGACGCGTTCGTGGCGAAGTTCAGCACGACCTTTAACGACACGACCGGCATCTTTCGACCATCACTGAATCAGTTTCAACTTCGCGATTCCAACAGCACCGGTGCGCCGGACCATCTCGTGACGTTTGGACAAAGCGGCGATCAACCAATCGCGGGCGACTGGAACAACACGGGCGTCGATCGTCCGGGCGTGTTTCGTCCCGCGACTGGCCAGTTCATCCTGCAAATCAGTCCGACGAACGTCGTGACCGTCAACTTCGGAACGTCAGGCGATCTCGCGGTGGTGGGCGATTGGGATGGCAACGGCGTGGACACGCCCGGCGTTTTCAATCCGTCGAGCGGTCAATGGAATTTGACGAACGGCAACAAGGGCTTGAATGTGAACAACAGCACACCGCCAGTCAATTTCACGTTTACGTTGGGCCAGGTTGGTGACTTGCCCGTGGTCGGCGATTGGGATGGAAACGGTTTTGACGGCGTCGGCGTGTTTCGCACCGGAAACTCGACCTGGTTGTTGAGTAACGGCTTTCAGGGCACGATCGATATTAAGCCGTTTATCTTCGGCAGTCTTGGGTCGCTGCCGATCGCCGGTGACTGGAACGGCGATGGCATCGATAGCGTCGGCGTGTTTACCGCCAAGCTCGGGTTGATGTCGCTGAACAACGTCAACGCCACAGGCAACGGCGTCGGCGACATCGTTTTCAACTTCGGTCAGAGCGGCGACCTTCCGCTCGCCGGCGATTGGGACGGCAAACCTTCGTTACCTTAAGCGGTCTTACTCCGTGTCACCTTTGGTCGCGTTGCTCTCACCAATCCACACTGTTTTGATGTTCACGAACTCGCGGATTCCAAACTCCGCGAGTTCGCGGCCATAGCCGGAGTGCTTGACGCCGCCAAAAGGAAGGCGTGGATCGGAAGCGACCATGCCGTTGATGAACACCGATCCGGCTTCGAGTTCGTTGATGAAGCGCTGCTGTTCGTCAGCGTTGTTGGTCCAGGCCGCGGAGCCGAGACCGAACGGCGTGGCGTTAGCGAGGCGAATCGCTTCATCAATGTTGTTCACGCGAAACAGCATCGCCACTGGCCCAAAGATCTCTTCGCACGACACCGGCGCGGAAGGATCGACGCCGGCCAGCACGGTAGGTTCGTAGAAGTTTCCGGGACGATCCAGTCTCTTGCCGCCCGTGAGAACGCGAGCGCCTGCCGAGATTGCCTGCTGCACCTGTTTTTCGAGGTCGTTAACGATCTGTGGCGTTGCCAGCGGACCGATATCTGTTGTTTCTTCGAGCGGATCGCCGATGCGTAACCCTTTCATCTCCGCGACAAATCTCTTCTCAAACTCGTCGTAAATTTCGGCAGCAACGATAAAACGCTTCGCCGCGATGCACGACTGTCCATTGTTGATCGTGCGTGCTTTCACCGCGGTCGTAACTGCTTCAGCGAGACTTGCAGAAGGCATGACGATGAACGGGTCGCTGCCACCGAGCTCCAAAACAGTCTTTTTGATCTGCTTGCCGCAGATACTGGCCACGCTGCTGCCCGCCGGTTCGCTGCCGGTCAGCGTAGCCGCGACGATGCGTGGATCGTTCAAGACGTCGGCAACTTTTGCTGAACCGATTAGCAGCGTTTGAAACGTGCCTTCGGGAAAGCCGGCGCGACGAAAGATATCCTCAATCGCGAGCGCGCACTGCGGTACGTTCGAAGCATGTTTCAGCAAGCCCACGTTGCCGGCCATCAACGCGGGAGCCGCAAAACGAAAGACTTGCCAGAACGGAAAATTCCATGGCATCACGGCAAGCACTGGACCAAGCGGCTGAAAACGCACGTAGCTCCGCTTCGCGTTTGTTTCAACGACCTCATCCGAGAGATGACGCTCAGCGTTCTCGGCGTAGTAGCGGCACACCCAGGCACACTTTTCCGCTTCACTGATCGCGGCCTTGAGTGGTTTGCCCATTTCGATTGTCATCAACTTCCCGAACTCCAGTTTTTCGTTCTCAAGAATTTCAGCGGCACGCGTCATCGAGCGTGCGCGATCTGCGAAAGACGTGCGCCGTTGTTTTTCGAACATTAAGGCCGCGAGTTGAAGCCTGGTTTCGATCTGTTCGGCGGTTAATTCCTGGAAAGTTTTGACAGTTTCGCCCGTGGTTGGATTGATTGTTGTGATTGCCATGATTAAGTTAGTGTAGATCTATGCCCGAGCAGAAGCCACAATTGGACAAGTTTGCGATCGCGGCCGTGTTGCAGGAGATTGCACAACTGATGGAGTTGCGCGGTGGCCAGTCTCGTTTCAAAGCGAAGGCTTACAATGCAGGCGCGCGTTCGATCCAGGCCGTGGGCGACCTGGATAGGTTGGTACGCGAGGATCAGCTAACGACTTTACCGCGCATCGGCAGTGCCCTTGCCTCCCAAATCAAACAACTTTATCTGACCGGCGAGTCTTCGGTTTTGAACGAGCTGCGGCAGGAGTTTCCGAGTGCCATCCTGCAACTCTCAATGGTGCCTGGACTCAGTCTTGCCAAAATCAAGCAACTTCACGAAGAGCTCGCAATCAATTCCGTCGAAGAACTCAAAGCCGCTGCGGAAGCCGGACAGCTTCGCAACCTGAAAGGCTTTGGCGCCAAGACCGAGCAACGGCTGCTCGAGCAGATCAGTCAGCCGAAAGAGAAGCCGCGCCAGCGATTGCATCTTCATCATGCTTTGAACACGGCTGAGCAAGTCATCGAGTACATGAAGACAAACCGCGGCCTGGTCGATATTAGTTTTGCGGGTTCGTTGCGGCGCTCGGTTGAGACTGTTGGCACGATCGAGATCGTGGCAAGCGGCAAGAAGCCGGACGCGTTGGTCGAGCACTTTCTTCGGCTACCGTCGATTCTTTCGAGTGAACGCAATGGCGATAACAGTTGTGTCGCGTACCTCGCGGACAGCGCCGTCGTTTCGTTTACCGCGGTGCTGCCGGCCGAGTTTGCAGTGTCGTTGTTTGCGCGTACAGGTTCGGAAGCGCACGTCGAAAAAGTCAGTGCTCGCATTATGAGCCAGCAGCGGAAGTCAACGCGGATGCCGCGCAATGAAGCAGAGCTTTACCAACGTGCGGGCATGCAGTACGTGCCGTCTGAGTTGCGTGAAGATCAGGGCGAAATCGAAGCCGCGATTGACGGGAAGTTGCCCGAAGATCTACTGACGCTCGACGACATCAAGGGCATGGTGCATTGCCATACGACTTACTCTGACGGCAAGCACACGCTCGAACAGATGGTCGGCGCCGCTGAAGCGATGGGCATGAAGTACATCACCATCACCGATCATTCGCCGACGGCGTTTTATGCCGGGGGATTGAAGGTGGAGGAGTTGTACCGGCAGTGGGATGAGATCGACGAGCTGCAAGGCAAGACGAAGATCAAGATTTTGCGCGGCACGGAGTCAGACATTCTCGCTGACGGCGGTCTCGATTATCCGGATCGTGTTCTCGAGCAGTTGGACTGTATCGTTGCGAGCGTTCACGCGCGCTACAAGATGGACTCGCGCAAGATGACTGAACGCATCGTCAACGCCATGCGCCAACCAGTCTTTAAGATCTGGGGCCATGCGCTCGGACGATTGATTCAACGGCGGCCGCCGTTTGAATGTGACATCGAACGCATTCTCGACGTGATTGCCGAGTCGAAAGCCGCGATCGAGATCAATGGCGATCCTTATCGACTCGATTTGGAGCCGCGCTGGGTACGTGAGGCGCGCAAGCGAAAGATCAAGTTTGTGATCTCAGTCGATGCGCACTCGATGGGCGCGCTCAACAACGTGAAGTTCGGCGTCGCGATGGCGCGTCGCGGCTGGGTTACACGGCGCGAAGTGCTGAACACCCTTGCTCCGGTCGCATTTCAGCGGGCCGTAAAACCGGCGAGTTAATTATTGTGCGGTGGCAGAAGGCAATTGCGGAAAGGGCGGCCCGAAGGGCTTGTCCTCGTAATCAACCCATGACCCCAGCGGACCAAACGGCACTGGTTGCCAGCCGGCCGTGTTGAGACTTTTGACGAAGTCGCATTCTGATTGCGGGACTAATGCTTGCTTTCGTTTCCGTGCACTTTCACACCTGGACTGTGACGAGTGACATTCGATGTGGTACGTGTCTCCGTAGTTCGATTGGTAACACCACGCCTGGTTCGGTTTGGAGGTTCGCCAATTAGCAGGTAGCTGATCATCGAGTGTCGCGCCCGCCGTGAGTGCATCAAGTTGCTTTCTGACCCCCTTTAGCTCTTCATCAGTTTTCTTCGCTTCGTCGGCCTTGGCACTCAATGCTTGCGATAACGCGGTGACCTGATCGGTCTTGCTACCAAGCGCAAGCAGTAGCCCGAACATGACCAAAAGCAACAGCCCCACAGCCGCGATGGTCCAACTCCGCAGCGACTTGAGATGCCTCGTCACAAATTTCATTACAGCGAGAGATGACGATCTGCGCGGCTGCGAACTGTCGACTCGTCCGGCTGTGCGGAGGATCGACTCAGCCAGATCTTCAAACGCCTCGGCCATGTCGCCCAGCGGATCTTTTTCGAAAGCCAGAGGCGTTTCCCCGTAACTGTAATCGCCGATGTAGGGAATGTTTCGCTTGGCCATCAATACTTGCGGATTGCCTTCCGTGACGAATTCTCCGAGCACTGCCGCGGCAATCTGTTGCCACTTAACCTTCTCATCCTGATTACCCGTTCGCTCCACTCGCGCAGGCCGGATCAGTAACGCGGGCGGCCGTTCACGTCCCTCAATCTCGACCGCCTTCTCGGAGATTCTTTCGGCCACCAGCTTCACGCCGGTAATGTTTTGATCGTTAAGCGAAAACAGCAGCACCACGATGTCCGGCAATTGCAACGTGCAAATGCCACCGATGTCCGTAACACCAGTGCGACTGTCAACGAGAATGATGTCCGTATCGGGCAAATTCTTGAGTTCGTTCTTGAGGTACTCGATAAGGCCGAAGCCGTGCCACTTCGCATAAAACTCGGTCCAACTGAATTCATTGATTAGGGTGGCGTAGTTCTTGTCTTGTTTACCTGCCGGCAGGAGTGAGATCTCGCCGCCGCCGGAAAAAGGTCGAACCGATTGGATGTATTTGCGAATGTCGACGAGCTTGTCCGGCAACGACTTCTGCTCGTCTCTCACCAGCGTCTTGTAGTCGTTAAAGAGGTCGATCAATCCCTTCGACACTTCTTTATCGTCAATGTCGAAGAAACGGTGCAAACCGGGTGCTTCGAGATCCCAATCGACCACCAGCACCCGCTTGTGAAACTTTTTCGCGAGCACCCACGCGACGTTGGCCACAGCCATGCTTCTCCCAACGCCGCCTTTGTAGGAGTAGAAAGTGATGATTGTGGCGCCTTCGTTTGGCATTAATTTCTGGCGAAAGATGGAGGCTGTTTCGTCTGGAACGGAAACCTGTTGCTCAGCTCTTGTTCCGCCACAATGCTGGGTGAATCATCGGAGCCGAAAAGCTTGAGCAGGTAATTGCGAAAGTTTTGTAGATCGTCAACTCGCATCGCGATGCGATGAAGGTTCCCCTGTCGGTAAGTGTTGCAGACTTCCCGCCACACCTTGCAATAAACGCCGATGAGCAGGTCCTGCATGTGGAACGGTAGCGCACTCGGAATCAACAAGCAGCATTGGCCGCTCTCAGCGACCGAAAAATCCACTGTGCCGGCAAACTTGATGTATTTGTCAACGAACAGCGCGAAGACGTCGATGAAGTAAACCCTGATCGGACGCACGATGCCGACGTTGCTGATGTCGTTCTTCAGTTGGTCAATGAGGTTGGTCTGAGTTTGATAGCCTTTGGTTTGATTGACGAGCTGACTAATGGTCTGGCCGTTGAACGGTTTCCAATCCTCGTTCCGATTCCCGTAGAAAGTGGCGTGGTTCTGGTCGAGCCACGCGGCGACGCCGTCGAGCTTCAGCGCGTCGAGCTGCTGCACGACGGCCGGCACCTCATTGGTTTTCAGGGCGATCACCGCATAAAACAGGTCGCTCATATCATCCTCCCAACCGTAGGTTCTTCAGCGTTTTGAGAATTGCAATTTCGTCCTTGATCGCGTCTCTTTCGTGCTGAAGATTCTCTCCCGCGCCGTCTGCCATCGTCGTCGGGTCGGCAAAACGGACGCGCCAGCGAAATTCAATCGTGTCCTTGATTTGGCCTTCCTTGATCTCGGTTATTGAACGCGCGAACACGTCGAGCTGTGAACGAAGAGGTTGCAGCCCGCGCTTTGCGAGCTTATTACCTGGCTGCGAGAGAGCTGCCTCGAGGTCTTTTATGATGCTGTCGCGCGTTTGCTTTAGTTCGTCAAAAACTGTCGTATCCTGGTTGTAATCGTATCTCTGCCAGATCGAACTATTCTGTATCGCGATTAATTGCTGCCTCATTTTGGCGATGGAGGTGATAAAACCGGACGCGGGCAAGCCGGGTAGATCGGCGCCTTTGGTCAAGATAGTGGCGAAGATCGACGATGAAATGACGAGACTGGCCATCCCGAAAAGAAAAGATTCGGCGTAAGCCGCGAGCTGATTCTGGTTGCGCAGGTCCAGCGGTGAAAAGTGGTACTTCTCGCGAATGATTCCTGACGCTCCGGCGATAAGGGTGGCAGTAATGACGATCAGCAGCGTGGTAATCGTGGATCTCAAATTCAAATAGTCGGTCGTAAAGTACCATTCCTTTTGCCGCGCCCTGACCAGGAGAAAGGTGACTATCAGGGGCAAAATACTCACGGCGAGCATCGGCACGACTTTGTTAATTTGTGCGACTTTGACCTCCACTACTCCTAACAGTGACAAGCTCGCGGGCAGCGCGCCGTAGAGTATTAGTCCCCAGGCTCGCAGCCCAAGCATCTGATCCAGCTTGTCGAGATTGATCGTTGAAGAAATCGAACTGGTGCTCTTCTGATCGAGCGTCATGGGAGGATATCAACCTGCAAAAGTTTAGCGAGGCGGCGGGAATGATATTGAAAGTGGTTCAACTGGTCAATGCATGGCCGCCGGGGTGGCAGTGATGCAGTTTCAATCCGGGCGCCTCCTTGGAGTGCGGCGACTCGTCGCCGCTTTGGTCTAACGATGTCCCGGGCGATAGTACCGGACCAAAGCGGTGACAAGTCCCCGCACTCCAAGGAGGTACCAAGTCCTCACTGCAATCACTACCCAGCCGAGGAATTCAGCCTGGCTCACTAAACACGAGCACGTATCCGTTTGGATCCCTGACTTCAAACTCCCACGCGCCGTACGGCTGTTGCCGCAGCGGCCGCACGATTTCCGCTTCTTCCCGCACTGACTCGTAAAGATCCTTCACGCCCTCGGTGCGAATGTATGCGTCCCAAACGCCGCCGGGTCGGGTATCGTAGAGATTAGGTTTCTGATAACCGTCAACTCGCTGCAGCATGATTTCAACCGCGTCGCGCGAAAGAATCGCGAAGACGTAAGGCTCGTTGGCGGGAAACGGATCAGCGATGAAACCGAGTTGCTCCTCGTACCAGCGAATGGTCGCACTGATGTCTGCAACGGGAAAACACGCGGCGAGTGAAAGAAGTTCAGCCATTTGAATCTCCGTTTGCTTCGCCACCTTCTGGTCCGTAGAACATCACCCACAGCGTCAGGTCGCCGGAGAAGTTTTCGAAGCGATGCACGACGCCCGCGGCGGCGAACAGAATGTCAGTTGGTCCAAACGTCCGCCGCGTGTCGCCGCAGACAAATTCGCCGCTGCCGGAAGCAACGAAGTAGATCTCGTCGCGAGTGTGCGGTTGTTGCGGATCCGTACCGCGAGGCGCGTAGATCTCAACCAGTAGACTGCCGTGCTGAAAAACGGTCGCAAACCGTTGACCTGCTGGTCCGGGCAGGCGTTCCAGAGCTTCAGCGACAGTTGCGGTAAGGCAGGAATTATTTGAGTTCATTGCTTCTTGGCTTTCTGTGCGTCGCAGGTGGGCGGAAGGTTCGGGTTCTTCTCTTCGTAGCGCTTGATATCTTGCTCGAAGACGGTCTGCGCGCGCTGCCGTATGTCATCGCCAAAGAGCTTTGCCTTGCCAGGCTGGGAGCTCACTTGCGCGCGCAGCGTGCGCGCGGCATTGAATATCTTGTCGCGTAGATCGCGATCTAAATCGATGATGAAGATGGTGGTGGTGTTCTTCAATGGCACCAGCGTGCTAAACGGAATTCCTGCGCGCTCGAGGGCGTGCGTCAACGCGACCAGATTTCGCGCCCGGTTACGTGCTCGCAGCGTGTAGAGGTCCACCGGCCCACCTGGCTGCGGGTGAAAGTAGATTATGTATTTCTGTTGCGCGTCGCGGCCCATGCGCGAGAGTACGTAACGCAGCGTGTCTTCATCACCTTTGACGCGCACCATCACCGAGTGCTCAGCGCCGTCACTCCACGAACCCAGCGCCTTGTACGCCTCAATTCTCGTGCGCACCACGCAACTGAGATTGATCGCCTTCTTGCGTAGCTCCGTTTCCGCCGGCGAGCTCATTCCTTTGATCGCCTGTTCGAGTTTGAGGTTCTCACTCGTGTTCGGACTGACGAAGCCATAGTTGAGAGACTCGTTAGCCTGCTGCGCTGAGACCGCGCTGGACCACGCGACCAGCAACAACAGTAACAAGGTGCGAAAAGATTTTGCTGTCATTTTCTCCGCAGTCTAACGTAGAATGCGCCAACCTTAAATCCTCATCTTCAAGGAGACAACTTAATGCGACGTAGAAACCTCACCGATCTAGCCAGTAGTCCTGACTTGATCTCGGGAATTTATAACTATTGCGATCGTTGGTGTGAGCGCTGTCCGCTGACTTCGCGCTGCCTGGTCTTTGCCACCGAGCAGGTGGACCACAACGATTCGCCTGAAAACCACGACATTCTTAACGAAGCCTTCTGGCACAAGCTCAGTTCGATTCTGATCGAAACTCAGGAAATGATCTCCGAGTGGGCCAGAGGCGCGGGCATCGACTTAACTCAGGTGCCGGAGGAAGATCTCAGAACTCGAAAGCGTCGTCGACAACTCGTCGACAGTCATCCGCTGACACGCGCGGGCAAGAAGTACGCAAATGCCGCCAGCGACTGGTTTCGTGAGTTTGATCAAACGATCGAATTCAGCGATCTGCGCGCCAGTGACGCCGATCGCGAACAGTCGGAACAGCTCGAGGATGCGCGCGAAGTGATTCAGTG
>DASXRE010000082.1:0-15779 GCA_036506775.1 Pyrinomonadaceae bacterium | reverse complement strand
AATTCTCGAACATTCGAAGGTGACACTCGAGGCGCCGGTGCTGGGCCGCGACAGTGCAACGTTGTCGGCAAATCCATCCGCAGGCTGGGGCCGGCGGCTTTTCGGCGGCATTCGTCCCTTGTTGTGGATCGTGATAATCTCTGCGCTGATTGCCTTACTCGCTCTACGCACCTATGAAGGCAAAGCGAACCGCACTGCCGGAATGAAGCAGCTCAAACCCGAGCAACGATAAATAAAAAGACGGAGAGCTAATCATGAAAAAACAATTCATTGTCTGGTTGGCGGCTATCAGCATGGCTGCATTTTTCTTGTCCTACGCTACTGCGAAAACCAACAGCGTCACGGTCGAACTGAAGAACGAGAAGGGAGAGAGTGTTGGCACCGCGACCCTCACGCCGATCAACAAAAAGGGAGGCGTGCGAATCAAGCTCAATGTTAAGAATCTGGAACCGGGCCAGCACGGCATTCACTTCCACCAGATGGCGAAGTGCGAAGGTCCAAAGTTTGAATCAGCCGGCTCGCATTTCAACCCTGATAGCAAAATGCACGGTCTGAAAAATCCGCAGGGACCTCATGCGGGCGATATGCTCAATTTCACGGTCAATGCCAAGGGGACGTCAACGCAGACCCTGACAGACGTACGCGTGAACCTCGGTTCCGACAACCATTCGCTCTACTCGAACGGCGGTACGTCGCTGGTCATCCATGCCAAAGCTGACGACATGAAGACCGATCCGTCGGGAAATTCGGGCGATCGCATCGCTTGTGGCGTGATCTCCAAATAGATTTATGGTAAGAAGGTGCCCACATTTCCAGAACGATGCACCTAATCGGAATAGATGTGGGCACCGGCGGATCGCGCGCCGTGCTGATCGACACGGCTGGTAGGATCGTCGCTTCCGCAACTGTCGAACACGAACAATTTGTTTCAGTTCAACCCGGGTGGGCCGAACAGGAGCCACGCGACTGGTGGCGCGCCTCCGCGGCCGCGATCCGTTCGGTTATCGCGAAGGCCGACGTTCCCGCAGAAGACATCAAAGGCGTCGGCCTGTCTGGCCAGATGCACGGCGCGGTGTTGCTCGATGCGAACGACGAAGTCCTGCGGCCGGCTCTCATCTGGTGCGATCAACGAAGCGCGGAGCAGTGTCGTTACCTGACGGCAAACATCGGCGGCCGCCGCCTGATCGAGTTAACCTGCAATCCCGCGCTCACCGGCTTTACCCTGCCAAAGCTTTTGTGGGTACGTGACAACGAACCGGAAACGTGGCAGCGGGTCCGCTCAGTTCTCCTCCCCAAAGATTACGTTCGTTTCAAACTGACAGGCGAGAAAGCAACCGATGTTGCGGATGCATCCGGCACGTTGTTGCTGAACGTTGCTGCGCGCCAGTGGTCCAGCGAAATGCTGGCGGCTGCGGAAATCGATGCCAAACTCCTGCCGCGCGTTTATGAGTCGCAGGAGATCACTGGTTCCGTTTCCCACGACGCAGCGGCTGAAACCGGTCTGCGCGCCGGAACGCCTGTTGTCGGCGGCGCAGGCGATCAGGCAGCGGGCGCGGTTGGTCTCGGCATTGTCAGACCGGGTATGGTCAGTGCAACGATCGGAACGTCCGGTGTGGTTTTCGCCGCCACGAACACGCCGGCGCTCGATCCCGAAGGTCGCGTGCACACCTTCTGTCATGCGATTCCAGGACGCTGGCATGTCATGGGCGTGACGCAAGGTGCGGGACTCTCGCTACGCTGGTTTCGCGATCAGTTTGGCTTCGCGTCGTCTGACGGTGATCCATACGAAAGTTTGACTGTTGAGGCCGCGGGCGTGCCGCCGGGAGCAGAAGGCTTGCTCTGGGCGCCGTATCTCATGGGCGAACGAACGCCGCATCTGGATCCGGATGCGCGCGCCGCGCTCGTTGGCTTGACTGCGAGTCACACGCGAGCGCATGTCGTGCGCGCGATCCTCGAAGGGGTGGCGTTCAGTCTCAGGGATTCTTTCGAGATTCTCAAAGAGTTGAAAGTGCCGTGCGACACGATTCGTCTCGGCGGCGGCGGGGCGCGTTCCGAGCTGTGGCGGCAAATTCAGGCGGATATCTACGGACACGAAGTCGAGATCATGGAGGCGGAAGAAGGCGCCGCCTACGGCGTCGCTATTCTCGCCGGAGTGGCGGCCGGAGCGTGGGCCAGTGTTGAGGCCGCCTGTGACGAAGTGATCCGGACGCGCAGCCGGGTGGCGCCCGAGCCCCACGCCGTGGGACTTTTGAATCGACAATATCAAAAGTATGTAGCACTCTATCCAGCACTGCGTTCAGTCTGGACTGCCTAAAGTCCAACAAACCAACTATCGAGGGACCACATGCAACCTGAAAAATCGATCCGTTCAATCGTCCGCATAATCCTGCTCACTTCATTGCTCGCGCTCATGCTCGCCGGTTGTCAGAATCACGGCACGTCGGGCGGCGCTGGCGGCGCAAGCAGCGGCGGTAAAAAGAAGCTGGCTTTCGTTACCAATAACGCCTCCGAGTTCTGGACCATCGCCCGTAAAGGAACTGAAAAAGCGGCGAACGAAATTCCCGGCATTGAGATCGAGTTCAGGATTCCCTCCGATGGCACTGCCGCCGAACAACAGCGCGTCGTGGACGACCTGCTGGCGAAAGGCATCGACGGCATCGCGATCAGTCCCGTCGATCCCGCAAACCAGACACCAATGCTCAATCGCGCCGCGGGCACGGCACTGGTCGTGACCCAGGACAGCGATGCACCAAACAGCAACCGCGTCTGTTACATCGGCACCGACAACGTCGGCGCCGGAAAACAGGCGGGCGAGTTGGTGAAAGAAGCATTGCCACAAGGCGGCAAGATCATGGTCTTCGTCGGCGTGCTTGACGCGGCGAATGCGCAGCAACGCTATCAGGGTTTGAAAGAAGCGCTGGCTGGTTCCAACATCCAGATCATCGATGTGCGCACCGACAACACGGATCGCGTCCGCGCGAAGTCAAACGCCGCCGACACACTGGTAAACAATCCCGACATCGCGGGCATGGTTGGCTTGTGGTCCTACAACGGCCCCGCAATTCTCAGCGCCGTCAAGGAAGCCAACAAGGTCGACAAGGTAAAGATCATCGCGTTTGACGAAGAAGATCCGACACTCGAAGGCATTAAGGAAGGCGCGATCTACGCCACCGTCGTGCAACAGCCCTTCGAATTTGGCTATCGTTCGATGGAGTTGATGTCGAAGTATCTGAATGGCGACAAGTCGGTCGTGCCGGCGAGCAAACAGATCTTCGTGCCGACACTCGCGATCAAGAAAGCAGAAGTTGAGGCGTTCCAGAAGAAAATAAACCAGCTCCGCGGGCGCACCTAAAGTGGAAACCTGGCGTGGAAAGTTAGCGTGGAAACAGATCAGACGGTTCCAATCCTCGTGATGGAGGGAGTCAGCAAACGATTCCCCGGCGTCGTCGCGCTTGATAACGTCAGCCTGAGCGTCAGCGCCGGAGAGATCGTTGCCTTGATCGGTGAGAACGGCGCCGGCAAATCGACTTTGATGAAGATCCTAGGCGGCGCGATCTCAGGCGACAGTGGCACCGTCAGGATCAAGGGCCAACCGGTTGAGATTCGTTCACCACGTGAAGCGAGCGCGCTCGGCATTGAGTTCATCCATCAGGAACTGAGCGTTCTCGACAATCTCGACATCGCGGCCAATATCTTCCTCCGCCGCGAACCAACCCGAGCCGGCTGGCTAAGACTAATAGATAGAAAGCGGATCTACCTTGAAGCCGACGCGTTGTTGCGCAAACTCGGACTCGATCTCTCGAGCCGCACGCCGCTGAGTCAACTCTCAATTGCGCAACAACAGTTGGTCGAGATCGCGCGGGCACTCGGCGCCGGTGCTCGGATCATCATCATGGACGAGCCAACGTCGAGTTTGACGTTGACCGAAACTCGCCGCTTGCTCGCACTCACCAAAGATCTCAAAGCGCAGAACGTCAGCATCATTTACATCTCGCATCGCTTGCACGAAGTAGAAGAGATTGCTGATCGCGCGGTCGTGCTGCGTGACGGACGAAACGCGGGCGCGCTCGAACGCAGCGAGATCAATCACGAACGCATGGTCCGCATGATGGTCGGGCGCGATCTGAAAGACTTTTTCAGAGTTGCGGCAGGCAACGGTTCCAGGGCGAAAACTGAAAAGGAGGGTTTCATTGTCCGACGTCTGCGGACGCTGCGTTATCCGAACCACATGATAACTTTCAGCGTTGGTCCTGGCGAAGTGCTGGGCTTCGCCGGACTAGTGGGCGCCGGACGCTCCGAAGTTGCACGCGCTATCTTCGGTGTAGAAGAAGCGCTCGAAGCCGAGGTCGCGCTCGACGGCAAGACGTTGGAAATCACTGAGCCACAGGATGCCATCAGCCATGGCATCTATCTCGTGCCGGAAGATCGGCGACTGAGCGGATTGATCGTCGACTTCAATGTGCGCGAAAACATCTCGCTGCCGAATCTCGAAAGCTACGCCTCGGCAAAGATCATAAATCTCGCGAAAGAATCAAAAGCGGCGCTCGAGGCCTGCAAGGCCATCAACATCAAGACGCCGACACCGGAAATGCGTGCCGCGAATCTCAGTGGCGGCAATCAACAGAAGGTGGTGCTGGCGAAGTGGCTGACGTTTCGGCCGCGCGTGCTCATCTTCGACGAACCGACACGCGGCATCGACGTGGGTGCGAAAGCGGAGATCTACCAACTCATTCGCGACCTCGCGGCGAAGGGAGTGTCAGTGATTGTGATCAGCAGTGAGATGGAAGAAGTGCTCGGAATCAGCGACCGGATTGCAGTGATGCATGAAGGGCAGTTAACGGGAATACTCGATCGCGCGAAGTTTAGCGAAGAAGCGGTGATGCGGTTAGCGACCGGCACCGAAGGCTAGCCACACTAGCCACAAAGAAGCACAAGAAGCACAAGGAATTTTTTTGCTTATAGCCGTGTAACTCTGCTCCGTTGTTTTGTGCCTTTTGTGCCTCTTAGTGGCGGAAGGATTACTCCTTATGAAAAAAGAGCTCGGCATCTTCGTACTCCTGGTCGTTCTCTGCGTCATCGTCTCGCTCATCAACCCAAACTTTCTGCTGGCCATCAACCTGCAAAACCTCGCGCGCCAGATCGGAGCGTTCGGGATCTTCAGCATCGGTCTCGGGTTGGTGATCATCACTGGCGGCATCGAGTTGTCGGTTGGCTCGATGATGGCTCTGCTCGGCGTGCTGTTGTCGATGATGTTGACGGAGTACCACTTTGGCGTGCCGCTCGCGATCCTGGCTTGCATCGGTCTCGCGATGGCGTTGTCGCTCGGTCACGGGCTGCTGATCACAAGGCTCAACATGCAGCCGTTCATCGTGACCCTCTGCGGACTCCTCTTCTATCGCGGCCTCGCACGGTTCATCACCAAGGACGAGACGAAGGGTTTCGGCACGGTGGAAGGTCTCGACTTTCTCCGGTTCCTGGCCAACGGCAATCCGTTCGGCATTCCGATGCCATTTGTGCTGCTGCTAATCATCGCCTTGATCACGTGGGTCGTGTTGCATCGCTCGGTCTACGGCCGTTATCTCTTCGCCACCGGACGAAATCCCGAAGCAGCGCGCTACGCTGGCATAGACACGAATCGCATCATCACACTGACGTACGTGGTCTCCGGCGCTCTCACCGGCGTCTCCGCGATCATCTTTGCGTTCTATACGAACTCAGTCTCGCCCGCTAACCACGGCAACGCTTACGAACTCTACGGTATCGCCGCCGCAGTGCTCGGTGGTTGCTCATTACGTGGCGGCGAGGGTTCGGTCGTAGGAATCCTGATCGGCACGGCGTTGTTGCAAGTGTTGCGCAATCTGGTCAACCTGCTCGGTATTCCGAGTTCACTCGATTTCGCGGTGATGGGCGCGGTGATCTTGATCGGCGTGATGGCGGATCAGATCTTTACTGAACGCAGAAATCGCCGGCAGGTGGCGTCGATGCGCGAACTCAGTGCACGTGAGGCTAAATCATGAAACCAACTCGAAACTCGGGGTGGCCACGGAGTGCCACCCCTACAAAGTTGTTCTTTGCTCTTCTCCTTCTGCTTGTCGGTGTCGCAGTCGCGAGTGCACAGGCCGGGATCACGAAAGAGAGCTTCGGCAAAACCGCTGACGGCCAGGGCGTCGACATCTACACGCTCACCAATCGCAACGGCATGAAGGCGAGGATCACGAATTACGGCGGCATCGTCGTGTCGCTCACCGCGCCCGATCGCGACGGGAAGTATGCTGACGTTGTGCTCGGCTATAACGATCTCGACAGCTACCTGAAACCACCGTATCCCTACTTCGGCGCACTCATTGGCCGCTATGGCAATCGCATCGCCAAAGGACGTTTTACGCTGAATGGTGTCGAATACAAGCTCGCGGTGAACAACGGCGAGAATCATCTGCATGGCGGTATTAAGGGATTCGACAAAGTCGTCTGGACCGCCAGTGAAGTTCGCATCTCTGCGGGGCCGGCGCTCGCTTTAACTTATCTCAGCAAGGACGGCGACGAAGGTTATCCAGGCAACTTGCGCGTCAGAGTGCTCTACACGCTTACCAACCGCAACGAACTGAAGATTGAGTACCATGCAACGACCGATAAAGACACTGTTTTGAACCTGACGCATCACTCTTACTTCAACCTCGCCGGTGAAGGTAACGGCGATATTCTCGATCATCGTCTCGTGCTCAAGGCTGACCGGTTCTTGCCCACTGATGCGGGCGCGATTCCGACCGGAGAACTGCGAAATGTCACGGGCACGCCGTTTGATTTCCTGAACGCCACTGCGATCGGTTCACGGATCAATCAGGACGACGAGCAGATCAAGATCGGCAATGGCTACGATCACACCTGGGTGATCAACGGCCTCATGGGCAAATTACGACAGGCGGCAACCGTCTACGAATCAACGACGGGACGCGTGCTGGAAGTCTGGACCACCGAACCGGGTGTTCAGTTCTACACCGGCAATTATCTCGACGGAACCGCGATCGGGAAATCGGGCAAGCCTTATCAACGCCGCACAGGTTTTTGTCTCGAGACGCAACACTACCCGGACTCGCCTAACCATCCCAAATTCCCAACCACAACGTTGAAAAAAGGCCAGACGTTCAGTTCCATCACTGTCTACAAGTTCCTGGCTCGAAAATGATCTGTGTTATTCGTGGCCTACAACGGCAAGCGCAGGCGGGCTTCGCAGCCACGAAACTGACGGCGGTTCTCGAGTGTCAAGGTGCCGCCGTGCGCTTCGGCGATCTGGCGTGACAACACGAGTCCGATCCCTGAGCCCTCGGCCTTCGTCGTAAAGAACGGAACAAACAGATTCGCGGTGCTTGCTAGTCCGGGTCCTTCATCACGAATCCAGACTTCCACGTTCCCGTTATTCTGTTGCCAACCAACTTCGACCCCGCCGCGCGTCTCCATCGACGCATCAACCGCGTTGCGCACGAGGTTGATCAGCAACTGCTCCAACTGAACGTCATCACCGCGCACCAACACGTCCGGACCGGAAATAACATTCACCGGCAACCGCGTTTCCAGACTCGCAACGCGCGACACGAGCGCGCCAATCTTCAACGGTTCGAAACGCGGCTGAGGGAGCCGGGCCAACTTTGAATACGACTCGACGAACCGCGCCAGCGAATCCGCACGCGACGAGATCACCGCCAGACCGTGATGCATGTCGTCGCGCCAGTCCGACGGCTCCGGATCGCGGCGCATCAGATCCGCGAGACTGCCGGCCACGGATTTGATCGGCGCGAGCGAGTTGTTGAGTTCATGTCCAAGAACACGCAACAGTCGTTGCCACGCGGTGCGTTCTTCCTCGCGCAGCGTTTGACTCAGATCGGTCAGGACGAGCAACTGGTGTTGCGCGCCACCCTCGCGAAACGTGCTGCGCCGAATGTCCCAGCGTCCCACGCCGCCGGGAAAGACCATCTGCATCGTGTGTGGTCCAGTGCCCGCTGGACGATTCAAGCATTCCGAGAGCCCCAGTTCCGCACTCGTTCGGCCGAGCAAACGCGTCGAAGGTTGGGCCAACAGTCTTTCGCCCGCGCGGTTGACGAGCCGCAAACGCTGCTCACCGTCGAAAGCAAAAACAGCGACGTCGATCTCGGCCATCACCGTACGCAGCAGCGCCGTTGCTTCCATCGCCCCGAGCCGTTGCTCGCGCAACGTCTGGCCCAGATCGTTCACTTCCAGCATCACTTCGCCGAGCGCGTCGCCGGAAAGGGCGCGCCGGCCGCGAATTGAGTAGTCGCCTTCCCGAATTGCGGCGAGAATGTTTGAGAGAGTTTGCAGCGGCCTGACGATACGCTGTTTGAGATTAAAGGAGACGCCGAGCCACAGCACCACCAGTATCAAATCTACGGTCCATTGCACCTGGGCGGAGTAGTTGTCGTACCAGAGCAGAAAAGCGCAGAGCGCGACGGCGGGAAAACCGGCAGCGAGCGAGAGTAGCGTGACGCGACCTTCAAACTTAAGGCGTGAGCCGCGTCCCAGCGACGAATCCAGCGAGGAGAAGGATGTCGGTTTTTCAGGCTTACTCACAGCCTAATCATAGCCACAAAGAGGCACAAAAAGAACAAAGAAAGGAAGGCTTTGGAGCCGCCCGCGCTCCAGCAAACCTGTCTTGTGCTTCTTGTGCCTCTTTGGGATTTAAGAGCCGAGACCGTATTTCTGAAGCCGGCGATACAACGCGCTGCGACTAAGACCCAGGGCCTCGGCGGCACGGTTCGCGTTTCCTTCAAAACGCGCGAGCGCTTTCTTGATCAACAAACGCTCCGCATCTTCAAGACTCATCTCCTCCAAACGCGCCGATAAACGCGCATCCGGCGTTGCCTCGAGCGCGAGATCAAACGCCGTCACGATACTGCCCGTACTCATCAACACAGCGCGTTCAGTCACGTGGTCCAGCTCGCGCACGTTTCCCGGCCACAAGTGATGCCGCAACGCTTCCAGCGCCTCAGGCGTAAAACCGACAATCGGCCGCCTATAACGCTCGCGATGTATCTTCAGGAAATGCTCCGCCAGCACCGGAATGTCTTCGAGCCGATCTCGCAGCGGCGGCAGCCGAATCTCGACAGTATTCAACCGAAACAACAAGTCCTGCCGAAAACGTCCCTGCGCCACCTCCGCCAGCAAGTCAGCATTCGTCGCCGACAACAAACGCACGTTGATCTTCTGCGTCTTTGACGAGCCCACTCGCTCAAACTCACCAGTCTCAATTACGCGCAGCAACTTCGTCTGCAGGTTCAAAGGCACGTTTCCGATCTCATCGAGAAACAGCGTGCCGCCATCCGCCAGCTCGAAACGTCCCACGCGATCGCTCTTCGCATCCGTGAACGCGCCGCGCACGTGACCAAACAGTTCGCTTTCAAAAACACCTTCCGCCAGCGCGCCCGCGTTCACTGAAATAAGCGGCTTCGAACGCCGCGAGGAGATTGAGTGCAGCACTCGCGTGATCACTTCCTTGCCCGTTCCGTTCTCACCCATGATCAAGACGTTCGCGTCGGCGGGACCAATGCGCTCGACCACCTTGAGCACGGATTTCATCGCCGGCGATTCCGCAATGATCTGCGGCATCTCAGTGCCAGCCTCGGAAACACTGTCGCGCAGCGCGATGTTCTCCGCTTCCAGCCGGCGTCCACGGCGGAGCGCTTCCGCCAGTTCAACCTGCGTACGCAAGACAGCTAGCAGGCGTGCGTTATCCCAAGGTTTCTGAATGAAGTCGCGCGCACCACGGCGCATCGCTTCAACGGCGAGATCGACACTGCCCCACGCAGTCATCACCACGACGGGCAGCGACGGATCCACCGCGCGAATCTTGCTGAGCAAGTCGAGTCCTTCACTGCCGGAGGTCGTGTCGCGGGCGTAGTTGAGGTCGATCAGCACGACATCGAACTCCTGCCCGTCGATTGCTTTGAGCACACCGGCAGGCGACGACGCGCTTTCGATCTGAAAGCGCTCGCCTTTCAGCAACAGGCTCAACGCCGCAACGACATCCGCCTGGTCATCAGCGATCAGAATGCGAGGCATCTATGCAGGAAAACTCTGTGTAATCTGTGGATTGCTTATTCATAACGCAACGCTACCAACGGATCAACTCTCATCGCTCTCCGGGCAGGCACGTAACAAGCTAACAAAGCCACAAGCATCAGTCCAACGGAAACGATTGCGAAGGTCGCCACGTCAGTGGGTTTCACCTCAAAAAGCATCGCGACCATCAGGCGAGTTACCGCAAACGCGCCGGCGAGTCCCACGCCCACGCCGATAAACGCCAACAACATCCCGTTCTTCAACACGAGCTTCAACACGTCGGTTGCCGACGCGCCCAGCGCCATGCGCACGCCGATCTCCTGCGTGCGCTGCGCGACCGAGTAACTGACTACGCCGTAAATACCCACGACGGCGAGCACGAGTGCGAGCGTCGCAAAGATTCCCACGAGAAACATCCCAAACCGGCGTTGCGCCACCGACTGCGCGACCAGTTTGTCCATAGTGCTCACGTTCGCAATCGGCACCTGGCCATCGAGTTCCCTCACCTTCGCACGCGCCAGCGAGATCAGTCGCTGCGGATCGGAAGTCGTGCGAATCACCACCACGGGTCCAAACGGCGGATTCGTGTTCGTGTGGTAATAGACTTCCGGACGCGGCTCGACGTCGAGACCAAGGTGACGCACGCTGCCAACCACGCCTACGATCGTTTGCCACTGTGTTTGCTGACCATTGGAGGTCGCGGTGCTGATTCGTTTGCCGACCGGATCCTCGCCGGGCCAGAAACGTTTCGCCAGCGCCTCATTGATCACGACCGCGCCGGTGCTGTTGGTCACGTCCTGTTCGGTCACGAGCCGGCCGGCGAGCAGCGGTATTCCCATCGCCTGAAAGTAGCCAGTGCTGGCGCGACGAAAATCGATCTCGGGTCGCTCGCCCGCGGGAACCTGTCTTCCTTCAATCGTGAGAAAAGTAGTGACGTTATTGAGCGCGCTCATTAACGGCAATCGTGTCACAAACCCGACAGACGCAACTTCGGGAGCGGCGGCAAGATTCTGTTCGAGCTGTTGCATGAACTGGATTCGCTTCTGTGGTTGCTGATAAGCGGCGTTTGGCAGTCCGACCTGCAACGTCAAAACATTTTCGGTGACGAAGCCTGGCTTGACGTCGAGCAAGTGCGCGAAGCTCTTGAGCAAGAGTCCTGCGCCGATCAAAAGGATCATCGCCATAGCGGTTTCAGCAATCACGAGCAGGCTGCTCAAGCGGCGTTGGCCCGAATCGGCAATCGCGGCGCGCCCGCCTTCTTTCAACGCTGTGTGCAGATCAAACTTCAGCGTTTGCCACGCGGGAGCCAGACCGAAAACGACTCCCGTCACTGCTGAGACCGCCAGCGTGAATACAAGAACTCTCCAGTCAACACGAATCTCGTTGTAGTGCGGAATCGAGATCGGATTGAGCGCCAGCAACGCCTGCACGCCCCACGCTCCGAGTAGCACGCCGGCGCCGCCGCCGAGCAACGACAACGTGAGGCTTTCAGTAAGCAACTGCCGCAGCAAGCGCCTGCGCCCGGCGCCCAAGGCCGCGCGCACCGCGATCTCTTTCTGACGTGACGCACTGCGCACCAGCATCAGGTTGACAATGTTTGCGCACGCTATCAACAACACCAGCCCAACCGCGCCCAGCAGCAGCAACAAAGCCGGACGCACTTTGCCAGTGACCTGATCGTGCAATGCAACCACACGCATTCCGACACCGGCATTCGCTTCGGGATATTGTGCGGCCCACTGCGTAGCGATCGCATTCAACTCCGCGTTTGCCGCCGTAGCCTGTATGTTGTCGGCGAGTCGACCAACAGCAGATAACAGACGAACCTGCCGCGCACTCGACGCAAACTGATTCTGTGAAAGCGGCAACCACAACTCCGCCGCCGGATCGAGAAACTGAAAACCCGCCGGCATGACGCCGATCACCGACGTGCTCACGCCGCTGACCATGATCAGTTTACCGACAATGTTCTGATCAGCGCCGAAACGGCGCTCCCACAAGCCTTGACTGATAATCGCCACTGGAGCTCCGCCGACGCGATCTTCGTCCGCGGTGAAAATACGACCGCGTCCGGGCGCAACTCTCAGCAGCTCAAACAGGCTTGCCGAAACATACATGCCCTGCAACGGTTCCGGCTCACCGTTTCCCGTCAAGGTAAAATTCCACAGCGGTGACGCAGCGCCGACAGCGCTGAACGATTTCGTCTGACTCTTCAGATCGTTGTAGTCAGCGAAGGACAGCGGCTGTTCCTGATTAATATCTTTCGTGGTCCAGATCATCGCCAGCCGTTCGGATTCCTGAAACGGCAGCGGCCGCAACACCACGGCATTCACCACGGTGAAGATCGCCGTGTTAGCTCCGATACCCAACGCGAGCGTGACGACACAAACAGCCGTAAACGTCGGGTGCTTCACTAAACTACGCAGGCCATAGCGGATATCCTTGAACATAGACTTACTCGTACCTCAGCGAGATCAGTGGATCGACTTCAGTCGCGCGTCGTGCGGGAATCAGACACGCCGTAAACGCCGCCGCAAGACAGACCACGCCGGCAGCCACATATACCAATGGGTCTGACGGCGAAACTCCAAACAACAAGCTCGACATCACGCGGGTCAAGGCGAGTGCGGCAGTGAATCCGACCGCCGCCCCAATCAGCGCGAGCGTTATACCCTTTTTGATCACCAGCAGAAGAATCGAGCGTTTCGCTGCGCCGAGCGCCGTCCGAATTCCGATCTCTTTCGTGCGCAACGCCGTCGCGTACGAAATAACGCTGTAGATGCCGACTGTCGCCAAAAGCAGCGCGATGCCGGCAAAGAGACCGAGCACGAGCGTGTTGAAGCGGCGCGGCGCGGTTGTCGCGGCAACGACTTCACTCATTGTCCTGACGCTCGTCAACGGCTGTTGCGGATCGATCGCTGCGACCTCCTTGCGAATGGCGCCGGCAAGCGTTGCCGGCGGAAGCACGCTACGCACGAACAGGTAACGATGACGCTGCAACGCTACACTGCGCGAGAGATACCAATCGGGCTCAGCTTTTGACTCCAACGCACCGTGCGGTACATCCTTCGCTACGCCAACGATCGTGATCCACGGATTATCAGGTCGCGGAAGTCCGAGTGTGATTCGTTTACCCAACAGATCTTCGTTCGGCCAAAACCGTGCCGCCATTCTTTCGTTGATGACGGCGACCGGAGGTGCCGCGGGATCGAGATCCTGTGTGGTGAGATCTCGACCTCTGGCCAACGGGATGCCAAGCGTCTGGAGGTAACTTGGACCAATAACCTGCCACCCCGCGGTCGTAAGGTTCGCGGGGTCCAGTTTGCGGCCTTCGATAGCAAATGGATCGTTGCCCGCCGCGCCGCTCAACGGCTGCTGCGTGCTGAAGCTCACTGCCTGCACGCCCGGCATCGACTGCACTCGTTGCACCAGCTCGCTAAAGAAATTCGATACTTCGCGCTCTTCACGATAGACCGACGCGGAAAGATCGAGTTCCACGCTGGAAAGGTTTTCGGTGCTGAGTCCGGGATTTACCCGTTGCAAATTGATCAGACTCTTTACCAGCAGCCCCGATCCAACGAGCAGCAGCACCGCGAGCGAGACTTCCGCGATCACTAGTGCGTCTGACCAGCGTCCGGGCCCGGCGGAACTGTGCTGACTGGTGCGATTAAGCGACTCACGCAAGTCGATCCTCGCCACCTGCCGCAGTGGCACCAAACCGAATGCGACACTGATTAGCAGCGCGATCAGAGCAGTAAAACCAAACACCCGCACATCGATCGTGAGCTCCTGAGCGCGCGGCAGGGTGTTTGGCCCAAGCGCAATCAACAGATCAATTCCCCAGCGGGCAAACAACAAACTGAGTGCGGCAGCAAGCGTCGTCAACAAAGATCCTTCAAGCACGAGTTGCTTGATCAAACGCCAGCGACCGGCGCCCAACGCGGCACGTATCGCCAGTTCGCGATGCCTTTTCGCGGCGCGTATCAGGAGCAGGTTCGCCACGTTCGCGGCGGCGATGAGTAGCAATATCCCGACCGCGAAGAGCAGAACGAGCAACGCCTTGCGGCTGCCGCCGACGATCTCTTCCTGCAGCGGAACGACTGTGATGCGCCAGCCACCGTCCTCGCCGTTTGGACCACGATAGCCACGCAGTTCGCGTTCAAATCGCTGGCCCAAAGCCTCCATCTGGACACGTGCCTGATCCAGTGAGATTCCCGGGCCAAGACGGCCGAGCACCGTCAGGTAGTAAGGACCACGCCGGTTCACGACATCATCAGTTGAATAGGACAACGGCACCCACAAATCCGCGGGCTCACTTGAACGGAAACTCGGATGCGGAAACTGAAATGCCGCCGGCATCACACCCACTACCGTGTAACTCTCATTGTCGAGTGTTACCTGCTGATTGATGATCTGCTGCCAACCACCGAAACGCCGCTGCCAGTAACCATAACTCAGCACGACGAGGCGCGAGTCTTTCTCAGCCTCGGTGAAAATCCGGCCGGCGATCGGCGTGGCTTCAAGCAGTGGAAACAGATTGGTCGAAACGTAAGCGCCGGTGATGCGCTCCGGCTGGCCGCCGGCTGACAAGTTGAAACTGTGGTTCGCGTAAGCAGCGACACGGTCAAACACCTGCGTCTGCCGCGCGTAGTCTTCGTACTCCGCAACCTTCGCGGGCAAACGCTCGATGTTCAACTGTCGATAATTACCCCAGATGACTTGCAGTCGATCCGCGTGCGGGTAAGGCAGCGGTCTCAGCAGAACGGTATTAACCACGCTGAAGATCGTGGTCGTGCCCCCAATGCCGAGCGCAAGCGTGATTACCACAACCGCGGCGAAGCCCGGCTGTTTGATGAGGCTCCTCAACGCATAACGGATATCCGTGATCATCCGTGTAATCCGTGGTCCTACTCGTACCTCAACGAAATTGTCGGTTCAACCTTCGTCGCTCTTCGTCCGGGCAGATAACACGCCAGCAACGCGACCGAGATCAGCAACACCGAAATGACTGTGAACGTCGTCACGTCCGTCGGCGCGACGCCGAAAAGCATCGTCGCCATCAAGCGCGTTAACCCAAACGCCAGCGCCAGTCCGATCACTACGCCGATCAAAGCCAGCTTCATACCGTGGCCCAGTACCATCGCAAACACGTCGCGCGGCCGAGCGCCGATTGCCATGCGAATGCCGATCTCGTGCGTGCGCTGTGTGACTGAATAGGACATCACGCCATAAATACCGACGATCGCCAGCACCAATGCAAGCCCCGCAAACAGACTCAACAGCGTCAGGTTCAATCGCTCTGGTGCGACCGACTCCGCGCGAATGTCGTACATCGTGCGCGGGTTGTAGATCGGTTGATCAGGATCGATCTCTTTCACTGCTCCACGTATCGAAGAGACCAAAGTGTTCGGATCGGAGCTGCCTTTGACGATCACCGTCATGCCACTGCTCGGTAACTGATTGAAGGCGAAATAACCCTGCACGCGATCGCTGTTCTGATTCAGCGACTCCATCTTCACGCGGCCCACCACGCCGATGACTTCGAGCTTCGGCGCATCGGCGTCGTCGCGGCCGCCCAGCTTGATGCGTTTGCCGACCGCGTCCTCGTTGGGCCAATGTCGCCGCGCAAACTCCTCATCGATGACTACCGAGTTGACGCCGGCCATCTCACGCTCGTCTTCATTCTTCTTGCTCAGATCCTGTCCCGCGAG
>DASXRE010000081.1:0-14392 GCA_036506775.1 Pyrinomonadaceae bacterium | reverse complement strand
TGCCGATCGGCAAAGGACGCATGCTCTTTGGCAACGCCAACAGCGTCGTTGACAGCATACTGGGCGGCTGGCAATTGTCCGGAATCTTCAGATGGAACTCCGGTCTGCCAGTCGGCTTCTACGGTGATAGCGGTGTGTTTGACGATACGCGTTGGGCCACGAACTGGAACGTGCAGAGTAACGGCACCAGAATCCGGCCCATCGACACTTGTCCAACACGCGGCGGCACGGATGCTCCGAGACTCTTTGGCTGCAATACCCTCGACGCCTATCGGAGCTTCCGCAATGCCAAACCCGGAGAAACTGGTGATCGCAATGTGTTCCGCGTTCCCGGTTACGTGGATCTCGACATGGGCCTCGGGAAGAGCTTCAAGATGCCCTGGAGTGAGAGACACAAACTCCAAATCCGCGTTGAGGCATTCAACATCACAAACACGCAGCGATTGGGCCAATACGATACCAGCCGCACCGGCTTTGGTATCGTGCTCGATCCGCAAACGGCCACTCCGCCGACCAACTGGTCCAACTTTACCGCGATTCAGGGAAGTCCGCGGGTGATGCAGTTTGGCTTCAGGTATGAGTTCTAAACTGCTCTAGCGGATTCTACCTGAACTTTCTTAATGGCGGGCTGGAGCCTGAAAGGCTTCAGCCCGTTGTTACATTCCCTGATGAAGATCGGTATAGCTTCATTACTCGTCCTCGTTTTCCTGGTGGTCACCGTTGCGGCGCAAAGCGGTGGACACATCCTCTTTGGCGACATCAAGGTTGATGAAAGAGAAGCCGGTGCATCCGCAATCGCAACGTTCCAGGTCTTGCTGTACGCCGAAAGTGGTAACCTGCTCATGCGTCAGACTGTTCCCGCTAACGGCAGGTATCGATTCCTCGATCTGCGCAATGGCCGTTATGAACTAGTCGTGGAGTATGAAAACAAGGAGTTGGCTCGCATCACGGTGTCAGTTAACTCTCCGTTCAAGACCGATTTTCGTCAGGACGTGGAGTTGCAATGGAGAAGCGGTTCGACCACGAGTAAGGCGAGCGTGGTTTCAGCTACCGAATTCTATTCTCGTTCTCCTGCAAACGCGTCTCTCTTGCGACAAGCCATGCAAGCGACTGAAAAGAAGCAGTATGAGCGCGCTATTTCCCTGATGCGACAGATCGTCGATGCTGACGACAAAGATTTTCCCGTGTGGGAAGAACTAGGCACAAACTTCTTTATCACCAAAACTTTCTTCGAAGCTGAGTCGTGTTATCTTAAAGCATTACAACTCAAACCGGATTTTCTTCCGGCAATGATCAACCTTGGACGTCTGAGAGTAGTGGTTAAGAACTTGAATGGCGCAATAGAAGTTCTCAATCGTGCAGTAACGCTTCACCCGACCTCTCCGGAAGCAAATTACTTTCTTGGTGAGGCGTACCTGCAAGCCAAACTGGGTTCCAAAGCAGTACCGTATCTAAACGAAGCAATCAAACTCGATCCGGTAACGATGGCTGACGCGCATCTACTGTTAGCGGCTCTTTACAACGCGAAGGGTTTGAAAGACAAAGCTGCCGCCGAGTATGCTGCATTTCTGAAACAACGACCGGACTACTCCGATCGAAAGAAACTTGAAGCGTATATCTCAGCCGCGAAGGTTAGAAACTGATGCGGCACGTCGAAAACGATTTGCGTTCTTCAACGTGAAGAGTGATCGAAGTTTGCTCGAATCTAAGGGAGTTCGTATGCACACCAAATTTGTGCTCCTGTCGCTGCTGCTGGTTTTTACTTTTTGCGGCTATGCCTTAGGCCAGGGTGGTCGAGGAGCGGCGGCTTCCGGCGCCAGACACATGGTGTACGGCGACATAAAGGTGGACCAAGGGCAGGCCGGCAGCGATAAACCGATTTCTCTGGATCTCACCCTCTTCAATGAATATGGGAATGCAATGTCTCGTCAGCGAGTTCAGAGTAATGGGCGATATCGATTCCTCGATATTCCGGACGGTCGATACTATATTGTTATCGAATACGAAGGTGCGGAGCTGGATCGCTTCACTGTTGATTTTTCCTCACAGTTCAAGGGTGATCTGCAAAAAGACATCGAACTGCAAGCGCGCGTAGTATCAGAAGCGGCCAAGGCGGCCGTTATCGCGGTCGCCGATAAATACAATCGGCCTTCCAAAACCTCCTCGCTATTTTCCAAGGCCAGGGATGCCGCAAAAAACAAAAAGTACGATGACGCAGTAGCATTATTCCGTCAGGTCGTGGAAACCGATCCCGCGGATTTTACCGCCTGGTTCGAATTGGGCACGGTTTACTTCATTCAGAAGAATTACACCGAAGCTGAAAAGGCGTATACGCAAGCCATTGCCAAGCATCCTGATTACGGTGTGGCCCTAATCAGCTTGGGTCGTTTGCGGATCGCGCAGAAAAACTATGACGGCGCAATTGAAGCTCTTTCGCAAGCAGTGAAGGTCCAGCCAACATCTGCCCAGGCGAACTATTTCCTCGGGGAAGCATACCTGCAAAATAAGAAGGGCTCGCTGGCGGTTGGATATCTGAACGAGGCGCTCAAACTCGATCCAGTCGGCATGGCGGACGCCCACTTGCGTCTGGCTGCTCTTTACAACGCTGCGGGCATGAAGGACAAAGCTGCCGCCGAGTATGAAGAGTTTTTGAAGAAGATTCCTGATTACGAGGACAAGAAGAAGCTTCAGGACTACATTACGGCTAACAAGAAACCATAGATAGCTTTCAATGAGACGCGTCTCCGTTGCAACGATCGTTTTATTACTGATCACAGCTAGCTTCATTTCGGTCACGCTTAAGGGTTCCGTAAGCGTAAATCAGGAATCTTCTCAGCCGATTGTTATCAGCGGCGCGACGTTGATAGATGGTTCGGGTCGCGCACCAGTGGCGGATTCTGTAGTCGTGATGAAAGGCGATTCGATCCTCGCCGCGGGTAAACGCAGTCAAGTTCAAGTTCCGGCAGGGGCGCGTGTGATTGAAGCGCGCGGTCTCGTTGTGGCGCCGGGTTTCATCGATGCGCACAACCATTCAGATCGCGGCTTCGCAACTGATCCTTCGGCCGCGTCGCAAGTCTCGCAGGGAATCACGACTGTCGTTATTGGCCAGGACGGCGGCTCGGCATTTCCCATCGGCGAATATCTCGCTGAGCTCGACAAAAATCCGATCGCTTTGAATGTGCTCACGTTTGTGGGCCATGCTACGTTGCGCTCGCGCGTGATGGGCGACGACACCAATCGCCTTGCCACGCCGGCCGAAATCGAAAAGATGCGGCAGATGGTCGAACAAGCAATGAACGACGGCGCGATGGGCCTGTCGACCGGACTTGAATACGAAACCGGCAAACCGGCTTCAACTGAAGAAGTGATCACGCTTGCGAGCGCAGCCGGCGCGTACGGTGGCATCTATATCAGTCACATTCGCGACGAAGCTGACAAGAGTTTCGAAGCGCTCGCAGAGGCGATTCAGATCGGCAGGGAAGCGCGTCTGCCGGTGCAGATTTCACACATCAAACTGGCGACGCTGAAGGTCTGGGGCAAGTCGAAGGAAGTGGTAGCGCTGATTAGTAAAGCGCGTGCTCGCGGTCAGGACGTTACTGCCGACTGCTACCCGTACGACGCGTGGAGCTCAACGATTCGGGTGCTGATTCCGAGTGGCCGTTACGAAGATCCCGTCGACGTTGCGCGTGGACTGGCTGACGTTGGTGGACCAGCAAACATCACCATTGTCAGTTGCCGCGCCCATCCGGATTACGAGTTCAAAACCATGGCCGAGATCAGCAAGCAGGAAAAGATCAGTCCGGTCGAACTCTACATGAAGATCGTGCGCGAAGGTGGGGCCGGCGTCGTTTGCCACTCGATGAAAGAGCCGGACATCAGAACGTTCTACACGCAGCCTTGGGTGATGGTGAGTAGCGACGGCGGCATCGGCTCGCGACATCCGCGCGGCGCGGGCACGTATCCACGCGTGCTGGGCCAGTACGTTCGCGAGCAGCGCTGGTTGAGTTTGCCGGAAGCGATTAGAAAGATGACGTCGTTTCCCGCGTCGCGTTTCAAGTTAAGCGATCGTGGTTTGATCCGGGCGGGATTCAAGGCTGACGTCGTTTTGTTCGACCCACAGCAGATTATCGATCGCGCGACGTTCAAGGATCCGCAATTGGTGGCGGATGGTGTGAAACGTGTGTTTGTGAATGGACAGGAAGTGTGGGTCGACGGAAACGTAACCGGGAAGCGACCGGGCCACGCGCTCCGTTTGCGCAAATAACATACACTGCGATTCCGCAAATAACTTGTAGGGGTGGCACTCCGTGGCCACCCCTTTCCCCAAACATCCAGCAGGGGTGGCATTACAACAACAGTCCGTCGATTAGTTCTTTGAGCCAGTTGACGTCGATCGGTTTGGTGACGTAGGCGTCAAAGCCTGAAGCCTTTGCGTCGGAACGAAAGTCCGTCTCCTGATGCGCCGTGATGGCGATGATAGGAACGTTTTTGAGTTGCTCGTTTTGGCGGATCAGTTTGGCAGCCGCAAAGCCGTCCATCAGCGGCATCGTCAGATCCATCAGAATCACGTCTGGTTTCTCACGATTTGCATTCTCGACAGCCGTCTGTCCGTTCTCCGCTTCGGCGACAATAAAGCCGTGGTCTTCCAACGCCAGCCTCAGGAAGAGGCGGGTGTCTTCGAAGTCGTCGACGAGCAACACTTTCAGATCTCTTGAATCCCGTTCACCCATAGTTCGATATGCTTTGCGAGGCTTTGGGACTCTATGCTTCGCGTAAACTTGCTGTCAAGCGCCAAAACTCCGAAACATATCCCGGTGAATCGTCGTTAAAGACCCCGGCAGTCCATTTTCAACCCATTTTCTGAGGACGAAAAATGAAACGCATAGTGATATTGGTCGTGCTTGTCGGGCTGGCGGGTATCGCCGGCGTGGTCGTTCGCTCCTCTTCAGGCATGGCGGAACTGCGCGAACTGGTTTCGCACAATGCTGCCGACGACGTGCGTCAGGAGATGCGGCAAAGCTACGAACTGGCTCCGGGCGCGCGCGTTGATCTTGGTGGGATCAATGGCTCGGTGAAGATTGAAACCGCCGATACGAAGACCGCGGAAGTTTACATCGAGCGCACCGCTTCGTGTCAGGAGGCAATGGACCGACGCAAAATCGACATCGAAGCCGAGGCTAACAAGCTGAGCATTCATGGTGAGACAGTCGAACACAGTTTCTTCGCAAAGTTGTTTGGGTCGAAAGCTTCAGAGCGCGTTACTCTGAAACTGCCGCGTCAGATTTCACTTTACGCCAAGGGCGTGAACGGTTCGTTTGTGGTGGGTGAGATCGAAGGGCCGGTTGAACTCGGCGGCATCAACGGAAAAGTTAATATTGCGAATGCCGTTGGCAGCGCCACGTTCAAAGGCATCAACGGCAACATCGTTGTGGGTATGAAGAGCATTGCGCAGGACGGCGTCACGTTGAGCGGGATCAATGGCAACATCGAATTGCAGTTGCCGGACGGCGTGAATGCCGACTTCGACGCGCATGGAATGAACGGACGCGTGATCGCGGATCTGCCGAACGTTTCGATCGACAAGAGCAGGCGCGGCAACTACTGGGCGCGAATCGGCAACGGCGGCAGCGGCATCACTGCAAAAGGAATTAACGGCAACATCCGCCTGACCCGCGCCACGGGTTCAGCACCACCAGCCGCAGTTTCCACAGAGAACTAACTTTGTCGTCGTGACTGGAGTGTTCTTCTCTGTGCATCTCTGTCTCCTCTGTGCCTCTGTGGTTCACCTCCGGTGAAACCCACCACGGAGACACAGAGAAATCCTTCTGGCTAGAGTTCGAACGGCTTTCGTGTCGTTAACGTTGGCGCATTCCACGCGCGTAGCTTCTCATTCCACTGCGGCAGTGTCTCGCGCAAAAACTTGTTCACCTCTTGCATCCTCGTGCGATACGCCGGTTGAATCTCATCAAAGAACTGCCGCTGCCCGAGCGTTGGTCCAAAATTCGTGTCGAGTGAAAAGAACAGGTTCCCGATGTTATCCGTTACCTGATCCCGGCCTGCGATCCCGAGTCCTTCCTGCCGTGCCGCCAACTGGTCTGTCAGCGTATCCAGCTCCTTGAGGTAATCCGCGAGTGCCTTCATCAGATCCTTGTCCGGTTCCTTGTTGAGCGTCTTCATTGTCGTCTGCGCCTGCTTGAGCTGGTCCTTCAGACTATCCAGAAAGCGCAATCCGAGATTCATGTTCGACTGCATGTCGCGCAACTTGATCTGCATGTCGAGCGTCTGTTGCAGTTCAGCAAGCGAAGTCTTTATCCCCGGATCCAGCTTCACTTCCACTCGCTCTTCGAGTACCTTATCGCCAACCGTGAGCTTCACGGTGTAAGTTCCCGGCAAAACCTGTGGACCACGCGGCGCGCCGCCAAACGCCACTTGCTCTTCCGTGGGCGGCTTGCGCACTTCGGGACCACCCAGCCGCAGGTTCCACGCGACCCGATTCAGTCCCTTTTCTCGTGAAAGTTTCTCGATGTCCTGAATCAGTTTGCCGCCGCTATCGAAGACCTGCACCTTCAACGTCGTTTTTTCATCGACCTTGTCTTTCAGGTAGTAGGTTATCAACGCGCCCGCCGGAGGATTTGGACCGGTGAACGCCTTGTCTCCGATACCGTAACGCGTGAAGCGACTGCTGAACCGCAACGCCGGTCTGACCGGAAAGAGATAAGCACTGCTATCGAGAATCTGCTGATTCATGCGTTGAATTACGGTGGCGTCGTCGAAGATCCAGATGCTGCGTCCGTGAGTGGCAAGAATCAGATCGTTCTCACGCGGATGGACCAGAATGTCGTGAACTGAAACGTTGGGCAGGTTCTTGAGATTCAGTGGCAACCAGTCTTTACCGCCGTTCCACGAAGCGAACAGCCCCAGCTCAGTTCCCGCGTAGAGCAGATTTGTGTTCTTCGGATCTTCGCGTACGACCTGTACATAAGCTTTAGCCGGCAGATTGCTCGCGAGGTTGGTCCACGACTTTCCTCCGTCCGTAGTCTTGAAGATATAGGGACGAAAGTCGTCAAACATGTGACGGTCGAAGGCAATATAAGCCGTGTTTGCATTCGTTCGCGAGGGTTCGACGTGCGACACGGGCGAGTTCTTCTCGACCCCAGGCACGTTCCTGATTAGGTTAGCCCAGTTCTTTCCGCCGTCCGTGGTTACTTGCAGGTTGCCATCATCGGTGCCAACCCAGATCTGGCCTTTCTGCGCCGGCGACTCGGCAATGGTGATGATCGTCGAGTGATACTCGGCGGTTGTATTTTCAATTGCGACCGGCCCACCAGCGTCTTTCAGTTTCTCGGGATCGTTGGTTGTCAGATCAGGACTTATCTGCTCCCACGTCTTGCCGAAATCAGGCGACTTGAAGACCACGTTGCCCGCCAGGAACACCGTCGTCTTGTCGTGCGCGGAAAAGACGATCGGCGAGTTCCAGTTGAAACGAAACTTCTGTCCTGCCGCTGGTCCACCGCCACTGCCGCGGCCCCACGGATTAACTGCCTGCTGCTCGCGCGTGCGGAAGTCGGTCCAGACAATTTCTGCGCCCTGCGACTCCGAAAGGTATAGTTCGGGATCGTCCGGATGGTTGATGACGTAGAAGCCATCGCCAAAACTGACCATGCGCCAGTCGTCGTTCATAATGCCGGCGGGTTCGCGCGTGCGGCTTGGTCCAGTCCATGAGCCGTTGTCCTGCAGTCCGCCCATCACGTAATAGAAAGGCGTCCGGTTGTCAGCGTGAACCTGGTAGAACTGGCCCAACGGAATGTTGTAAACGGCTTCCCACGTTTCGCCGCCGTCGTAACTCACCGCGATGCCGCCGTCCTGACCGTGCCACATTCGTTTCGGGTTCTTTGGATCCAGCCAGAGCGCGTGAAAGTCGACGTGCGTGCGGCCAGTAATTGAACGAAACGTTTTGCCACCATCGACGGAAGTGAACAACGTCGAAGCGACCGCGTAGATATGGTTCTCATTTGTCGGATCGACGCGCACGCGCGTGTAGTAAAAACCGCGTGAGACGATGTCTTCGTTTTTCGAAACCATCTTGAACGTCTCGCCGCGGTCGTCCGAACGATAAAGCGTGCCTTCCTTCGCTTCGACAATCACGTAGACCACGTTAGGATTGCTGGGCGCGACGCGAACGCCGATGCGGCCCATCAGTTTCGGCAAACCGTTGGTCAACTTGTTCCAGGTGCGGCCGCCGTCAATCGATTTATAGACACCGCCTTTTTCACTGCCGCTGCGATGTGTCCACGGTTTGCGCTCAAAACTCCACATGCCCGCGTAAAGGATGTTTGGATTGCTCGGATCGATTTCGAGATCGGCGACGCCGTGCTGGTTGTCGATGTAGAGCGTTTTGGTCCATGTCCTGCCGCCGTCAGTGGTCATGAACACGCCGCGCTCATCGTTTGGGCCAAACGCGTGGCCCAGCGCGCCGATGTAGACGATGTCCGGATTCTGTGGATTGATGGCGATCGCGGAGATGTGCTCCGTTTCTTTGAGGCCCATGTGCTGCCACGTCTTGCCGCCGTCTGTCGACTTGTAAACGCCATCACCAAACGAGACGCTGTTGCGCACGTTCGATTCGCCTGTGCCCACCCAGACCACGTCCGGATTGCCGGGCGCGAGCGCGATGTCGCCGATCGAAATAGTTCCTTGACGCTCGAAGATTGGTTTCCACGTCACGCCGCCGTTGGTCGTTTTCCATAAACCTCCAGAAGCGCTCGCCACGTAAACAACGTTCGGATCACCGGGTACACCCTCGACGTCGGCTATGCGGCCTCCCATGTTTGCTGGTCCGATACTGCGCCACTCGAGCCGTGAGAATGCTTCCTCCAACGGAGACTTCGGTGGCACGCCGCCGTTCTGAGCAAGACTGTTTTGAGCGACGATGGCGAGAGCAAGCAGACAGGTAGCCATCAGGGATTTTCGAAAGCGCATCTGTTTCTCCTTAACGAACGAGCGGTAGTATCTATGTTACTCTGGGGGCAGATTATGACATTTCCTCAAACTGATCGCAGCAAACTTAAGCGCCTGCCTAAGCGCGGCCACTTCGATCGTGAAACTGTCTACTCGATTCTTGACGAGGGCTTTATCTGTCACATCGGCTTCGTCGTTGACGGACAGCCGTTTGTGATTCCGACCGGCTACGCACGTGTTGATGACAAGCTTTACGTTCACGGTTCACAGGCGAGCCGGATGTTGCGCGGTTTGGCGAGTGGAGTTGACGCCTGTGTGACCGTGACGCTGCTCGATGGTCTGGTGCTGGCTCGCTCAGCGTTTCATCACTCAATGAACTATCGTTCGGTGCTTGTCTTTGGGCGCGCGACGATTGTCGATGAGCCGTCTGAGAAGATGGCCGCACTGCTTGCGCTGTCTGAGCATATTATTCGTGGCCGCTGGGCGGACGTGCGCGAGCCAAACGATCAGGAAGTGAAGATGACGACCGTTCTTTGTCTGCCGCTTGAAGAAGCTTCCGCAAAGATCCGCACTGGTCCACCGCTCGATGACGAGGAAGATTACGCGCTGCCAATCTGGGCCGGCGTTGTCCCGCTGAAACTGGTTGCCGGCGACCCGATTAAAGATCCTCTTTTATCCGCGGAAATCCCTGTTCCTGACTACGCCGCGCATTACAAGCGTTAAAGCTCCTGAGCCAAATACCAGACGTTTGCAAACGGATCTTTCACCCACGCGTTGCGATGACCTTAATCCTGATCCTTCGGCGCCATCAGCGACGCCGCACCTGCGCGCAACGCCCGCTCGTATGAAGCATCCACGTTGTTGACAAACAGATAGATCGCCGGTGGCAACGGCTGCGTCGACGTGCGCGCCTCGCCGAGTTCGACGACGGAATCACCAATTCTCACTTTCGCGTGTGCGACGAACTCGTCGTCTTCCGAACGCATCAGCTCTTCCGCCTCGAACGCATTCTTCAGGAAGTCGATGAACGAGGGCGCGCCGATCACGTGGAAGTAAACCGTGACCGTGTGAAGCTGTTTCGCGATCTGCGGCAACGGAACATGCGTCGTCGCGATGTACCATCGGTTGCCCGTCGGATCCTCAACCCCGCCGGAACGTTCACCGTAAGGCTGATCCTTCAGTTCGAAGATCGTGGTCGCGCCCGCTGCGAGCGCGCGACGGTAAGCATCGTCAACGTCGGGCACGTACAGGTGAATCGCGGCGGGTTGCGGAGTGATGTGTTCGGCGCCGCCGATCATCACGACGGAGTCGCCGATCTGCACTTCCGCGTGCATGCCGCCCGCGGAGCCGGTTGTACGCATGTGCTCCGTGGCGCTGAAAGAGTGTTTGACGAAGTCGATCAGATCGGCAGGCCGGTGCACCGTCAGATACGGAATCACGCTGTGAAAGCCTTCGCGCTTATTCTCTTGCGTCATTGCCTGATTGCCTCCGTCAACACGCGGCCGGTGGCGCTGCTCGGCGGCGTGATGCGCAGCAGTGCCGACAAGGTGGGAGCGATGTCAGCCGGTGTTGCTGGTTCAAGATAGCGTCCTGGCGTGACGCCTGCGCCCATGATGACCATCGGCACGTGTGTGTCGTAGGAATAGGGCGAGCCGTGCGTTGCAGTAATCGTGTCGCCCAAATACTTGTAAGGTTCGGCGACGATCACGACGTCGCCACTGCGGGCCGGCGAGAAACCATGCAGCACACGTCGCTCGACCGGATCGGTTATCGACGTTGCGCCGCGCAGCAGTTGAGCACGAGTGAAAGTACGGGCAATACCCGTAATCGTCAGCGCGGCTGCCGCGACGACTTGCGAGATCTCATCGAGCGGAACGTGATCGCGTTTGAGTGCGTCGTAGTTGAAATAGATGTTGCCGTTGAGAAACCACTCCCGCATGGTTCCGAAGTCGTTGTATTTCAGAAGGTAATCGGCAGAGGGATCTGGTGACTTACCTTGCGGGTTGTAACGCGCGCTGATCGCGGTTCGGATCGTGGCGAGCACGTCGTTGGCATTTATTCTCGCGCCGCCGAGGCCGAGCGCCGCGGCTTGTTCGGGAATCGGCGAGACGCCGTGATCCGCGGTGAAAGCGACCAGTGTGTTCGAGAGTCCGACGCGATTTTGCACAAAATTGAGCAACGTGGCGATCTGGCGATCTACTCGCAGCGTCATGTCCATCGCTTCCTGGCTGTACGGTCCATAACGATGGCCCACGTAATCGTTTGCCGAAAAGCTGACCGTGAGAACGTCCGGATCGTCGTCCTGGCCGAGTTGCTCGTTGACGATCGCCTGTTCAGCAAACGAAACAAGCAGGTCGTTGCTGAAGGGTGAGTAGTCGAGTGCGTTGTAGAACACTCGTCCGGGTGCCGTCGCGCCGCCTGTGATCGTGTGAGGAAATGCGTTGGTATCACCCGACGTGCTGGCGACCGTTTCCCAGGGCGGCGAGTCTGGTCCAGCGCGCCGTAGATATTCCTCTTCTGGAAGCAGCCGTTCCCATTTCGCGCCAAAGTATTTATCGGCTGGTTTGGTGTTGTTGAAAGTGGTGACCCACGCGGGCAACTGGTTGAAGTAGTAGGTCGAAGAGCCCATATTGCCGGAGATAGTGCTGAACCAGTAGGCGGCGTTGGCATGACGGCCCGCGGGCAGAATCGCAGAGCGATCCTTTACCGAGACGCCTATTACTTTCGACCGGTCGTTCGTGATGAGGCGCAGTTCGTCGCCAACCGTTGAACTCAACAGTCGTCGCGGACTTGCTCCCGCTTCGCTCGGATCGCCGCCGAGCACTTTTACCGATTCGTCGACAACACTGGTAATGCGTGTGCCGGTCGGCCGATCGAGCCACTCGTTGGCGATGATTCCCGACTCAGCCGGCCAGGCGCCGGTCATCATCGTGCCGTGACCCGGCGCGGTGTAGGTCGGCATGTGATCGTAGTTAGACTGCGCCCACGATGCGCCGTCGCGCAACAAACGCTTGAATCCGTTTGGGCTAAACAGGTCTCCAAACCGCTCGAGATAATCGTAGCGAAACTGGTCGACGACGATGAGCAACACGAGCCGCGGCCGCTTTGCTTGAACTTGCGCCGCTCGTTGCTGAGCGAACGCGCTCGGAAGAGTCAGAAGGGCAACGAGTAAAAGAACAACGACGAATCGTTTCATGCGCCGCATAGTAAGCCACAAAAAGGCACAAAAGCCACAAGCCAGTTAACTGACCTTATGACTCTTGAGCCTCTTTGTGTTAGCTCTTGTGCTTCTTTGCGGTGCTTACTCGTAGCGGAGTGCTTCGATTGGATCGAGCGAAGCGGCTTTGCGCGCCGGGTAGTAGCCGAAGAAGATTCCCACCGCGACAGAGAAGAGGACTGAGCCGACGATTGCCATCATCGAAACCAGTGTGGGCCAGCCGAGCATTGCCGGTATGGCCAGTGACATCACGATGCCGAGAACGATCCCGATCGTTCCACCAGTCAGACTCAACACGATCGACTCAATCAAAAACTGGCTGCGAACCGCCGAAGAGCGGGCTCCAATTGCCATGCGAATACCAATCTCGCGCGTGCGTTCGGTGACCGACACCAGCATGATGTTCATGATGCCGATGCCGCCAACAAGCAGCGACACGCCCGCGATACACGCGAGCAGAATCGTCATCGTCTTGCTGGTTTCGTTCGCGGCTTCCGCCACGTCAGTCATGTTGCGAACCGTGAAATCGTCCGCCTCGCTCGCAGCCAGCTTGTGACGCTGGCGCAGCAAGTCGCCAATCTGCGACTGCGCCGTGTAAGTTGCGTCCTGCGAGATCGCTGAGACATAGGCGATTTGAACTCGCGGGCTGCCCAAAACTTTCTTTTGCACTGACGTGTACGGCGCGAACGCTATGTCGTCCTGATCGCGACCCTGCTGATCCTGTCCCTTCCGCGCCATCACTCCAACTACGCGAAACGGCAGGTTGGAGACGCGCAGCGTTTGTCCCACCGGATCCATTCCCGGAAACAGATTGTCGCCGATGGTTTGGCCGATCACAATCACGCGCGCGGCGGTGCGCACGTCGGCATCGGTAAAGAACGCGCCGCTTTGCACGGTCCATTTGCGTATATCCGGATACTGTTCGCTGACGCCCTGCACGGACGTGTTCCAGTTCTCGTTGCCAGCGACTAACTGCGATCGCGCGTTCACTGCCGGTGTCACCATCGACACGCTTGGCACCTCACGTTTGATCGCGTCGAGGTCTTCGACGGTCAATGTATTCGTGCCGCTGTCACCTGTGCCGCTGCGCACACCGCCAACGTTCTGTGCGCCCGCGCTAACGAAGAGCAGGTTGGTGCCGATGCTCTCGATCTGTGCCTGAACTGACGCCGACGCGCCTTGGCCAATGCTCACCATCGCGATCACGGCGGACACGCCAATGATGATGCCGAGCATCGTCAGCGCCGCGCGCATCTTGTTTCGCACCAGCGCGCGAAAGGCAACCCGAATGATCATTAAAAGGGTCATTGTCGATTTCCGATTTCCAATTGCCGATTACTCGTCTTCGTCGTCTTCCTCATCAATCACCGGCAAGTTCTTCAACTCTTCCGCAGCATCTCGCTGAGCTGTCACCGGCTGATCGCTCTTGATCTTTCCGTCCTTGAATACGACCACGCGCTGCGCGTACTGCGCAATATCCGATTCGTGTGTGACGAGCACCAAAGTTATTCCGCGTTCGCGGTTCAGGCGTTGAAAGATCTCCATCACTTCGACGGAGGTGCGCGAGTCGAGATTACCCGTCGGCTCGTCTGCCAGAATCAACGCCGGATGGTTCACGAGCGAACGCGCAACCGCGACGCGCTGCTGTTGTCCACCTGACAACTGGTTCGGATGATTCTGTTCGCGTCCTGTAAGTCCGACCGCCGCGAGTGCTTCCATCGCGCGTTGATGCCGCGCCGTTGCGTCGACGCCGAGGTAGAGCATCGGTAGCTCGACGTTCTCCAGTGCCGACGTACGTGACAGAAGATTGAACCCTTGAAATACGAATCCGATCTTTTGGCAGCGAATGTCTGCTCGCACGTCTTTCGACAACTGCGAAACGTCTTCGCCGTCGAGGATGTACGTGCCGCGCGTGGGCCTGTCGAGGCAGCCAATGATATTCATCGTCGTCGATTTGCCTGAACCGGAAGCGCCCATGATCGCCACGAACTCACCTTCACGGATTGTCAGCGATACGCCGCGCAGCGCGTGCACCTCGACGTCGCCCATCGTGTAGACCTTGTGTATGTGGTCTAACTGGATGACCGGACGCGCTTCAGGTATCTGCGCGATCAATGACGCGTCCGGCTGTTGGGTTTCGACTGCAAACGTAGTTGACATTGTTTCTCTCTTTGTAGGGGCGGCACTCCGTGGCCACCCCCCGCGTCGCGACCAAAC
>DASXRE010000080.1:0-9250 GCA_036506775.1 Pyrinomonadaceae bacterium | reverse complement strand
GCCGCGTCGCTCGCGGACGCCAAACGAACTCTGACTTCTGGTGCACCCATTTCCACTAATATCCTTAATCCTGCTGCTTCACAACGTTGACTTTATCGAGCGCGGTACGAAGACCGCGCGCCAGCCTCAACGCATCATCGTTGGTCCAGAAGTGCAAGAATCGGAACAGCCAGTTCTCTTGTTGTAGTGGCCAATACAAAACCGACAATTGCCTTCAAGGCCCCCTCGTTTATCGTCATTTGGTTCTTCCTTTGCCAGGTTCTACTGCTGAGACCGCGCTCCTCCTGATTATCTTGTTCCTTAATGCTGGCATAAAGTGCGTCGTAAGGAAATGCTGCCTTTTAACTTGCATACTTCTCTTCAACCGTTGCGGCGAAAACAACCGTACCAATCAGGCCAATAACTCCCGCCACGATAAACGGTACCTGTGGAGTAATGCTCCAGAGTAGACCACCGACAGCCGCGGCTGGAGTTATTGACAGACTGCGCACCAGGTAATACAAACCGACCGAACGAGCGCGGACGTTGTCCTCCGAGAAGTCGACAATCATCGCTTTGCGTGCGGGCTCACCAATTTCGCGTAGACCGCCGACGATGAACGCAATTACGAGCATTCCGAAGCTCGATGCGGCAATCACCGCCAGCGGAAATAGTGCAAAGCTTAAAAAAGTCGCAATCACGAACGGTTTGCGACCCACTCGATCGGCAATCTTTCCTGCGGGAATATAAATGAGAATTGAAGTAACCATCTGAATCGCGACGAGTGTTCCGTAGCGCGCCACACTGAAATGATGCACGTTGGTCACATAGAGTATCGTGAGCACTCCGGTCATGCCTTCACACGTTCTGATAATCACGTCGGAAAACAGCAGCCGTTTCAGCACCGTATGAAAGGATCGCCAAATCGCGACAATTCCTGTCGTCCGCACGGCATTGACTGTCACCTTCACCTTTGACAGAAGCAACATTGTCAGCAGCGCTACGACGAGTGTGATCAAAAGTGCGACATGAACCCCCTTCACGACGCCCAGCGAGACAATCAAAGCTCCGCCGGCGATCGGCGAGATCACAACAGGCACGCGCTTGAGAATTGATTGCAGCGTGAAGCCCATCGCCCTACGCTCTCGCGGTAGTGAATCGCCAATCACAGCAAAGATCGCCGGCGAGGCCATGCTTTGCCAAGCCATGACCAACGCCAGACCAGCAAAAAGAAAAGGCCACGAAGGACTAAGGAGGAAAACGAGATACCCGCCCGTCGACAGTGCAATAAAAGTCAGAAACGCTCGCCGGCGACCCAAGTGATCAGCCAACCATCCGCCCGGATATTGATAGATCGCATCGAAGAAGTCTTCCGCTGTTCCGTACAGTCCGATCATCGCAGTGTTTGCGCCAAGCGCTTCCAGATACTTCGGAACAAACCTTTTCCACAACTCTTCTCCGAGACCGAGAATGAACACTGCCGCGGCAGCGATGGAGACGTTGCGCTCGAGGCCGAGGTAGTCAATTAGCTTACCGCGCCATGTTGAGGCTTGTTCGATCGTGACTGATTCATTCATCAGCGGCTAATCACTTCTGGCACGAGTTTTTGGCGCGCCCTTCCGACGACTTGTGCGCTTCTTCGTCTTGCGTTGTTTTGTATCAACTCGTTTCTCAAACAAAGCGAACAGGCCGTCAAAGATAACTCCGGCCTGCTGTAGTAACTTGCGATCTTCGCGCAGACTCTCGCCTAAGCCGTCGATGATTGCCTTGAGACCTGCGGCCTCCAGACGATTGAATTTGTCGTCCTTCAGGTCGATGTCGTGAACTATTTCAGCGAGATCTCGCAAACCCTGAATGTCCGTCAAGCCAAAGCGCTTCAGCATGGTTTCAAAGGTGCAGTCTTCACCTTCGTGACTAAACTCCGCGCCAAACATATCGAAGGGAATTGCGCCTTCAATGGATTCATCGTCAGCGACGAAATGGAAACGCGGCCGCTTGTCGATGAATTGCGAAATGAGCCAGGCGGAGGCGAGGCGATCGATGTGCAAATTGCGTCGGGTTACCCAACGGCGATTCTGGTAATCAGTAATCGCCAGCACTCCGGACCTGGCCGCTGCAGGAGCAGATTTTTTCGGAGAGGTTTGCGAGAAACGAATCGCCTTTTGACAGCGTTCGTAGGCACGTAGCGCGTCGACGCGCCTTTTAGCGCCGAAGAAATCATTTGCGATCACACGTTCCATTTCAGCATACCGCGTCGATTGATTTTGACGCGCTGCAATATGGGTTGGACGGATTGATGATCAGAAGAAACAAACGCTGCCCGCGCTGCTGAGGCTGCCCTTTGTCAAGTTATAATCCTCTCGCCATTTCCAGCGACGACATGCGTTTCGTTCCCGGATAGGGTTGCGAACCTTTGAGCAGACTCCAAAGAATTCGATTGAACGCGTCTTCATCCGCTGCATCAACGCGATCCAGATCGAGCTCTTGCGACGCGCGCGCAGTGGAACTCTTCGGCGGATTCAACTCGTTCATCGGGTGCTCCGACTTCAGTGCCACGTACGGCGTCAAGTCCGGCTTGTCCCCGAAAATCTCGCGCAACGGACGTCCGTAGTAGTCGAACTTCGACAGCCTGCCGAGCCCGAGTATCTCTTCCATGGTCGCGAGCACGTCGGTGGTATTCACAAATCGATGAACGACTCCGCTGCGGTTGTAAGCAGAGATCACAAACATCACCGAGCGATGCGAATCAATGTGATCAGGACCGTCCTGAGAATCATCTTCCAGCACGAAGAACACCGTGTCTTTCCAGTAAGGCGAACTTGAAACTGCTTCCACGATCCGGCCCAGCGCGAGATCGTTGTCAGCCATGTATGCCTTTGGTGTCGGTCTGCCCGGGCGCCCACCCGACGTATGATCGGAAGGAAGATGCATGATCTGCAAAGCCGGCATATTCCCCTGGCGCACAAACTCCTGAAAGTCTTTCAGCCAGATATCGGCGCGAACCTGATCGGAGATCTTCATATCAAACGGCGGATACTCGCGATTCGTGTAACGGTCCAGCGCCGCTTTGGTCGCGCGATAACGAACCGGTGCGTGCTTGTCCTTGTTTGGTATCGGCTCGCCAAACTCACCGTAATTGCGCAACGTCAGCCCCTTCTTCAAAGCCGCATTCCAGAGATAGCCAAACGCCGGTTCGTCCACATCGCCGCGCTCGTCTCCATTGCGGCGAAACGAGTAGTTCGAAGGAATCGTCTTCTCGCCGTAGTCAGTAACGTAAGCGGCGGTGGACCAGACGTGTCCCTGCGAGCTCACTTCGGCGTTGCAGAAGAAACGATCGAACAGTCCGAACCGTTCTGCGAGCGCGTGGTGATTGGGCGAGATTGCTCGCGGGAAGAAGACCAACGACGCGTCACCATCTCCCTGTGGCATGTCGCCGAACACCTGATCGTAAGTGCGGTTCTCCTTGATGATGTAGATGACGTGTTTGAACGGCGGATACTTTGCGTCGCCAGTCGGTGGCTTGTCCCAGTTGTTGGCGCCTGTCACACGCGTGGTGAATTGCGTCAATACAGCGCGTGATGGGTCAGCCGGAAGTTTGGTGATTGTGCCGTTCAGTTGACCGAGCGTGTAGACAGTGCTGTCCTTTGGTATTTCGGCATCCGGCGTCGGGAATTCTGGATTGGCTCGAGTGCCCCGCCCTTTGCCGTTCAGGACGAAGAGCGAGTCTTGCTGGAGCAAGAGGGCTGACGGATACCAGCCGACGGGAATTCTTCCGCTCAAACGATCTGTCTCGCGCCCTCGCGGGAAACCGGCACTTTCGTCGGCGAGTTGAAATACCGCTACCGCATTGTTGTCAGCTTCGGCGACGTAGAGCAGCATCCCGTCTTGCGATAACGCGAGGGCGTTGGGCGTGCTGCCTTGATTGGGACCAGCCGGGGGCGGATCAAGAAGCGTCGTCAAGATTCTCAACCTCTTCGTATCGACAACCGCGATACTGTTGGTACTGGCGGAAGCGACAAACAGCCTTGAACCACGGCTGTTCAGCAAGAGCGCTGATGGATGACGGCCGACGTTTACTCTGCCACGCTCTCTGAGCAAGCCGTTTCTGCCCGATGCGAAAGCCGAAACAGTAGTTCCGCCCCAGGCAGAGACATAGACCTCGTTCGCCGGCGAGACGACAACGCCGTAAGGATAGGCTTCGGTTTTCAATCGTTGGACCACACGCTTGTTCGCCAGATCGACAACAGCGAGCGAGTCACCAAGATTCTCGGCGACAAACAAGTGCTTGCCATCAATGGATAAAGCGATGCCGGCCGGGAATCGGGTACCGTCTTTCTTTGGCTCTTTCTGGGCGAGAGCGATGCTGTCGATCAGTGTTGCCTGTTTGTCGCGCCAGGCATACCGATAGATCACGTCTTCATTGCCGCCTGAGACATAGAGCGTTTGTCCGTCACGCGAGAAAGCCAGTCCTAAAAATGCAGACGGCTGAGGGATTGTTTGCGTGATCGTTCTGGTCTGCTGATCGACTACCTGTATGCCTTGCTGGCGCCAGCCGCTGAGTGAAAGCACGAAGCGATCACCTTCCGGCGAAGGGACCATTGCCAAAGGCATGTTGCCCACGTCAAACGTGCTGCCCGCCGGATCGAGACAGACACCGGTCGGCAAACAAGTTTGACCTGTCGTCTGGGCCTCCGCGCTCGTACATGCGAACACGATCACCGCGAGGCCAAGGAGGAAGCTCTTTCTAATCGGTTTTCTGCTGATCATCGTTATTTGTAACCACAAGTTTGTTGCAGGTTCTCGGGAATGGCTTGAACAAGCCGGATCGAGGCTTCAAAATAGCGCAACTCAGGAGCTGCGGTCGAGGCTTCGGGGAATTAAGGTTTTCTCTGTGTACCTCTGTGTTCTCTGTGTTCTCTGTGTTCTCTGTGTTGTTGGTGGCGAAAACATCAGGAACCACGGAGACACAGAGAACACAGAGGTACACAGAGAAACCTGAGACCAGAACACAACTAGATTTTAAGAACATGCGAATTCTCGTAGTTGAAGACGACTCGCGCATGGCTAACGTGATTGCCAAAGGGCTGCGCGAAAACAGCTACGCCGTCGATATTGCCCAGGACGGCGACGCGGGTCTTTACCAAACCTCGATCAACGACTACGACGTTATCATTCTCGACGTTCTCTTGCCGAAGCACGACGGCTTTGAAGTCTGTCGTGAACTCCGCCTGCGCGGCAACACAACTCCTGTTTTGATGCTCACCGCGCGAGCAGCTATCGACGATCGCATCACTGGCTTTGACGCCGGCGCCGACGATTATCTGACCAAGCCGTTTTCTTTTCGCGAACTGCTCGCGCGCATTCACGCACTGCTGCGTCGTGATTCACAACTTCGTCCGGACGTTCTGGAGATTGGCGACCTTGTGCTGGATTGCGTTAGTCACCGCGTCTACCGGGCCAACCATGAGGTCCAACTAACGGCAAAAGAGTATGCGTTGCTCGAATATCTCGCGCGCCGCGCGGGCCAGCTCGTCTCGCGCGCCGAAATTGCCGCTCATGTCTGGGACGACACGTTTGATCCCTTCTCAAACACGATCGAGGTTTACATGAACCGTCTGCGCAAAAAGATCGACGACAACCACCCCACAAAATTACTTCACACCCGCCGCGGCGAAGGCTACACGCTCGAGTTCCGTCACTAATTTGCGATGGTCTATTAATCTTCCATTAAGGTTGGCCCAGATATACTGCGCTGCGATCGTAGAGCCAGTATGTCGAAGCACACAGGACCGAAGGAAATCCCCCTTGCGGTATTCTTCGCGTTGATCTGTCTGTGTACGTCACATGCGCAAACACCTGCGCCCACGCCGCAACTCCCTTCGTTAACGCTCGACGAAGCACTGCGACTCGCAAACACCCAGGCGTCTTCATTTCGATCCGCTCTTATCAACGAACGCCTTGCCGCGGAAGACGTGCGGCAAGCGCAAGCAGCCTTTCTACCAAAAGTCAGCGCGCCTTTGAGTTACATCTACACGACACCGGCCTTGGCCCTGCCACCGGGCGAACCGCGCGCGCCGAGTTTTGTTTCCGCCGACGGCATCGGCGTAACTGACGCACTTGTGAATGTCTCCGGAGATTTTGATATCGCCGGCCGTTTGCGCGCGACCGTCACGCGTAATCGCGCGTTACTCGCTGCCGCACAGGCAGGAACCGAGGTCGCGAAACGCGCCTTGGCCCAGGCGGTTATCGAAACCTACTACGGGCTCTCACTCGCAACCGCTCAACGTCGCGCGGCAGAAACAAACCTTGCAGCCGCAGACGAGTTTGAGAAGATCACCTCGTTGCTGCTCAGCGGCGGCGAAGTTGCGCCCGTCGATTTGACGCGCGCGCAATTACAAACCACAGCGCGTCGCGACGAACTGCAACGCGCTCGCGCAAACGAAGAAGTCGCGGCGGGCGCGCTGCGAGTGTTCGTTGGCTACGAGTTTTCCGGGCCCATCAACCCGACGGACCTCGCGCTCGCACTACCGGCCGACTCTGAATACTTGCAATTCAAGGCTGCGGACATTTCGCGCCGGCCGGAGTTTATTCAACTCGAACAACAACTGCGCGCCGCCCGCGCGGACATCAGGATCGCTCGCGCCGATCGTTTGCCGTCTCTTTTCTATTCGATGAACGGCGGCTTCAACACCGACTCGTTGAAAGAACCACGCTTGAAAGAGCACACCGGCGTCTCGGCGGCGATCAGTTTCTCGATTCCGATCTTCGACTGGGGCGCGAGCCGCAGCCGCCAGCGTCAGGCGCAACTACGAGTTGATCTGGCGGAAAACGAAAGAACGATCGCGCTGCGCGGGTTCACGCAACAGTTCTATGCCGCTCGAGCGCAAGCCGAAACTGCGGCAACGCGCATCGCGAACGCGCGCGAGGGCGTGATCAAAGCACAAGACAACGTGGCCGCGTCGATTGCACGTTATCGCGCCGGTGAGGCGCCGATCGTTGAAGTTACCGACGCGCAAACGACCCTCGTCGAACAGCGCAACGCGCTTTATCAGGCGCTCTTCGATTACCAGACCGCGCTCGCGCGCTTGCGCCAGGCAACGGGGCAATAACTGCAGGGGCGGCACTCCGTGGCCGCCCCTGCTTCGAGAACGGAGCGGCCACAGAGTGCCGTCCCCGCAAACAGATTGGTGACCTAACGAAAGATGAGTGACGACGCGAACAGAATTCCCGACGAGGAAGTCGATCGGCTCCTGGCCGAGGAGCGACGCGCCCGCATCGTTCGGCAACGAAACTTCGTCCTGATCGCTGCCGGAGTTGCACTTGTGGTGCTGTTACTCGTTGGTGTGATCGTCTGGCGCTTGCGGAGTTCAAAAACCGAGGCCGAAGCGGAAATCACACCAACCGTCAGCGTCAAAGTCGTGAAAGCGGAAAAAGGAAGCATCGCTGCGCCGGTTTCAGCCGTTGGCACGCTCTGGCCGCGTGAAAAAGCCGACGTCGGCGCGAAGATCAGCGCGCAGATCAAGCAGATGGGCTTGCTGAAAAACAAACTCGTTCGCGCCGGAGAGGTGATCGCCGTGCTCGAATCGAAGGATCTTCAGGCGCAACGAGCGGAGGCGGTTGCGGCACTCAACGAAGCTCGGGCAAACGAACGGAGCCTGATCACCGGCACCATTCCCAAAACCAACGCCGAAGATCAGAAGGCGCTGCACGACGCGCGCGCGAAAGTAAACAACGCGCGCGCCCTGTACGAACGCCGCCGCGCGCTATTTGCAAAAGGCGGCATCTCGCAAAAGGATCTGGAAGCCTCTCAACTCGATCTGACCACCGCAGAGGATGAACTCCGCCTGCAAGAACAAACAGTCGCCTTGCGAACGCAGTCACTGAATCCAAACGATCGCACTCTCGCCGCCGCACGCACCGCCCAGGCACAGCAACGCGTGGCAACGCTCGACGCGCAACTCAGCTACGCCACTATTCGCTCGCCTATCGCCGGAATCGTGACGGACCAGTTTCAGTACGAAGGAGAGTTCGCCTCCGCCGGTGGCAAGCTGGTGACGATCGCAGACGCGAGTACGGTGATCGTGAAAGCTCCGTTTGCCGACACGGCCGTGGCCCAGCTAAAAACCGGCGACTCCGCGACGGTCCTGCCGACCGACACTTCCGCCGAAGAGATGCACGGGCAAGTCACGCTGTTGAGTCGTTCCAGCGATCCCACAAACCGCACGGTCGAAGTCTGGGTGACGTTGGGTAATAGCGACGGAAAGTTGCGTGCCAATGGAGCGGCGCAAGTAACGGTCTCCGCCAACTCCAAAACCGACGCGATTGTAGTCCCGCCTTCAGCCGTGACACTCGAAACAAGCGACGCGACTGAAGGGACCGTGATGGTCGTAGACGATCAGAACATAGCCCACGAAACGAAGGTGACGATCGGCATTCGCACGCCTGACAAGATCGAAATCGTTGAAGGACTCAAAGGCGGTGAGACGGTGGTGGTTGAGGGCAATTACTCGCTCGCGGACGGGACGAAAGTAGAGCCACAGAGCGCCACAGAAGACACGGACAAAACGGAAGAGAAAGAGTCGAAAGAGAAAGAGCCCGAAAAAAAGGAGCAGTAGCCGGGTTCAATGAGATTTGCAGGACTAGTCTCACGCCAGTCTCGCGCGATTGTAGTGGTCGTCGCGCTACTCTGCGCCGCCGGTCTCTATGCTGCATGGCAACTGCCCATCGCTGTTTTTCCGCAAACTGACTTTCCGCGCATCGTTATCATCGTTGACAACGGCGAAGCTCCCGCTTCCCAAACGCTCGTTTCCGTGACGCGCCCGATCGAAGAGGCGATGAACGGCATCCCCGGAATCAGGCGCATCAAGTCGAAGACTGCGCGGGGTTCGTCCGAGATCAGTCTCTACTTCGATTGGGGCGGCGACATCAATCTGGAACTCGGACTGGTACAGGCGCGAATGTCGCAATTAATGACGACGCTTCCGCCCACCGCTGAGATTCGCAACCTCGAACGACTTACCTTTGCGGTCTTTCCCGTGACCGGCTACAGCCTTACGTCCGATAAACGCGATCAGGCGACGCTTACAGATCTCGCGAACTACGTGGTGCGGCCACAACTCGCGCGCTTGCCTGGTGTCGCGGTTGTTGCCGTCGCGGGCGGCAAGACACGCGAGTTTCACGTTACGATCGATCCCGAAAAATTAACTGCTCACAACGTATCGGCCCAGCAGGTGGCCGAAGCGATTCGCAACTCGAACATCATCGTTTCACC
>DASXRE010000079.1:0-29198 GCA_036506775.1 Pyrinomonadaceae bacterium | reverse complement strand
AACCCCGAAACAGAACGCGCACCAAAGTCGAGCCACTCTCCGCGCTCAAAGGAACACTGCGCGAACACTATCGTCGCAAACGCGAACGATACGACTTCGAATGGCCCGCAGTTTATGATCGCGATCTCAATCGGATCTTCTCAGACGATCCGCGACATAAATCAAAGCTGAGTGCGGCAAGCTTCCTTCGTAAGGTGCGACGCGAATTGCGACAGATCGTTGCTGAAGGCACGGGCGTTCATCAGTACACGATAGACCACGTACTGCAAAACATGATCGATCGTTGCAAGGAATTGCAACTTCGCGTAGCAACCCCCTTTCGCGAAACGCGCCGACGTGTCATGATAGTGCTGACTGTGCAAGTAATGAACGTGCTCCATTCAGGTTATCATCGCATAGCCGTATGACCTTTGAGCCACGACGCAAACTGCGCATCATCGTGCTCGTCCACGAAGACCTCGTGCCTCCCGACTCGTTGGACGGTCTTTCAGACAAAGAAAAACTGGAAATCAAAACCGAGTTTGACGTGATCTCGACGCTCAAGAAGATGGGCCACGAGGTCTATCCGGTCGGGCTTTACAACCAGCTCAACCTGATCGGCGATGCGTTGCTGGAACACAAGCCGCACATCGCCTTCAACCTGCTCGAGGAGTTTCACGGTTATCCACTCTATGACCAGCACGTCGTCAGTTATCTGGAACTGATGAAGCAGCCGTACACCGGTTGCAACCCGCGCGGTCTTACGTTGGCCCACGACAAGGCGCTGACGAAGATGATTCTTTCCTATCACCGGCTGCTGGTGCCGAACTTCGCTGTGTTTCCGATGAATCGCAAGGTGCGCCGTCCGCAACGGTTGAAGTTTCCGCTGCTGGTGAAGTCGATCAGTGAGGAAGGTTCGGTGGGAATTGCGCAGGCTTCAGTGGTTCATGACGATGAAAAGCTGGCGCAGCGCGTGGAGTTTATTCACCGGCAAAACAAGACTGCGGCGATCGTCGAGCAGTACATCAAGGGCCGCGAGATCTACGTTGGGGTCATCGGTAATCAGAACATTCAGACCTACACACCGTGGGAACTCGTGATGGGGAAGCTACCGGAAGGCGCGGAGAACATCGCGACGTTGAAAGTGAAGTGGGATCCGGCGTATCAGGAGCGAGTCGGCGTGGCGACACGCGCAGCAGACTTGACGCTCGAACAGCACAAGACGCTCGAACGACTCTCAAAGCGAATCTATCGTTATCTCTTTTTGAGTGGATACGCGCGGCTTGATTACCGCATGACCGAAGAAGGACAGTTCTACTTGCTGGAAGCGAATCCGAATCCTCAGATCGCGCACCACGAAGACTTCGCGGACTCAGCCGAGCACAGCGGCATTCCTTACGATCAGTTGCTGCAAAAAATAATCACGGTTGGTCTGAACTACGCCGAGCGGGCTACCTAATCCTGGGATTTCTTTCCGATTGTCAGTCTAATTAGACCATACAGCCGAATCTATTTTTGTAATGTCAGGAGTTTTTCTGCCCCATGACGCTGGCTATCACTCTGCTTTTTACGCTCAATCTTTATTTGAAGCTTCAGCGTGCGTGAGTCGCCGCGCGGCTACAATCTTTCAGATTGACCGCGCTCGGCAACTGATTCGTGACTTCTTTCGATGCGGATTCAATTTTCGCCGCGCGTTTCGTCGCGAAACAGTCACATTGCCTGTTGAAACACCGATATTCAGCCGCTAAGATGCCCAAGTCTTTTAGCGGTGCCCTCCTCACTCAAGCAACAAAAAGTCGAATTTAACAAGGAGAAGGTACTTCCCCGTCTTATGGAATTACGAAAACTCGTCTATAGCGCTTTGGTCACGTTGGTGGCCCTTGGTCTCTGTTCCGTATCAGCCCTTTCACAAACCCGACCACGGCTTTCACAACCCCTGAGCGACCCTAACGAGGTCTCGTGCTCGCCGGAAGATTACGCGCTGCTCGCACCTGAGCCGGCCGCGGACTCGAAAACAGTTTGGGAAGCTAAACCAAAACCGACTATCGATGTTGCTCCTTCGATCGGTTTACCCGACTTCGCTTTCCTCAAGTTGCAACCAATGCTCATGGCCGCAATCGATCAGCGCCTTGGCGCGCCTTATCGCTGGGGAGCAACTGGACCGGACCGTTTCGACTGTTCAGGATTTGTGTGGAGTATCTTCCAGGCAAGTGGCATCAACTTCGAACGCGCGAGCGCGCGGACGTTGTTTGCCCGCTTCTCAGCGCCGCCGGTGGAAGAGCAGTTCAAGTTTGGCACGCTCGTGTTCTTCAGTGGACTGGCACACGTGGGCGTCGTCGCAGACGAGAATGGTTTTTACCATGCGTCGCGCCATCACGGAGTTATCTACTCGAAGTTCGATGAGTATTGGACGAAGCGGATTGATGGCTTCCGTCGCGTGCCGCTGACCGTTCAGGAAACTGCCAGCCTTCGATAGCTGTTCTGAGTTCAAGCTGTAGTTTGCCGACCGTTAGCAAGCTAAAGCTTGAATTGGTTTGCCCGAAAAGTGCCTGCTAACCGATTTCTCTGTGCAACCTCTGTGTCCTCTGTGTCCTCTGTGTCTCGGTGGTTGTTTTTGCCGAGCAATTCATTGACCACAGAGACACAGAGGACACAGAGATTGCACAGAGAAGCTGGCTTCACTAGTTTTCGGGCAAAGCCGCTTGAACGCTTGAACGCTTGAACTCTAAACGGAACTACTTCTTCTTACCGTTACGGAAAGTGATCTGAACCACCGGGATGGTGTTTGGATCGTCCTGCTGTTCGCGCTCAAACCGTAGCAGGTCGTAGTACGCGCAGCGCTTCGTGATCGGAAATTCGCGGCACACCGCCGGACGCGCGTGATAAATCGTGCAGCCGCGCGTTTCCGGATTGAGGAACTGGCACGCCTCGCCAAACAGTTCATCGCGTTTCCGGCGCAACACTCTTTCCTTCTCGTAAATCTTCGTGTAGCGCGCCGTCGCTATTTCTTCCGTCACGCCAAAGTGTCGCGCCAGGCGACGAATGTCTCGCGGTGTGACCTGCACACGTTCATACACCGAACAACAGTACGCCGGACAATCGACACAGTCGTAATAAGACTTCGGCTTCGCGGTTATTTCGCCCATGATCGCTCGCGTCTCCCCCTCAAGCTATCGGCGTTTCGATTTCTTGTACTCGGCTTGCAACTGATTCATGAACTGATCGCGCTGGTCGTACAAACGCTTCGGCTCACGCGGTTCGTGACGCGTAAGAGCATAAGCCGTTATCAGCGGAAGCGCCACAGTAGAATCCACATAACACACAACGGCATCGGGAAGTCGATCGGGATCTACTTTTCCCCAGGACACTGCCTCACCGGGCGTAGCGCCTGAAAGTCCGCCGGTGTCAGGTCGCGCATCGGTGACTTGCAGAAAGTAATCGTGACCACGTTCGTCGATGCCGAGCACTTCCTGAATCTGCGGTTCGGTTTGCAACAAGAAATTTTTGGGCGAGCCACCGCCGAGAATGAAAACTGCGGAACGGCCTTTCGTCTTCTTGCGCTTGCCGTTTTTCGCTCTGTGAACGCCACGTTTTGCTGCGAGCACGATCGCTGCGGTTTCGTTTACGTCGAGTGAGGGATCGAAAGCGAGTTTATTGCCCTGTAGCGCTTTGGCGGCGACGTTCATGCCGATTGAAGAGTCGCCCGGCGATGACGTGTAGATCGGAACGCTGTACTCGTAAGCGACCGCGAGTAACGACTTGTCTTTGGTTCCTAACTTCTGTTCTCGCTCGTGAACATAACGGCCGCACAGGTAATGAAACTCGGCGGTCGACATCGCGCGCTGAAACTCCGGACCTTCGATGATCCGGCGAAAGAACGCGTCCGTGTCGAGCAACACTGAGTAGTCAAAAAAGATGTCGTAGATGCGCACGACCTCTTCTTCGCGCAAGACGATGTCCGACGTTTGCGCGTTTCCCTGGTGCATTTTGAGGCCAATGCCGAAGTGTGTGTCGTGATAAAGGTTCGCGCCGGTGGAGATAATCCAGTCAACGAAACCGGCTTTGATCAGCGGAATCAGCGCCGAGATACCCAGACCGGCGGGCGTCAATGCTCCCGTTAGCGAAAGGCCGACCGTCACTTCCGGTTCGAGCATCTTCCGCGTGAAGAGTTGACACGCTTCACGCAAGCGAGCGGCGTTGTAAGCCAGGAACGATTCGTCGATCAGATCCGCGGCCGAGATCTCTTTTGCTATCGGCGCGGGATCAATTCTTTTTCCCCGCAGGAATTTGCTTTTGTGTTTCATCCGTTTCGTCAGTGACTTCCTCTGGCTTGGCTCGTACTCGCAGACGGCTGATACGGCGTTCGTCCGCTTCGACCACTTCTACTTCGAGTCCGCGAATGTCGAGCCGTTCGCCGGCATTCGGAACTGTCCCTTTTTCGAGGATCACCAGGCCGGCGATGGTGGTGAAGTCGTCATCGGCGATCTCCAAGTCAAACAACTGCTCGATCTTGCCGATCTCCGTCGAGCCCGGCACTTCGTAAAAACCGTCCGGTCCTTCGACAATTTCTTCCAGTTCCTCGCCGGCAATGTCTTCGTCTTCAATCTCACCTACGATCTCTTCGAGAATGTCTTCGACGGTGACGAGACCGCAAACACCGCCGTACTCGTCGATCACCATCGCCAGTTGCACGTGGGCCTTCTGCATTTCTTTGAGCAGATCCGCGACGGGTTTTGTCTCGGGTATCATGTAGACCGACCGCAGCAGCGGCTTTATGTTTTCGTTCTCGCGGCCTTCAGCCCAACACGAGAGCAGATCGCGAACATAGATAATGCCCTCGACGTTGTCCATCTGATCGCGATAGACCGGCAGGCGCGAATACTTCGACTCGAGAATGATGTCGCGCGCTTCTTTCACTGTGGCTGTTTCGGGGACCGCGACGATGTCGGGTCGCGGAGTCATCACTTCACTCACGCGCGTGTCGCCAAACTCGATGATTGAGTGAATGAGCTCGCCTTCTTCTTCTTCAAGGATTCCTTCCGCCTCGCCGACGTCGATGAGTGCCTGAAGATCGCCGCTGTCGTCCTCCTCCTGTTCCGGCTCGCCGGTTTCGGTGAGATGTTCCTTTCGGCGCGAGCGATCGAACAGTCGCTGAAACGGGTCGGCGATGAAGGCCATGATGGGGAAGAACGGCCGGATGATCGGCAGCAGAAACAGTAGCGTGGCTTCGGGATTTCGCGTCGAGATAAAGAGCGGGATCAGTTGGCGGAAGATGCCGGCCAGAATAAGGCCGGCCAACAATCCGACTAACACCAGCCGCGGATCGGGAAACAGGTTAAGCGAAATGGACGTAATTAAGACCGCGACGACGACCAGCAGGATCTGGATCATCGCGGAGAGTGCGAAGCCGAATCGCGGCCGGTTTTCGAGAACTTGCCGCAGGAACACACGCGAGCGTGGCTCGGGTTTGTCGCCGTTCTCGCCAATCAGGCGGCGCAGCCCCACGTCGCTGAGCTGACCAAAGGCCATGTCGACCGTGGCCAGCAGAGAGAGCAGTATCAGCAGCAGGAGCGTCAGCCCTATTTCAAGTTCCATCGATGAGGGAATATTAAAGGGTTACACGCCTGCTCGTAAATGCAGTGTTGAAGTTTTGAGCTTTCTTCTTTGTATTCATCCTAGATCCGGAGTTGCCGTCGCAGTTTCAATTCCAACCGATTCATCTCGCCGTTGTCGGTCTCGTGATCGTAGCCCGAGAGGTGCAGCAACCCGTGCAGGATCAACTGGGCCACCTCTTCGTCAAACGTCAAACCATTCTCTTTTGCCTGGGCGACGGCGGTGTCAACCGAGATTGCAATATCGCCGAGATTGTTGCTGTCCGCATCATCATCGGCAGGGAACGACAAAACGTCAGTCGCTTTGTCGATGCCGCGAAACTGGCGGTTCAGTTGTCGAATAGTTTTATCGGAAACAAAAGCGATCGTCGCTGAAGAGTTTTCCTTGCCAATTGCGTCAGCGGCGCGGGCGGCGAAACTCTCCCACGTTTTGGTGTCGATCCTTGTTTTGCGTTGACGGTTAACCGCTTCGATCATCGTGACTACATCTGGACCTTCTTGCCGTGTTCTTCGTAGGCCCGAATGATCATCTGCACCAGCTTGTGACGCACCACGTCCTTATCAGTGAAGTAAACAAACTCGATTCCTTCGAGCTGAGAGAGGATTCGTTCGGCTTCGATCAGACCACTGCGTTTGCCGGTCGGCAGGTCGACCTGCGTCACGTCGCCTGTGATCACTGCTTTGGAACCGAAGCCGATGCGCGTGAGAAACATCTTCATCTGTTCGCTGGTGGTGTTTTGTGCTTCGTCAAGAATGATGAATGCGTCTGAAAGAGTGCGGCCGCGCATGAAAGCAAGCGGTGCGACTTCTATTACTCGTTTCTCGAGCAAACGCGTGGCGCGTTCGTAGTCGATCAGATCGAAGAGCGCGTCGTAGAGCGGGCGGAGATACGGATCGACTTTGTCTTGCAAGTCTCCAGGGAGAAAACCGAGCTTCTCGCCGGCCTCCACCGCCGGGCGTGCCAGCACGATGCGGTTGACCTGTTTCTGCATTAAGGCTTGAACCGCCATCGCGACCGCGAGATACGTTTTGCCTGTGCCTGCGACGCCGATGCCGAATACGACGTCTTTCTCCTGTATCGCCTGAATGTACCGGCGCTGGTTGGCGGACTTTGGCGCGACCTGCTTTTTGCCGGCCGGATTGAAGCGGGCCTTCGTGAAATAGTCGCGAAGACTGAAAGCGCGGTCTTCGGCGATCTGCGCAAACGCCTCGCGCAGTTCTTTATCCGTGAAGTGTTTTCCTTCCTTGAAGAGGTCCGAAAAATCTTCGAGGATCCGTTGGGCGGTCTCGACGTCGGCGGGCTCTCCGTCGATCGAGACATCCTGGCCGCGCGCGTCGATTCTCACATCGAGCAGAGACTCGAGATACTTGATGTTCTGATCGTGAACACCGAAAAGCGTCTCCAAGCCCCGGGGCGGAAGTTCAATCTTTATCATTGCGCACAGATTAGCATGGATATGTGTCATTGGCGTTTATCGCTGGGCCCGAAACGAAAACGGCCCGCGCAGCATATCTCCTGGAGACTCCCATGCCCACCAAACTATCGATACTGCTCACGACCGTACTCCTCCTGGCCGGCCTCTCTGCCCAAACAACTGCCGCCGACAACAAATCAAGTCTCGGCCCCGCCAAAGCGTCCCTGGTCATAAGGGTAGGTATCACCGAATACCAGAACATTGAGGCGACTTACGAGAAATACGAAGACCTCTTCGCCCAACTTTCGAGCTATGCAGCACCCGATGAACCGGTGACTTTCACCTTCGCGATCGGCACTTACGGTGAGGTGCTGGATTGGTATAACAAGCGAACGATTGATGTCGCGATTCTCTCGGCCATGCCGACTGCGGAATTATTACAGGCCAGTCAGGGCGAGAACCTGCAACAGGCCTATCTTGGCGACATCAGCGTCACCATTCCCAGGAAAGCTTCTCAGTCGTCACTACTAGAGCTCTTCAAAAAGCCCAGCGATCCGTTTACCTACCGCCCGGGTTGCATCGTGCTCGACGCCGACAAGGAGTTGCAGAGCATGCAGGACATACAACGTCTCTGGGCGCGGAACGAGGTGAAGTTCCTGTTCGTCAGGCCTTACTCGCTATCTGGTTACATCGTGCCCCTCGACGTTTTGGGCAAGTACTACATCAATCCGCTAGGCAACGCGACCCCGGGACAGGAACAATTTCTATTTACTTACCAGCATTCCAAGTCGCTCGAATTGATGCTCCAGAGCCTTACGCCGGAGGGAAAACCTACGACTCATTTAGTAGCTTTCGTGCTCGACGACACGCGCTACGACGCCAGCGGAACCCCCGGCTACGAACCATCAAAGCCAGTCTTCCGCAAAATCCCTCTTCCCGAACTGGATTCATATTCCATTCCCCGGGAGATCGTGCTGGCAAACTATCACCAGCAACAGGAAATACTCGAGGACGGCTCAAACAAGTTTCAGAAATATCGTGACGTCATGATGCGGCTCCTGGAAGCACGGAAAAACGGTAAGCAAGCGCGCCCACAGAGAGCCCACGCGGATTATTCGGCAGCCGCGGACTGGCGTTATGAGCCTCAGAGTTGGATCGGCAAATATGCGGACGTTCAGGACGCGCTGAAAGCACTTAAACGAACGAGTCTTCCGAATCAATTACTCTACAAATCAAACTTCGATGACCTGCTGGATGATCTGGTGCGCGCAGAATCGCCGCGGTTGGCGTTGGTGTTGTCAGGTGGTGGTGCAAAGTGTGCCTATCAGGCCGGAGCCATTATCGAGATCGAAAGGAAACTGAGGGACAAGAACAAGGAGCTTGAGAGAAAACACATCAATAAAAAACTCGATATCGATTTGGTTGTCGGTACCTCGGGTGGAGCAATTAATGCTTTGCTTGTCGCTTTGGGCATCACCAAAGAAGAGGCAGCACAACGTGAGATGGCCAGGACCTGGCGCTCTTTTCGCCAGCAACATTTCCTTCGGCCGTCGCGGAGCTTCAGTGTGGTGATTGGCATCTGTTTTGGCCTGCTCCAGACGTTATTGATCGTTGTGGCGGTGCTGCTGTTCGACCGCGAGACGATGAACTGGACGGTGACTTGTGTCGTCCTCACAACGATCGGCGTCGCTCAACTTGTGGCCGGCGTGTACTTTGAGTTTTCAGCGGTCTTGCTGGCGGAGCTTTTTCTACTTGAGTTGATCGTTATCGGGTTGATAGTGGGACTCGTGTCAACTGTTGACTGGTTGATCGATCGCACTGGTATTTTCGAGAGGTTGCAGCATTGGCGACGGGTGACCATCGTGTTAATGCTCCTTTTCGGACTCGTCGAGGCTTTAATCGCGACCGTGGCGTGGTTTGGCACATTGGTCGAGCGTGTGAGTGTCAATCACTGGGTCGAACATTTCTGGACTCTCGTGACCATAATTTGCGTTTGGACTTTTCCTTATCCATTCGTCATTGCGCTAATCGTGGCCGTGATTGGATCGCGTATCATGCGTGATTTCGATTGGGACAAGCGGCGCGAACGTGCTGTCCTTTGGACCACGATTCTGTTGGTGTTTTTTTCCGGCGTGCTGGTTCTGCAACTATTCTTCAAAGAGAGTTCGCCCTCAGAATCAGTTGGGATTGAACGAGCGTTTGTGCAACAGATTCCCACACTGGTCCAAAATACCGTCGACAAGTCGTTTGCTTCCAAAACAATACCGGGCAGAACAGATCTGCAATCGTTATCTGAGCAATTGCTCTCCCAAAACTTGCTTCAGCGAGATCTGGTAATCACCACTTCCAGGCTGCCGGCGTCCGAGGATGACGGACCACTGCCGGTCAATGGTCTGCCGGATGATCTTTATTTCTACGACCACAGCAGCAGGGATGATCGCGTGCCGCCCCCTCCGGACAAGCGTTTCGTGCCGCTCAACTACAATCGGGAAAAGCTGCTCGACGTCGTAATCGGATCGAGCACGATCTATCCGATCTTTTCCCCGCGTCCCTTGGCGGACGTTTGGCTCGGCAATGACTCATCAAAGAGCACAGAGCCAATCGGTGAAATGCGGATTATCGATGGTGGCTTCATTCATAATATTCCGATTGACGCCGCGAGAAGCTGGGGGGCGACGCATATCATCGTGATTGACGCCTCTCCGACTCCCCAACTGCGCGCTCCACAGAATCTCTGGGACAACATGGTGATGGCGTTTGGTTATCTCTTCAAACAGGCGCAAACCGCTGATTCGGTGGCGCGAGCTGGAACGTTTGAGTTGCGGCCCACGAGTCGTTGCGAGAAGCTCAACGTCAGGCCGGTTTGCACTGAGCGCGATGGTCCGCCCGAGCCGAATATGGACACCTTTGACTTCTCAGACGTAGCTGCCCAAAGAGCATTCGACGATGGCGGGAATGACGTTAAGAGTGTAGTCCCTTTGTTTGTGAGGGTTCCGGGCGCGCCGGATTTTCGGACCGTAACCCCGCGTCCACCCAACCCCTGAGCCGAGCCGGGTAAAGCGTCAGTTTCAATTGCGCGTCTCCTTGGAGTGCGGGGACTTGTCACCGCTTTGGTCTGAGAGCGGAATCAAAAGCGGCGACGAGTCGCCGCACTCCAAGGAGGCGTCCAGTGGAACAAGTTTTTTTTAGTTTAACCTGCATTACCACCTAAGCCGCCCCGTTGCTTGACACTCCGCGGAGCGGTACCTATACTCCTCCACTTGCGCCCAAGGGGCGTGGGAGAGGAATTTAATGCCGAATCATAAGTCAGCAGAGAAACGGGTGCGGCAGAGCGAGAAACGCCGCGTTATTAACCGAAGCCATCGTACCAAGGTGAGGACCTATATCAAGAAGGTGCGGACCGCCCTGGAATCAGGATCGGCGCAGGAGGTGCAGCGCGTGCTGCCCGAGGCGATTTCCGTGATCGATAAGTCAGTGCAGAAAGGCGTGCTCCACGCCAACACGGCGGCGCGCCACAAGTCGAGACTGACTTCACAGGCGAATCAGCTCGGCAAGTAATACCTATTCAAATATGAAGAACCGCGAGGCGGGTCGAGATTTCGGCCCGCCTCATTTTTTGTTGCAAAGGGGACGGAAATGGCGCTTCTCTATGAGACAGCGGAGGAGATTCTACGCATTGTTCGTGGTTTTGAGATATGCGCGACGCCCGCTACGGATTTTCATCATCGTGAGCACCTGACGGTCGCCGTCTGGTATCTGCAAACGCTTTCGCCCGAAGAGACGGTCAAGACCATGCGGTCGGCGTTGCTGCGATTCCTTGACCATCACGGAGTCGACCAGACGAAGTACAGCGAAGAGGTCACTGTGTTTTGGGTAGACGCAATCGCGGCGAAGTTAGAGGAGATCGAAGCCGATGCATCGCTGGTTGAGAAGTGTAATCAGGTGATCCTGGAGTTTAGCTCCAAAGCTCGCACACCAGCAGCTCCAGTTGCAGTCGAGGAGTAGCTTGCGAAGTTTTGATAGCAAGGTCGGCGGCAGCGGTGAGTTGCAAACCGCGAGCGATCTTGGCGGCGTCATTACGTTGCAGGTTCGCGATGTACGCCTCGCGCTTGAACGGCGGCAGCGAGACATTACGAAAGACTTCTTCGCGCCCGCCTTTGGCCAGCAGATATTTGGCCAGCGCGAGACGATGATAGTTTCCGGCAATCAAACCGATGAGCATCACTGGCTCCGCGCCGTCGTCGAGCAGGCGATGCAGAGTCTCAAGTGCGCGCTTGCGGTTATTCGCGAGCAAGTGATCGCCCAATTCGAAGTTTGACAACTCACGCGAACGTCCAATTAGTTCATCCACGACAGTCGGCGTAATGCGGCCTGTATCGGCGACGGCTGAGGCCAGTTTGTCGATCTCGTTGAAGAGTGTCTGCACGTCGGTGCCGACCAGACTGATAATCTCGCTCAACACCTGTTCGTCAGCCGTAACTTTCAGTTCCTTCAGACGACTCTTCACCCACGTTTTTGCTTCCGCATCCTTCAGCGGTGGAAAATCGACGACGACGCAGTTATCGAGCAGCGCTTTGGTCGCTTTCTTGCGCTTATCAAGATCGTCGGCGATGAAGATCATCGCGGTCTGCGGCGCGGGATTGTTCAGATAGCGAACGAGCGCTTCTTCGTCGCTCTCACGCAACCGTGCGAAGTCGCGAATCCTTACAACGCGACGGTCTGACATCATCGGCAACTGTTCGGCCGCTGCAATGGCCGCCTGCACCGAATCGCGCAACAAGTTGAAACCCGATTCATTGAATTCGCGCAACAACGTCCCGCTCAGCGCCGCTTCAGTAATCGAACGCCCAGCCGCATCGCGCAGGTATCGTTCGGGACCGACCAGCAGATAGAGTGGCTGCGGAGACTCGCGCAACGATCGCTCGAGTTCAGTTCGCGTCAGCGTTTTCATTTCTTGATTTCTACGGCGTTGATGAGTGTGGAGACGATGCTCTCGGCAAAGCTGCGCGACATCCTCAGCACGGCCGGATCTTCCTCGTTGAAGAAGCTGCGCGGATCACTCGAGAATTCATACTCACCGCGAAAGACGAAGTTCTGATTATCGTAGAGCACGCGGTTTTCCGTCTGGTCGCGAACGGTAACAGCGGCAGCAATAGTCACTTCAAAAATGCGGGCGCGTCCTTTGTCGTCGAGCAGCACGCCGGCGAAATTAAAACTCTTGATGACGCCTTCAATCACGGCGTCAGCTCCCTCACGTTCGCCCTGCACGCGCAAGCCGCGGCCACGATGGACCAGTTCCTTCATTACCGCCTCGGTGAAGCGCGACTCGATCTTGTAACGGAGCGCATTGCTGTCCATCTGAAACGCGGGCACCGCAACTGTCTTAATCCGCTCGGGCAACTGGTTTTTGGTTACCGGCTTGTAGCACTCGGCAAAACCGGAAACGAAGAAGAGCATCACGGCGAAGAGGGAAAGGCGTAGAAGTTTGGTCATCGGCGCGACATCTTACTCAAGGTTTGATGGATTCGGAAACACGGATCGTTTCCGCCGCTGCTTTCACGTCGTGAACGCGCACAATATGCGCGCCCTTCAACACCGCCGCTGTGATCGTAGCCATCGTGCCGTGCAGACGTTCGGAGGCCGGCGCTGGCGTGCCGGTTTCGTCCGCGAGGACTCGGCCGATGAACGATTTGCGCGACGTTCCAATCAACAGCGGGTAATCGGGAAACGCGGCGATCAATTCATCGAGCCGCGCAATCAGTTCGAGGTTCTGCTCCTGAGTCTTGCCGAATCCAATCCCCGGATCGATCACGATCGATTCGCGCTTCACGCCGCGGCGCTCAGCCATGTGAGCACTCGCGCGCAGACTCCTGACAACTTCTTCCATAACATCTGCAACCGGCGGCATGCGATGCATCGTGGCGGGCGTGCCGCGAGAGTGCATCAGCACGAGTCCGGCGCCGGCTCGCGCTACCGCGTCAGCAATGTAGAAATCAAAACGCAGCGCGGATATGTCGTTGACAATTGCGGCTCCCGCATCGAGGGCCGCTCGCGCGACTTCGGATTTAGTCGTATCGACGGAGATCGGCGTCTTTGCTCGCTTCGCTAATGCCTCAATCACCGGCACGACCCGCTCGATCTCTTCTTCGAACGAAACCGGCTCGCCGCCCGGACGCGTCGACTCGCCGCCGACGTCGATGATGTCAGCGCCTTCGGAGATCATCTGCTCCGCATAGGCCAACGCGTCGTCGACAGACAGGAACTGCCCGCCGTCGCTGAAACTGTCAGGGGTAACATTAAGAATGCCCATGATGAGCGTTCGCTCACCGATGGGCATTGTGTGGTCCTTGATGTGCCAGGCCTTCGTAGCCACAGAATCTGTGGACTGGACTAGGCTGGGGCCGGATTGCCTCCAGTAATCGGAGGAAGAATCGGCTTGAGCGGCTTCGCGGTCGGCTCCTTCAACTGCGGCCGATCCTGATCGCCACCGGATTCGACTGGCGGATTCTCGTCGAGCGGCAAGCCCGCGACAATCCGGCGAATCTCAACGCCGTCAAGCGACTCGCGTTCGAGCAAGCACTCCGCCAGACGAATCATCGTCTCGCGATTCTCTTCGATGATCGCTTTGGCGCGTTCAAACTGCGCGGTGACGATCTTCTTCACCTGCTCGTCGATCTTGATGGCCGTGTCTTCGGAGAAGTCACGATGCTGGGCAATCTCACGTCCGAGGAAAATCTGTTCCTCCTTCTTGCCAAACGTGATTGGTCCCATGTCCGACATGCCGTACTCGCAAACCATCGCGCGTGCCAGTTCGGTGGCGCGTTCGATGTCGTTTGAAGCACCGGTAGTGATGCTACCGAGGAAAGTGTCTTCCGCGATACGTCCCCCCATCAGAATCGCGATCTGGCCCAGCAAGTATTCCTGACTGTAGTTGTGCCGATCGCCCTCGGGAAGCTGTTGCGTAACACCGAGCGCCATGCCGCGCGGAATGATCGTGACCTTGTGAACCGGATCGGCATTCGGCACTTTCAAACCAACGAGCGTATGGCCCGCTTCGTGGTAAGCAGTGACGCGCTTCTCCTCGTTTGAGATCACCATGCTCTTGCGCTCGGCACCCATCAGCACCTTGTCTTTCGCCAACTCGAAGTCGCCCATCGCGACGAGCTTCTTGTTGTAGCGAGCAGCGTTGAGTGCGGCTTCGTTCACCAGGTTCGCCAAATCGGCTCCGGTGAATCCAGGCGTGCCGCGCGCGATCACGGAAATATCGACGTCTTCGCCGAGCGGAATCTTCCGCGTGTGAACCTTCAGAATACCTTCGCGGCCGCGAACGTCAGGACGTGAAACCACCACGCGCCGGTCGAATCGTCCCGGTCTCAGCAACGCGGGATCGAGAACGTCCGGACGGTTTGTCGAAGCGATCAGAATCACGCCATCGTTCGACTCGAAGCCATCCATCTCGACCAGCAACTGGTTCAGCGTCTGCTCGCGCTCGTCGTGCCCACCGCCAAGACCAGCGCCACGATGGCGGCCTACCGCGTCGATTTCATCGATGAAGATGATGCACGGTGCATTTTTCTTGCCCTGCTCGAACAGGTCGCGAACACGCGACGCGCCCACGCCGACAAACATCTCAACAAAATCAGAACCGGAGATTGAGAAGAACGGAACGTTAGCTTCGCCGGCGATCGCTCGGGCCAGAAGCGTCTTGCCCGTTCCCGGCGGGCCCATCATCAAAACGCCCTTGGGAATACGGCCGCCGAGCTTTTGAAACTTCTGCGGCTCCTTGAGAAACTCGATGATTTCCTGAAGCTCTTCCTTGGCTTCTTCAACACCAGCAACATCCTTGAACGTGACGCGCTTTTGCTGGTTGTTGAGCAGCTTCGCGCGGGACTTCCCAAAGGACAACGCCTTGTTCCCGCCAGACTGCATCTGCCGCAACATGAATATCCAAATGGCGATAATGAACAACAACGGCGCCCAGGTAATCAGCATGGGCCAAATGAAACTGGCGCTTGACTCCTCTTCAACCTTGGCTACGCGCGGCTTGCCATTGACGACCTCGCGCGCTGACTTCAGCAGATCGGCCTTCGCCGGTTCGTTCGAGAGGGCAATGCGATATTCCTGGTTGTTGTTGTCGATCGCAACGGATTCACTCTGCTTGACCGTGAGCTGTTTCAAAGTGCCGCTCTGGATCATCTGATCGAGCTTGGTCAAGTCGACGGACTGATAGCTGCTGCCGCGTGGGTTGACGAGCTTGTAGAGCAAAAGGGCCCCCGCGATAATTAGGAGCCAAAATACGATCTGTCTTGCAGTAGAACTCAAATTCATTAACGCCTCCGACCCGCGATAATAACTTATCGGGGCCTCATTTGTCGCTGTCCAGCCTTAAAGAGGTGGTGATGCAGTCAGGAACTTAGTACCTCCTTGGAGTGCGGGGACTTGTCACCGCTTTGGCCTAACGATGTCGCCGGTGATAGTACCGGACCAAAGCGGCGACGAGTCGCCGCACTCCAAGGAGGCGCCCTGTGGAACAAGCTTTTGTGATTCAAACTGCATCACTACCCTTAAAGCCGCTTCGATGCGCGCCCACAGCTTGCAGTTGCGCCCGGCGTGCCATAGGTAGAACACCGTAAGGCGCTGCAACGTGGCCATTTGACTATAAAGTTTGAATGCCGCCTTTTCAATTGTTTTCAGTCTCAAACTCCAGCCGGTTTCGGCTCCGTCTGACCCGTCCGCCACCTGGCAATTCCACTGTTCGCCCGCCCGCACTGCCCTCTAAAAGCTTCTCCACGGCCAACAGATGAACCATTTCCAGCCTGCGAGTGCCTCCTCGCGCCCGCGAGAGCCACTGGCGTAGCGCGCGTCGCCGCAGGGCGGGCGGCTCGTTGGCCAGCAGCTTTACGTCCAAAGGCGGCACCCCGGTTTCACTATCCTCCTCGCTTTCATCGTCGGCGTCCGCGGTGGAAAGCGATGCCCGCTGCAAAAGCTCATCCGAATCACTCGAAAGAACCGCGCCATCCTCACGCAATTGAGCCGCCGTGCGGGAGAGTGCTTCGACGATGCGCGTGTTGAATGACTGCATGAGCGGCAGGAGCTGTTGGCGCACTCGCACGCGCGACAGACCGAGATCGTTGTTCATCTCGTCCACCACGAACGCGGCCTTGCGAAGGCGGCAATAATTCTCGGTGTCGCTGCGGCGCGCCCACAGCAAAGGCCGTACGAGCTTGATGGAGTCCTTCGCGCCAAGTGGACGCAGCGCTTCCATGCCGCCGAGTCCGGCTCCGGCGCTGCCTCGCATCAACCGCAGGAGAACTGTCTCAGCTTGATCGTCCATCGTGTGCGCAGTCAATACATACATGGCTGACTTCTTTTTTGCCGTCCGCTCCAGAAACGCGTAACGTGCTTCTCTCGCGGCCTGCTCAAGATTGTCGTTCTTGGCGCGAGCAAGCTCAGCAACTTTGGAACGTCCGATGACGCATTCGTAACCCAGTTTCTCCGCCATTTCAGCGACCCAGCGAGAGTCCTGCGCGCTGGTTTTTCGCAACTTGTGATCCAGATGGGCGACAATGATTTTGACGGAGAGCTTGCTCGTTGATTTGAGTTCGTCGAGAGCAAGCAGCAGAGCGGTTGAGTCGGCGCCGCCAGAAACGGCGACGACGACGGTTTCGTCTGACAGCGGCAGCTTCAGTTTGCGCCACTCGACCAGCAGCAGACGTGGAAACTGATTGATTCGAGGCGTTCGACGCACGTCGCTGATTGTGAGACGTGCGCTGTGTCAGGTCAACCGCTCTTTGTCCAAACATCAGCCAAAAGTTCTGCGACGAAGCAAACACATTTTGATGAAACAAACGCGTAGTTTCTCCTTTAAAAGACCTCACGCTTTCTTACTAACAAAATTCCGCGCGAGCTTTGGGGGAGAACCATGAGGGTAGAAAACCAGATTAGATTTAATGAGTGGCTACTGGGCTCGACGATCCTGTGTCAGTCGTGCGGTTGTCTTTGGCTGGTCCCGACGGGGCAGAACGAGGATCGCTACATTTGCCGGCAGTGCGGCAGCGAGGTCACGAGCAAAGCGATTAGTCGCGTCGATCCGAAAAACAAGACCTCGAATACACGCTGATAAACCCTCACGTCTCCTCAGTTGACTATTTCCTCGTCCTCGGTTTACGTTCTTTAACGTCCGGGCATCCAAACCGACTGCGTGACGCTCTAAAGCTTTCCCTGCGACAATCACTCTCGAGGATTAGTAAATGAAATCAAGAAGATTCTTTGCAGCGCTACTACTGGCGCTTTTTAGTTTACAAACGCTCAATATTACGGCCTTCGCTGAAGAGGGCATGTGGCCGTTCAATAACGTCCCGCGAGCGGAAATCAAAAAGAAATACGGTTTTGAAATCACTGATGAATGGCTGAACAAGGTGCGGCTTGCCTCGGTCAGATTCAACAACGGCGGCTCCGGTTCGTTCGTGTCGCCTGATGGTCTGGTGTTGACCAACTATCACATCGTCGAAGATATCGTCGGTGAAGTCAGCACACCCGAGAAGGACCTCGCGAAGGAAGGTTTTCTTGCTCGCACCAAGGCTGAAGAGATCAAAGCTCCCAGTCTCGAATTGAACATGTTGATGAGCATCGAAGACGTCACTGCTCGCGTCAACGGAGCGGTGCAAGCGAATTCCACGGACGCCCACGCTTTCGCTGCCAAACGCGCTGAGATCTCCAAGATCGAAGCGGAGTCGACCAAAGCGACAGGTTTGCGATCCGACGTCATCACCCTGTATCAGGGCGGCCAATACAATCTTTATCGCTACAAGAAGTACACCGACGTGCGTTTGGTGTTTGTGCCGGAGTTTCAGGCCGCTTTCTTCGGCGGCGATCCTGATAACTTCAACTTCCCGCGCTTCAACATCGACATGTCACTGGTGCGTGTTTATGAAAACGACCAGCCGGTGCATCCGCAGAATTACTTCAAGTGGTCTACCGCGGGCGCGAAGGAAGGCAGTCTGGTTTTCGTAACTGGTAATCCCGGCTCAACCTCGCGTCTGAACACAGTTGCGCACCTCGAACAGTTACGCGACACGAGCATTCCGATCATCCTTCGTCTGCTCGAACGCCGCGAAGCTGTGCTTAAGAAATACATGTCGATGGGCGACGAACAAACGCGTCAGGCTCAGAACGAACTAAACAGTGTGCAGAACAGTTTGAAGGTCTATCGCGGCCAGCTTGCGGGACTGAAGGATCCCGGTCTGCTGGCGCGTAAGATGAAAGAGGAAGAAGCCCTGCGAAAGTCGGTTGCCGCGAACCCGGAGGAGCAGAAGATGTACGGCGATGCGTGGGACGCAATCGCCAAGGCACACAAAGCCTATCCGACCTACATTCGCGAGCGCCGCATCTTCGATCAGGCGGCTGGCTTCAACACCGTGCTTTTCAACTTCGCGCGTACGCTGGTCCGTCTGGCAACTGAAAACGAGAAGCCAAACGCCGAGCGCTTGCCCGAATACACCGACGCGCGCCGCGCTTCTCTGGAACTCGCGCTCTATTCGCCGGCTCCTCTTCATGAAGACTTCGAGAAACTGAAACTCACCGATTCACTCGGCTTCATGGTCGAACTCCTGGGCGCCGATCATCCACTCGTAACGCAGGTGCTTGACGGCAAAACGCCAGAAGCACGGGCTGAAGAATTGATCAGCGGCACGAAGTTGAAGGATCCGGCTTATCGCAAGGACCTTGCTGCCGGTGGCAAGCAAGCCATCGAGAGTTCAACCGATCCGATGATCGTGGTGGCGCGAACCATCGATCCGAAAGCGCGCGAGCTGCGCAAGCGTTATGAAAGTGAAGTGACCGGAGTTGAGCGCGCGAACTACGCGAAGATCGCGCGCGCGTTGTTTGAGACTGAAGGCACAAAGCTTTATCCGGATGCGACGTTCACGCTGCGCCTGTCTTACGGAACCGTCGCGGGTTACATGGAGAACGGCAAGAAGATTCCGCCGTTCACAACTCTCGGCGGATTGTTTGGTCGTTCCGACTCGTTCAAACGACAGTTCCCGTACAACCTGCCACAGCGCTGGTATGAGAAGAAGTCGGCACTCGAGCTGAACACGCCGTTCAACTTCGTTTCGACGAACGACATCATCGGCGGAAACTCCGGTTCGCCGACGATCAATCAGAATGGCGAATTGGTGGGCCTGATCTTCGACGGCAACATTCAGTCGCTCGTCGGCGACTTCATGTACGACGGATCTGTTAATCGTGCGATTTCGGTCGATTCGCGAGGAATGCTGGAAGTGCTGAAGAAGGTCTTCAACGCGAATGAGGTCGTGGCGGAGTTAACCGGATCGCAGGTTACGCAGAAAGCTCAGGCTGCGACCGGAAACTAGGCCTTCTCAAGGCCGGCGTACTTTTCGACGAGCTTCTTCTGGCCGTAACCAGGGAAGCTCACCGTCAATTTGGTCGATTCTCCGGCACCCTCACGCCGGAGAACCAGACCGCGTCCATACTTCGAATGCCTCACGTAAGACCCCGGCACAAATTCTCCTGAACTGGCGGCGGCGGGTTTCGTCGCACCCATGCCTGCGTTGTTGGACTTCGGCTTTACCTCGCCCAACTGCCGGCTGCGTTGCTTGAAAAACTCCGCGATTGAATCGACGCTGTCGTAAGTCTTGCCCATGTATTTCTTCTTCTCTTTGCGAAACTCACCGTGTTCGTAATCGATAGCTGACGAGCCGCGCGCGAACGACAACCACGATTTGCCTAGACTGAGATCTTCCAGCATATCGATCGGCATCTCGTTCAAAAACGGTGACGGCTCGGATGCGAGTTCTTCGCCGTAGACGCGGCGCTTCATGGCGTGCGTGACGTAAAGAAAACGTTCAGCGCGGGTCATGGCCACGTAAGCGAGCCGGCGTTCTTCTTCGAGCTCTGCGGGATCAGTGGCGGAACGCGAGTGTGGAAATAGCCCGTCTTCCAGTCCGACGATAAAAACGAGCGGGAACTCGAGACCTTTGGCCGAGTGAATCGTCATTAGCGTAACCGGAGCGTCGCGTTTGTACTGGTCCTGATCGGAAACGAGTGCTGAGTGATCGATAAACTCGCGCAAGCCTTCGAGTCCCTGTTCGTCGTAATCGACGGCTGCATTGACGAGCTCCTGCAAGTTCTCCAGACGAGCTTCGGCTTCATCGGTTCTTTCGGAACGAAGCCAGCTTTCGTAGCCGGTGTCGAGAATCGCAGCGCGCACGATGTCTGAGACCGGTGAATCGCTTGCCAGAGCGGGTTGCGTATCAGGGAGCGCGGGCGGCCCGCCCGCACGTTCGTAGACAGCTTGATTCGCAGAGACTGCGGGCGAGCCGCCCGCGATCCGAATGTCCGCAGTTTCGGCGTCTACGGTGCCCGCCATTTCGGAAAGACGAATGACGATGTTGCGGAAGCTCCTCAGTGCACTGACTGCGCGTGTGCCAAGGTTCTCAGGTTGCTCGATGATCAGCGAGATCGTTTCCCACGGCGACAGTTCGGCATTCTTCGCGCGTCGCTCGATCTCGTCGAGCGTCGTTTTGCCGATACCGCGGGGCGGACTGTTGATTACTCGCTGTAACGCAATCGTGTCGTTCGGGTTCAGCACCAATTTAAGATAGGCGATGATGTCGCGCACTTCCATGCGCTCGTAAAACGAGAAGCCGCCGATAATGTTGTAGGCGAGACTTGCGCGCCGCATCGCTTCTTCAAACACCCGCGACTGCGAGTTGGTGCGATACAGCACCGCGGCGCGCAGATCGAATTCGTCGCGGCGATGTTCGAGAATCTTTCCGGCAACCCATCGAGCCTCGGCTTCCGCGTCGAGAGCCTGGTAATAACCGACGCGGCCGCCGCGCGGATTTGAAGTCCAGAGGTTCTTGCCTTTGCGTTGGAGATTGTGTTTCACCACCGCGCCGGCTACGTCAAGAATCGTCTGCGTCGAGCGATAATTCTGTTCCAGTCTGATGGTCTTCGTGTTCGAGAAATGCTTTTCGAAGTTGAGAATGTTACTGATGTCGGCTCCGCGCCATTTGTAGATCGATTGATCTTCATCACCGACCACGCAGATGTTCTGTTGCTTCTGCGTGAGCAGGCTGATGAGCGCGAATTGCAGTGAGTTGGTGTCCTGGTATTCGTCGACGAGGATGTAACGAAACTTGTTGTTGTACTTTTCTCTGACTTCAGCGACATCGCGCAACAGCCGCACCGTCTTAATCAGCAGATCGTCGAAATCGAGTGCGTTGTTTGCGTGCAAACGATCTTCGTACATCTTGTAAACGCGGGCCATCACTGCCCGGCGCTCGTCGACGTATTCCGCGCGCGCGGCAAACGCTTCGGTGTCTTCGCCGCGATTTTTTGCCGAGCTGATCGCTGACTGGGTTGCGCGTTGGCCAAGATACTTTTCGTCGTAACCGAGTTCCTTGATGCACTGCTTGATCAAGCGTAGTGAGTCGTCCTGATCGTAGATGGTGAACCTGCGTGTGTATTTGTCGTTCAGCTTTTCGATGTCCTGACGCAGAATGCGAACGCACAGACTATGAAACGTCGAAACTAGCGGCAGGCTCGAACGCTCTCGCTCGCGCAGTAGTCGCTGCACGCGCAGACGCATCTCTTCCGCGGCTTTGTTCGTAAAGGTGACGGCAAGAATGTTCCAACTGGGAACGTTCTTCTCGGCAATGAGATAGGCGATGCGATGTGCGATGACGCGCGTCTTGCCGGAGCCTGCGCCGGCGAGAATCAGGAGCGGACCTTCAGTCGCCAGTACTGCTTCCCGTTGTTGTTCGTTTAATTGTGAAAGGAATTCCGAATCCACTTGGGTTGCATTTAATCATGAAGTGCGATCGACGCAAAATGCAGTTTGATCGCAAGAAGCGGATAGATCGGTCTGGCTGCGTGATTTATCATGCTACGTATGGTTCAAGCAGGAAATGAACAACTGTGGCAGGCTGTCGTAACGCGTGACGCCCGTTTCGACGGGCAGTTTGTGTTCGCGGTCAGCTCGACGAAGATTTACTGTCGGCCATCGTGTCCGTCGCGGCGACCGCAGCGTGAGCGCGTCTCGTTTTTCAGTTTGCCGGAGGCTGCTGAAGAAGCGGGATTTCGTGCCTGCCTGCGCTGTCAGCCGCGCAACAGTCAGGTTGTGGATCCGCAGTTGCAGCTGGTGCGACGCGCCTGTCACTTGCTTGATGCGTCCAGTGAAGGCGACACGTTGAAACTCGCCGAGCTCGCATCGCAAGTCGGCGTCAGTGCGTTTCACTTGCAACGCACGTTCAAGCGCGTGATGGGAATCAGCCCGCGGCAGTATGTGACCGCGCGCAGGTTTGGCAATTTCAAACAACTCGTTCGGGATGGTGAGTCAGTGACTAATGCACTCTACGATTCAGGTTTCAATTCCAGCAGCCGTGTTTACGAACAGGCGGCGGAAGAGTTGGGTATGACACCGGCGACCTACGGTCGCGGTGGGCGCGGTGTGAAGATCGATTACACGGTAGTGGGGTCGCCACTGGGCCGGTTGCTCGTGGCTGTGACCGAACGCGGCGTGTGTTCGGTGCGAATGGGCGACACGGATCTCGAGTTGGAGAAGGATTTGCGCACGGAGTTTCCCGAGGCGGAGATTCAGCGAGCAGACGCGGGTTTGCGCGATGCAGTGAAGAAGATTTTGCATCACTTGAGTCACAACGAACCGCATCTCGATCTCCCGCTTGATATTCGCGCGACAGCTTTTCAGCGTCAGGTTTGGGACAAGCTGCGTACGATTCCTTACGGTCAAACTGTTTCTTACGGCGACGTTGCCAAAGCTTTGGGTAAACCCGGCGCGGTTCGCGCCGTCGGACGGGCGTGCGCGACGAATCCCGTGGCGCTCGTGATTCCATGTCATCGTGTTGTTCGCGAAGACAAGAGTCTGGGTGGTTATCGTTGGGGATTGGAGCGAAAGAGAAAACTGTTGGATCTCGAACAACGCAAGTCACTCAGCACAAAAGCCTGATCACAAAGCCTCACCGCGTTCGACCCTTTTCGCGGTTTGTTTTCGCGTTAGTGAAGGCGGGGGGCAAACGGCCTTGTCGACGAGGCACGCTTGGGGGAAGTAGTGCCCTGCAGCCGTTTGCCCCCGAGGGGGTGCGCCCGCGTTAAATTCCCTCGTAAGCTCCCTTGTTTCGTGTTACTGTCCCGACTCGAAACTTGCCCTTCGAGTCTGTAGTGATGCTCATTCAGACGAGCCCGACAATTCGACTCTTTCCTCCCTCTCCTCTACGCCAACAAAACTGGACCGCTGAAGACTTTCTCATGCGCCGGCGCTTTTCGTTGTCGCTGATTGCGGCCCTCATCCTGATCGCGGCGATCAACGAGCAAGAAGACAGCGAGGTCGCGAGCCTGATTGCAGAGCGAACAGAGACGAATACGAGTGACGTGGAAAAGGCAATCGCCGCCCTCGTTGAAAAACGAATCCTGCTACCTGCCGCGTGGTCCACGGAGGAGAATGTCGAGTGGTTTCAAGCGACCAGAGAACTTTGGGAGACTTACGGTTGGGCCGAAGCTGCCGAATACCATCTCGCCACTTACGACTACAGGTTTGCCGGCGGAAGTGATGAGGGACTGCTTTTCGCGCGTGAACTGATGCTGACTTACAGCAAAGACGAAATTGATGCCAACCGGTTCAAGTCTTACGAGAATCCAGCTACCAGCCATGCATTACCCAGACCCTCAGAAGACTTGCTTTCTACGCCGGTCCTCCTGAAGCGCGAGCCGGAAAGACGGCAACTGACGAAGGAACTTCTCTGCGAGATTCTCTCCCTCGCATTCGGCAAAACGCGATCACTGCAACCGCAATGGAATGGCGCACCTGTCGTTCTTCGTACCAGCCCTTCAGGTGGCGCACGTCAGCCAACTGAAGCATACCTGATTGCACTCGATCTCCCCGACCTGACGTCCGGCTGGTATCACATAAGCATGGACCAGCCCGCGTTGGAGTTGCTCTTCGATGGCGTGGATGAAAAAGAACTCGAGCAGCTTTTCCCGACCACCTGCGGGCGCGCGCCTTTTCGCGTGCGCGCCTTGCTGGTGCTCACCTCCGTCTTTGAAAGAAACATGTATCGCTATCGAGAGCCGCGCACCTTTCGCACCGTGCACATGGATGCCGGACACCTGGCAGCTACAGTTGAATTTGCGGCGGAGATGAGCGGCGCGCGGACGTTCGTGCAATACGGCGGCAATGAAAAAGCGGTGGAGGCAAAGCTTGGTCTCGATGGACTCGAGGAAGGAGTTCAACTGTCGATCAGTCTGGGTTAATTAAATGTCTCTCAACAGTTGGCATTTGAGTTCAATACGTTCAGCTCGGGAATGTACCCGAGACGTAGTCCTCGTGTCAGATCCGTGGACTGGCAAGAAGCTGCTCGTGGACAGACTAGCCTTCCTGGACGCCGTTGCTCACGGATCTCGCCGTGACGGGAAAGCGCCGCTCGCTAATGATCTTTTCGGCGAGATAGACGCAGATTCAGCAAGACACCTGGCCCACTGGATAGAGCGAGGATGGCATACGTCACTCGAATACTATCTCTGGTCACGCCACAGCAAATTCATTGACGAGAACGACTCCACCGGCGATCTTCGCAGGGACGCTATCCGAACCTACCTTGAGAAACAGGCTCCACCGGCACGAATAAAACCTGAAGGCGAGTACCTGTTGTTGCCCGCTGCGGTCGAGGCGGCTGAGAACCTGTCGCTGGGTGAACTATTGTTGCGCCGGCGAACGCAGCGGACTTATCGCCGAGAGCCCGTCAGTCTATCGAGCCTCTCATCCTTGTTGTGGTTTGGCTTGAATGCCGTACGAAAAACTCGCGCCTCGCTTACAGACAACGATCTGCTCAGTTATTTAAAGAGCTACGGCGTCGCCTTCGACTTCTATCTCGTCATTTATGACGTCGAGAGTCTCGCCTCGGGGACTTATTTCTACGACATTCGAGATCATGCCGTACTGCTGTCGCGTGCGGGACTGTTTCGCAACGAGATGACAGAGTTGCTTTCAAATCAGCCGGCGCCCGAAACGGCCGCCTGGTCCATCGTTCTGGTTGCCGATCTTCTTCAGTATCAATGGCGCTACCGTCATGAACGCGCGCTTCGTAATCTTTATATTGAGGCCGGACGGATTGGTCAGCACCTGATATTAACCGGCACGTTGTTTGGGCTGGGAACTTTGCCCACGCCGGCCTTGTCCGACCGTGGTCTAAGCGCGTTGCTGCAACTCGATCCCCTGAGACAAACTCCAGTTTACTCCTTGACGATGGGACTGGATCGACGTCCGCAAAAGAAATGAAGCGCACCGGGTTTGTACTAATCCTCCAGGCAAGCTGGCGGTACTATCCCACCGCTGACAGTCTGGAACTTGTATCGGCAATGAAGGGGGCGCGCATTCTTTTGAAAGGACCAGCGCCAGAGAAGTTGGCGCAGATGCTCGATGCACTGGCCGCAGGAATTCCGGTTACCAATGCGCGTCGAGAAGTGATGAAGTTCTCAGGACTGAACCGCGCTGCTGCCGGAAAACTCCTGAAAGATCTTTTCCGGCGGGGAGCGATTGTATTCAGGAAGGCAGAGCTGACTTCGACTGATGCTAATGGTGTCTACGATCGCCAAGTCCGATTCTTTAATGCCTTCGAGACAAGCGAGCTGACCGGCATAGACTTCAATAAGCAACTACAAGATCGGCAAGTCGTGATCGTTGGACTCGGCGGCTATGGCACCTGGCTGGCACTGCTCTGCGCGCGCACAGGCATCAGCAAGATCGTAGGGATCGATCCGGATCGGGTTGAGTCCAGCAATCTCAACCGGCAGGTTTTGTATTCGCACCAGGACATCGGACGCTTGAAGATCGACGCGTGCAAGGCCGCGTTGGCCCACGTCAACAAGGAAGTGACGTTTGAAGGTCACGCAAAATGGATTCGCAGTGTTGACGACCTGCGGCCGCAATTGGAATCGGCTGATCTGGTCTTCAACTCTTTCGGATACCTTCCCGCCAACGGCAGGCTGGGGGAGCACATCGCGCGTGCTGCACTAAGAGCCCGCGTGCCTTCACTCGTGTTCAGCGGCTCATGGATTGGTCCATTGACAGTGCCGGGCCAAACTGCGTGTTACTGGTGCGCGAAGTCCAGGCTGGAAGACAATGCAGAAGTCACCAGTGTCATTAAGGCGTCTACTCTTTCGCAGCCGACTCGTTTCGTCCCGTCGTTCGCGCCGCGCATGGCTGCCAGCGCATCACTGGCCGTTTGGGAAGCTTCGAGATTTCTTGCGGGCCTCGAACCGCCTCCGAGCCTCCGCGGTCTGATTACTCTGGACCTGTTTAGCTACAACAAGCATCGATTCATTGCGATCGATATCGACCCTGATTGCAGAGAGTGTGGCAAGACCAGTGCTTGATCCCGGCGTAGCGGCACTCATTCGCAGCTCAAGAGACGCGTGGCTGCAACACCATCCGGTCGCTGCCTCTCTTTGGAATGAACCCGTGTGGGACGCCGCTGAAGATCTTTCTGATAAAGGCCTTGACGCCTGGATTGAAGCGTTAGACACGTTGCAGTCGCGTATCGACGAGCAACATTCCGGAAGTATCTCGCCAGTTAGCGCAGCCGCACTCTCAGAATTGCAGCGGTTCGTCAACGAGCAGAAGCTGCGGCACGTCAAGCAAGCGATCTATTGCACGCAAGCCGGCTCGTATTTGCAGTTGTGTGCCTTCGCGCTCTTGCCTTTCTGGCTCCAATTACAGGTCGATGACGCACTGGATACAGAGATGCAGGGTCGCCTGCTCTATCGCACGAGGCAGTGCATCGAGTGGCTCGACTTCGCCGAGAAACGAATGGGCGCTGCCGAGCTCTCCTGCACAGCCAGAGACAAGACAATCGTTTCTCAGTTGATCGACACCCTGGTTAGTGCGGATCAGTTCACCTCTGAGCCGGTGAGAACTCTGATCGATCAACTCGATCGCTGGACTCGAATGCCTTTGCTCGAAACTCAGCGGTCCACACCGCAAGTCGGGTTGCGATGGTATCTGAAGTCGGTGCTTCAGCTCGAACCATCTGAGACTGTTTTATTGGAGACTTTACTGGCTCGTATCGAAAAGGAGATCGGCGAGCTGAAGCGAATAGTGGATGAGCAACTACCCGTGTCAAACGTCGATCCGGCCGATGCGGATCTGTTGCTGTGCATGGCTGGTATCGAGTCGAGTTTGCGGGAATCCGTTGCCAGGACCACGCTCGATAGCCTCGGAGCGCGAGCCACGATCCTGTTTGCGCCACCGTGTTTGTCGACCCTTGTTGAAGACGCGCTTTACCTGCCACCGACAATCACTGGCAAGCGCACTGAAACGGGCGGTTGGTTATTGATCAATCCGAACGCGTGGCCGCCGCACAAAGGCCCGATTCCAGCTCAACTGAAGAGCTATCTGGCTATGGTGCTGGCCCATGAATTACTACCCGGTCACGGCGAACACCTTCGCCGTGCCGCTAACTCGCCGCTCTCTGATCTGTTCGGTTTTACTCGTTCGCCGCTCGGTCTTGAAGGTTGGGGAGTTTACGCTGAAGCAGCAATTCTTCACGTTGAGACACTCCACCCGCTGGCAGCGCGCACCGTCGAGGTACACAGACTAAGGCGATTAACCGCGGCGGCCCAGTTTCTTTGCAAGACGTCGAGCCACGCCAGGTACTCACGGGATCTCGCCGGCGCGCTTACTGCATTGCCGCAGAAGGAACGCGATCTGATTACGGTGCCACACACGTCACCAGTGCAGATGCTCTGTTACGCAATCGGCCTCATTGAAACCGAACAATCACTGGCTGAAGTCGCAAAGCAGTTGAATACTACTTCCTCGACTCAGGCGACGCTTGAGCATTATCTGAGTTGGGGACCGCTGGCGCCGAAATCGATTGTCGACCTACCGAACGCGATGCTTACGCATCTGAGGCATCACCGCAACCTTGTATGAGAGCCAGATCAAACGCCGGTAATTCCTCAATGATGATGTCTTCATCCTCCGGGACACTCAGCGTCGACTTGTCCCTCTCTTGATCGGCGCTTGCCGCTCCGATCGCTTGTTCGGGATTCATATCAAACTCCTTGGAATGATGAAACGGATGAATGATGTTCACAGAGTATGTAGAGATGAAACGGCGTGGTGATCACCGGCCTTGATATCGTCGCTGATCGTCTCGCTGTGTTTGACCTTCCAGCCGCCATGCGCGCGGTGCAAAACGTCTCTCGCCAGCATGGTGGTAACGAACGGCTTTGACGGATAATCAGCGGTGTCACTCAAGGTCCCGGAGAAATGCTCAATTACATAAACTATGGCTTGATCACCTTTGAGCGTAAGCTTCTCGAGCTTGTACTCTGCCCGATCGAAATGCTTGACTTTCGAGAAATCCCGCTTCATGTCAGCCGCCCATTCCTGCCGGTTGTAAACCTGGCCCGTGAGCCCCTCCGACATTGCATCGTCTGCCAGAAAGCTCACGATTGAATCGACGTCTTTATTTTTCACTGCTTCAGCCGTCTTGCCGTAAAGTTCTTCAATTTCGGCGCGGGCGGAAACGTGATCTTCCGAGTGACGGACCTTGCGCGCAGCTATTGCGTATCGTCGCATGATGTCTCTCCTTCCAGACACAAGTACATTGATTTGGGATACAGATAACACTGCCTTGATGATGCGAGGTTGGAGACGCGGCGAAACTCTACGCCTCGCCATGGGCCGCTGTCAACAGATCGAATTGACTCACGAAAACCCACGGCGTGGGGAGTCTACAGGGCTCTGACCGGATCATTTTTCATGTCCTGAGGTTGGTTTGCACGACTCAAGCTCCTTCAGTTGAGGACGTGGAGAACAAGTCGTCGCTACGTGAGATAGGGTGGCGCCGCACGTGAGAATTATGGCCGGCCTCTACACCCGCTACGGCCCAACGTCAATCAGCTTTCCCCGCTTTGACTCTCAGGCACTGCTTGAGTATCAGCAACCGCTTGAGTATCAGCGACCTTCGCCGGTTTCGTTAGATACCACCACGACATTCCTGTGACGAGGATCACCATCCACGTCCAGATCAAGTAAAAGGTGGTTACTCCTCGAGCGATCTGGGTCAGCCCTGCGATCAGGAGATGCATCAAGGCGAGAACAGACAGCGTCAGGAGCCACATCTTTTTGGCCCAGCCCTGAAGAAAA
>DASXRE010000078.1:0-9655 GCA_036506775.1 Pyrinomonadaceae bacterium | reverse complement strand
ACTATGCGGCGGCATCCTCTCCGCACTTGCCGCATCCCTTTTGACCGTTGTTGTCTGGCTGACGCATTCGACGTGGCACGGGCTGTTTCTGCACCGCTCCTGCACCACTCTGTTTTTCCTGATGATTCCTTTGCTTGTCTTCGGCGCGCATTGTCTCGATCTGCTGGATACGGAAGACGAAGGGAAACAGCAATGAGACGGACGGTGTTGAGTGTCATTGTTCTATCGCTGATTGGACCAGGCGCCGTGGCCCGCAGTCAGGAGCCATTTAAACAGGAAGAAGACGAGCGACAGTCGCATTCCGAATGGCAGTACGGCGGGTTTGTCGATCTAGCTTACCCGCTCGATTTCAACCATCCCGCAAACCATCTCTTCCGCAGTCGCGGCACTGCTTTTCGCACCGACAGTGTGTGGCTCAACATGGCCGTCGCCTACGTCAGAAAGAAACCTTCTGAAGCCTCGCGTTGGGGTGTGGAACTTACAGCGCAAGCGGGCAAAGACGACGAGTTCTTTGGCTTCTCCGCGACCGCGCCCAATATTGCCGGCAACAAGTTCCTGCGCCATCTTGGGCCAACCAACGTTTCCTATCTCGCGCCCGCCGGCAAAGGACTGACACTGCAAGCCGGAATCTTCAGCAGTTTGATCGGCTACGACTCGCTCTACGCCAAAGACAACCTCAACTACACGCGACCGTGGGGAGCAGACTTCACGCCCTATCTCATGATGGGTGCAAACGCGAGTTATCCATTCACTGAGAAACTCACAGGCACGTTCTTCCTGGTTAACGGCTACTGGCATCTGGCGCGCGCGAACAGTGCTCCCAGCGCGGGCGGCCAGGTTGCTTACAAGCTGACGCCACGCGTCACCCTGAAAGAGGCCACGCTCTTTGGTCCACATCAACGAAATACTGCTTTCGAGTTCTGGCGGTTCCTGACGGACACGATCGTCGAACGCAAGACCGACAAGTTCACCGTCGCGACTGAATACATCTTTTCAACGGAGAAAGTTGATGCTCCCGGCAAGCCGCGCGCTTTGATGATGTCGTGGCAGATGCCAACGCACTGGAAGCTGAACGATCGCTGGAGCCTGTCGTTTCGGCCGGAAGTTTTCTGGGACCGCGATGGTCGATGGACCCTGGCGCGGCAGACGGTCAAGGCGTTTACGTCCACGGTCGAGTATCGCGTTCCGTATCGTTGGAGCAACACGATCTTTCGTCTCGAACATCGCTGGGATGATTCGCGTGGGCCGGAGGGAGGGTTCTTCAGAGGAGCTGAGTTGCCGTCGGGGATGGTCGGGTTAACGCCGGGTCAGCATCTGCTGATCTTCGCGACGATCTTTACGTTGGATTCGCCGGCGCCGAAGTAAGGAGTGAAATGCTGGATCTGCTTTTTATCAGCGTGACGATCGCGTTTTTTCTGCTGGCGATGGCCTACGTGCGGATATGTGAGAGATGGCGATGACGGTAAACGGGTGGTTACAGATTCTTGTGTTCTTCGCCGTGATCTTGTTGTTGACGAAGCCGCTCGGCGTGTTCATGGCCCATGTTTTCAATCGCGAGAAGACATTTCTTGATCCAGTGCTACGGCCAATCGAGCGGGCGATTTACAAGCTCACGCGCGTCGATGAGAAGCGCGAGATGCGCTGGACCGAGTACGCCGTCACGATGTTGCTGTTTAGCGCCGTGTCGATGGTCCTGTTGTACGTGCTGCAAAGGTTACAGGGGCTCTTGCCGTTCAATCCGCAGCAACTGCCGGGTGTCGATTCCGCGAGATTTGTCGGGTCTGCCTTCAACACGGCCGCCTCGTTTACGACCAATACCAACTGGCAGTCGTACGTGCCCGAGACCACGATGAGCTACCTGACCCAGATGGCCGGGCTCGCGTACCACAACTTTGCGTCCGCTGCGGTCGGAATCGCCCTGGCGATTGCTTTCATCCGCGGCATTGCGCGCCGCGAGCTGCAAACAATCGGAAATTTTTGGGTCGACATGACGCGGGCTGCGCTGTGGATTTGTCTGCCGTTCTGTCTGGCCGGCGCTCTCGTTCTCGTTGCCGGTGGCGTGCCGCAAAATTTGCGCCCCTACGACAAGGCGCAAGTGCTCGATAAAGGAAACGCGAATGCGCCGGAACAGATCATCGCGCAAGGACCGGTCGCTTCGCAGGAGTCTATAAAGGAGTGGGGCACAAACGGTGGCGGTTTCTTCAACGCGAACAGTGCGCATCCATTCGAGAATCCCACGCCGTTCACAAACTTCATCGAGATGATCGCGATCTTCGCCGTCTCAGCCGGATTGACTTACACGCTCGGACGTATGACCGGGTCGCAGAAGCACGGGTGGGCTGTCTTCGCTGCGATGTCGGTGCTGTTCTTCGCGGGCATCCTCGTCTCGTACTGGGCGGAAGCGAAAGGCAATCCGTTACTGACCGGAGTGGACCAAACCACCACCGCGATGCAGTCCGGCGGCAACATGGAAGGCAAAGAAGTCCGTTTTGGACTCGCCAACACCACGCTCTGGGCCACGATCACCACTGACGCTTCGTGCGGCGCAGTGAATGGAATGCACGACAGTTTCACACCGCTCGGCGGGTTAGTACCGCTCGCCAACATCATGCTCAGCGAAGTTGTTTTTGGCGGCGTGGGTGCTGGCATGTACGGCATTTTGATCTACGTCGTGCTCGCCGTTTTCATCGCGGGACTCATGGTCGGCCGCACGCCGGAGTATCTCGGCAAGAAGATCGAAGCGTACGACGTGAAGATGGCGATGCTCGTGGTGCTCGTCTTCCCCCTAACGATACTCGTGTTCGCGGCGATTTCAGCAGTCTCGCCGGGCTTCGGCACTTCGCAGCTTAACAACCCCGGACCACATGGTCTTTCGGAGATTCTCTACACGTTCGCTTCCGGCACGGGAAACAACGGCTCCGCGTTTGCCGGTATTTCAGCCAACACCTACTGGTACAACACGACGATCGGGATCGCGATGCTCGTCGGCAGGTTTTTCATGATCATTCCGATGCTGGCGATCGCGGGAAACCTGGCGCGCAAGAAGATCGTGCCGCCGTCCCTTGGCACCTTTCCCGTGACCACGCCGCTGTTCACGACATTGCTCGTGAGCGTGATCGTGATCGTTGGCGCGTTGACGTTCTTTCCCGCACTGACTCTTGGACCGATCGTCGAGCACTTGTTGCTGTATGAGTAAACAAACTGAAAAACGCGCCATTTGGGATGCACGCATCGTGAGGCGCGCCATCGTCGATGCGTTTATCAAACTGAACCCACGCAAGATGCTGGGTAATCCGGTGATGTTCGTTGTCGAAGTGGGCAGTGTGCTGACGACGCTACAGATGATTCGCGGAATCATCGCGCCAGTTCCAGGCGTCACGAACCTGGCTTTCGAACTCCAGATCACCCTCTGGCTCTGGTTCACAGTGCTGTTTGCAAACTTCGCTGAGGCGATGGCCGAAGGCCGTGGGAAAGCGCAAGCCGATAACCTGCGCAAGGCAAGGACGGAAACGATTGCGCATCGCGTTCTTTCCGGCTCCGTGACTGAAGACGTGGCGGCGCCGCAACTGCGCAAGAACGATCTCGTGATCGTCTCCGCCGGCGAATTCATACCCGGTGATGGTGAGATCATTGAGGGCGTAGCGTCAGTCGATGAGTCGGCAATCACGGGCGAGAGCGCGCCGGTGATTCGCGAAGCCGGTGGCGATCGTTCAGCCGTGACGGGCGGCACGCGCGTGCTTTCCGATCAGATCAAAGTCCGGATTACTTCCAATCCGGGCGAGACGTTCATCGATCGCATGATCGCGCTCGTCGAAGGTGCCTCGCGACAGAAAACTCCTAACGAGATCGCGCTCAACATCCTGCTCATCGGCTTAACGATCATCTTCCTGCTCGCGGTGGTCACACTGCAACCGTTCGCGATCTACTCCCACGCGCCACAAACAATCTTCGTGCTCGTGTCGCTGCTGGTTTGTCTTATTCCCACAACCATCGGCGGATTACTTTCCGCCATCGGCATCGCAGGCATGGACCGTCTGATTCAACACAACGTGCTGGCGATGTCGGGCCGTGCGGTCGAAGCTGCGGGCGATGTGAACACTCTGCTGCTCGACAAGACTGGAACCATAACGCTCGGTAACCGACAGGCAACGGCGTTCATTCCGCTGCCTGGAGTTGATGAGAGTGAACTAGCGGAAGCCGCACAGCTTTCATCATTCGCAGACGAAACACCCGAGGGACGTTCGATCGTCGTGCTCGCGAAAGAGAAGTACGGTCTGCGTGGCCGTGAGCTCGCGTCGTTCGATGCGCATTTCGTTCCGTTCACCGCACAAACGCGAATGTCAGGAGTCAACTTCGACAGTCGAGAAATTCGCAAAGGCGCCGCCGATGCTATTCAGAAGTACGTTGGCAACAAGGGTGCTCACCTGACCGGTGATCTCAACACAATCGTCGAACGCATATCGCGCGAAGGTGGAACGCCGTTAGTCGTAGCCGAAGACGGGCTGCCCCTCGGCGTGATTCAACTCAAGGACATCATTAAAGGCGGGATGGTTGAACGCTTCAACCAGATGCGGCAGATGGGTATCAGGACCGTCATGATCACCGGCGACAACCCGCTCACCGCCGCCACGATCGCTCGCGAAGCGGGCGTGGACGACTTCCTGGCCCAGGCTACTCCCGAGGACAAGATGGCGCTGATCAGGCGAGAGCAGGAAGGTGGCAAGCTCGTTGCGATGACCGGCGACGGCACGAATGACGCTCCCGCGCTGGCCCAGGCCGACGTCGGCGTGGCGATGAACACCGGCACGCAAGCGGCGAAAGAGGCTGGCAACATGGTCGATCTCGATTCAAATCCGACCAAGCTGATCGAGATTGTCGAGATCGGAAAGCAGTTGTTAATGACTCGTGGCGCTCTCACGACGTTCTCGATTGCCAACGACGTTGCGAAGTACTTCGCAATCATTCCGGCGATGTTCGCGAGCGCATTTCCGGTTCTGAACACTCTGAATGTGATGGGGTTGCGCACGCCGCAATCGGCAATCCTCTCCGCCGTGATCTTCAACGCCCTGATCATTATCGCGTTGATTCCGCTGGCGCTGAAGGGTGTGAAGTATCGGCCGATGAGTGCGGCGTCGCTCTTGCGGCGCAACCTCTTGATTTACGGACTGGGCGGAATCATCGCGCCTTTTATCGGCATTAAGGTGATCGACGTGATCATTCACGCGATTGGACTGGCATGAAGAATTTACTAACGGCAGTTTTGATGACGATTGTGACGACGGTTCTGTTCGGGCTGATGTATCCACTCGTAATTACCGGTTTGGCGCAGGTGATCTTTCCCGAGAACGCAAACGGACAACTCATCAGACGCGCGGACGGCACTGTGATTGGTTCGCGTCTACTTGGCCAGTCGTTCGTTTCGGCAGGTTACTTTCGTTCGCGGCCCTCAGCGGCGGGCACGAGCGGTTACGACGCGACCGCATCTTCAGGTTCAAATTTTGGACCAACAAATCAGAAGCTGGTCGATCGCGTTAAAGCAGACGTGCAAAAACTGCAGGCCGAGAATGCCGGCAAACCGGTTCCGGTGGATCTCGTCACCACGTCAGCTTCCGGACTCGATCCGCACATCTCGCTGGCCGCCGCTGAGTTTCAGGTGCCGCGCGTTGCTCGCGAACGCGGCGCCAGCGAAGACGAGGTGCGCAACGTGGTCAGCGCGCACACGGAAGGGAGGCAGTTTGGTTTTCTCGGTGAGCCGAGAGTGAACGTGCTGGAACTCAATCTGGCGCTTGACGAAAAGTTTCCAATGCGAAGGTGAATCCAAACGGCAACCGACAATCCGCGGAATTTCTACTCGCGCGTATGAAAGATGGCGAGAAGCCACGACTGCGCGTTTACATCGGGGCCGCGCCCGGTGTCGGCAAGACGTATCAGATGCTGGAAGATGCGCACCTGTTGAAGAAGCAGGGCGTCGACATCGTCGTTGCTGCGGTAGAGACTCACGGCCGCGAAGACACACAGGAGATGATCGGCGATCTCGAACGTATCCCTCCGCGCAAAATCGAATATCGCGGCGTCACGCTCGAAGAGATGGACGTCGAGTCAGTCGTTGCGCGCCATCCGGAGATCGCGATTGTCGACGAGTTGGCCCATACGAATGCGCCGGGTGCGAAGAATGCGAAGCGCTTTCAGGACGTGCTCGATCTGCTCGAGGCGGGCATCTCGGTAATCACTGCGGTCAACATTCAACATCTCGAATCGCTCAACGACGTGATTAGTCGCACGACCGGTGTGCGGGTGCGCGAGACCGTGCCTGACTACTTTCTGCGTCGCGCCGATGAAGTGGTTAACGTCGACGTGTCTGTCGACACGCTGCGCACGCGTCTGCGGCAGGGAAAGATCTACGACATCGTCAAGATCGAACAAGCGCTCAACAACTTCTTCCGCAAGGGAAATCTTTCTGCATTGCGTGAGCTCGCGCTAAGGCAAGTTGCGACTGATGAAGCGGCGAAGTCGAGCGGGTATCGCGAACAGGAAGGACTCGATCGCGCCGTAATTCCGGAAAAGGTGATGGTGGCGATGGCGTCGCGGGGTAGTGCGAAGAAGTTGTTACGCATCGGTTCGCGCATCGCCGGGCGGATGGCGAGTGATTGGTATGCGGTCTACGTGCAGACGCCGGCGGAAGAGATGGGACGGATCAAGCCGGAAGATTATGCGGCGCTGCAAGAGAACATTCGTTTCGCTGAAGACCTCGGCGCGCGGGTGGTGAAGTTGAAGTCGCGACGCGTGGCTGATGCGCTGATTGATTTTGCGCGGCGTGAAGGGATTACGCACGTCGTGTTTGGACAAACGTCGCGATCGCGTTGGGACATTTTGCTGCATGGGTCGATCATCAACCGCTTTCTCGACGAAGTGCGCGACGCGACTGTGCAAGTAGTTCCGTTGAATCAGGGACGCTTATGAGACGAGTGCTGAGTATACAGAGGAACTCAAAACGGTTAGACCAGACGAGATGAATCTACGGACGAAACTGCTGCTGGGATACCTGGTCTTCGTGGCCGCGCTCGTTGTGCTGGGGGCGTGGAGTGCGTGGCGGCTACGAGAGATGGGCGGAGTGTCGCGGCGCATCATCTCAAATAACTACGACTCTGTCGTCGCCGCGCAGGAGATGAAAGAGAGTCTCGAACGGCAGGACTCCGCAGCGCTCTTCGCCCTGCTTGGCGCGTCTGAAAAAGCCACCGCCCAACTGCGCGAACATCGCGCGCGCTTCGATGCGAACTTCGAAAAAGCCGCGAACAACATCACCGAAGTCGGAGAGCCGGAAGCAATCGAAACCATCCGCCGCGATCGCGATGTTTACTATCGAATGTTCGACAGCTTCTTCGCCCAGGCAGCAGCACGGCGTGGTGCGGATCTATCCGAACGCGACGAGTATTTCACGCGACTCGAACCACAGTTCAACAAACTGCGCGCCGACTGCGAACACCTGTTGCAGCTCAACCAGCGCGCCATGCTGGCGAAATCGGCCGCTGCTGCCGGCGTGGCCCAACTCTGGTTTTATCGCACGCTGCTGATTGCCGGAACACTCGTCACCGCCGGAGTCTTCCTCGCATTCTTCTTGTCGAATCGCATCGTCGAGCCGTTGCGCCAACTCACGGCCGGCACAACGCGCATCGCGGGCGGCGATCTCGACGCGAAAGTGGCGGTGACTTCGCATGATGAAGTGGGACTGCTCGCAGTCGAGTACAACCGCATGGCCGAGCGCATCCGCCAGCTTCGCAGTTCAGACATGGGGAAACTGATCGTGGCCCAACAAACCACTGAGGCGGCCATCGACTCTCTTTACGATCCTGTAATCGTCACCGACGAAGACGGTCGCGTCACCAAACTCAATCCCGCAGCGGAGGAGATCTTCGGCGGCGAACCGGAGAACGCCGGCAGGCACGTCGGCGAGATCGCTCGTGACGGACGCATTGCGAGCGCCGTTGCCGAAGCGCTCGCATCGCAGCGGCCGGTGACCGGTGAGGGAATGTCGCAGGTCTTGCCGCTTGCGGTTGATGGTTCCGAACGTGCCTTTCGCTTGCGGACCACGCCGATGCGCGACAGTGCGAAGCATCTTCTGGGCGCAGTGACGCTGCTCGAAGACATTACGCACCTCCGTGAGATCGATCGCCTCAAGTCAGAATTCATCGCGACGGCTTCACACGAGTTGCGCACGCCACTAACCAGCGTGCAGATGGGCGTGCACCTGTTGCTGGAGGGAGCGGCCGGCGAGCTCAACGAGAAGCAGATGGAAGTGCTGAGCGCGTGCCGCGAGGATTGCGAGCGGCTCGACAAGTTGATGCGCGACCTGCTCGATCTCTCGCGCATTGAAGCGGGCGAGAGTCAGCCACAACTGCAAACCGTCGATCTGCGTGCGTTGATAGCTAAAGAAGCGGAGGAGTTGCGGCCGCAAGTCGAAGCGAAGGGGATTGGGTTTCGGTTGAACGTTCCAACCGATCTTGCCTGGGTGACTGCTGACGCATCACAAATCTCGCGCGTCATCACGAATCTGGTGGTGAACGCGATCCGCTACACGCGCGAGGGCGAGATCGGTATCGATGCCGCTCAACGCGGCCGCTTCGTGACGGTCTCAGTTTCTGATACCGGCACGGGTATTCCCGCCGAGTACTTGCCTCACATCTTCGACAAGTTTGCACAGGTGCCCGGCGCGCCGACCGGAGGCGCCGGTCTCGGTCTGGCGATTTCGAGACTGATTGTTGAAGCACACGGTGGCCAGATCAGCGCGCAGTCAGAGTTGGGCCAGGGCTCGTCTTTCACTTTTACTTTGCCGGTCGCCGGTGATCCGGCGAATGCGAGGAGTTTCCATGCCTGAACGCGTCTTGATCATCGACGACGAGGAACACATTCGCCGCATGATGCGCCTGACACTGGAAACGGCGGGCTATGCCGTGGGTGAAGCAGGCGATGGATTCGAGGGGTTGAAGAACTTCGGTGACGGCGCGAACTGGGATGTGGTCGTGTTGGACCAACGAATGCCCGGCATCGACGGACTGGAAACGTTGCGACGGCTCAAAGCGAGTGATGCTGGTGTGCGAGTGGTGATGGCCACAGCTTATGCCTCGATCGAACTGGCGGTGGAAGCGATGAAACTCGGCGCGGCTGATTTTGTGCGCAAGCCGATGACGCCGGAGATGCTGCGCAACGCGGTGGCGGCAGTGTTGGCGCGATCGGTTCCCATTGTCTCAGCGACCGCGCCGGTTCTGATAGAAACCATCACGATGAACGGCTTCTCGATTCTCGATCCGGCTAAGGACGAATGGCAGGTGCCGGAGCAGCGCCGTTTTACGGTGGTGAGCCCGACAGGTATGCGTCACGAGGTGTTGGTCCAGATCGATGAAGAGGTGATGGATTACGTCGAGCGTCTCACGCACCGGCGTCTGCCTTACGAGAGCTCGTTCTGGACCGATCAGGCGCGACGTTTGTTGGCGGACCATCTCTGGACCAAAGGCGAGGCGCCACGGATTAGAAGACTGGTACTGGATCAGTTGGATCGTGACGCAATTCTAATGGCTGAACGTTGGAAGGAATGACTGTAGGGGCGGCACTCCGTGGCCGCCCCCTCGCGCGCCGAAGAGGGGCGGCCACGGAGTGCCGC
>DASXRE010000077.1:0-5045 GCA_036506775.1 Pyrinomonadaceae bacterium | reverse complement strand
GTGAACCGGTAGAAGCTGTTGTTTGGATCCGTCGCACTCGTGCGAAACCGATAAGCAAGAGTCCACTGATCGAAAAAGAGCGCGTACTTCAGCTTGCTCGTCGCGTAGTTCCACGACAGCCGGCCTAGCTTCGGCAGCAGTTCCGCGTTGGTCGGCATCTTGTGCAGGCGATTGTAGTAAGGACGAAACGAGTTCTTTTCACGCGCCGCTTGTCCATGCTCGTACAACTCATGCAGTTTCCTCATCACAAAACTCGATGAGCGCCAGTAGAGATTGTTCTTGCTGAGTCGCACGGAGAAGCGATCGCTGGTTCTCAACCACGTGCGATCGAGCACCTCGCCGTTGTCTAGATCTTCCGAGAGCACCTGAAGAACGGAGCCGCTGATCGGCGACGCATCCATCACTTCCCAAAAACCGGCAGGACCACCGCGGTTCACGAGATTGTCGCCATGGTGATAGGACCACACACCGTGCTTTGCTATCCGCAATGCTTCGCCGCGCAGGATGCGAAAACCAAACGAAATCGCGACGTCGAGGTCATACCTCCGGATCTCTTCGACGACTTCTTCGGGAAACCAGTCGGAAAACTTCCTCATCACCGGCGTCACGCCCACAACCGGACAATTTGCGAGCGACGGCTGCACGTCGACGTCCTCGAACGCGTCCGTCTCCGACATCCCCACGCGCGCGTCGAGCCGGTTGTAGAGTGCGTACAGCAGGTACTTGCGGTTCTTCCAGTAGCTTCGCAATCTGCCTTGCGACTGCTGGCCGGACGGCGCTTCGTTTTTCACGACGAGAACGATCTCGGCGATCGACGAACCGTAAATGTCGTTGATGATGCTGGAAACCCAGCGGGGTTGAGTGAAGGAATCTACGAGCAGGCCAACGCGAAGTGGACGTTTGTCGTTAACTGAAGTCGTCATTCAGAAGTCTTCGCGCCGAAATTTAATTTCTGCCAGTCGACGCCAACAGGCAGGCCGTCAGAGGAGGCTTTGCTGAACTTACTGCCGGCCGCGAGACGATAATCGCCTTTCTCGTAATTCATGAAACCGACGCCGTCGATCGACGCAGGATAGTAATTGTCTTTCGGATAGAGCGAGCTATCAGCACCAGCCAACACGTTGTTTTTGAAGACGGCGTCAGGCGCAAACTTTTTCAGACCAACCACGCCCTCTCCGGTCGCATCGCCGAACACTCCGTAACCGCGCGAATCGCGAACCGTCAGATTGTCGCGATAGACGAACTGCTCCGCCTGAGGGCCGGAAAAGATGATGATGTTGCCGGTCTGGAAGTGAGTGTTATGAACAACGTTGACCTTGTGGAAACCCGTCATGGTCAGGAACGGGCCATGGATGTCAACAAAGAGATTGTTGGCGATAGTCGCGCTGCTCGACTGCTGCGACGGCTTTTCGTTGTCGGTGCCGAGCAGGTTCACGCCGCCCTGCGCACCCTTCACGATGTTGTTCGTAAACGTGACGTTCTGCACGATGGACCACGGCGCTGAGCCTTCCTGATTGCGCACCGTGAACAGGATCGGAATTCCCGCCTGGCCGTCGGTCCAGTTGTTCTCGAAGATGTTGCCGTCGATGACCACGTTCTTCGCGTTCTTCAGTTCGAGAAGGTTCTTCACCGTCCAGTGCTTGCTGGCGTACGTGGGATCGCCGACTTTCCAGCTCTTCGGTTTGAATACGTAGTTGCGGCGGACTTCGATATCAGCCGGTATCAGATTCGGAATCGCGGGATCGGCGCCTCCAAACATGATGTTCTCGCCGGCTGCTTCGAGATAGTTGTTGATGACGTGAAACGGGCCTGGACCGTTCCAGGCTGCAATAGCCTGCGTGTCGTAGCCCACGCCGTGAATGTCTGAAATGTAGGAATTGCTGACCGTGGTCTCGCCGCTATTCATGCTGATCCCGCGCTGCACGTCCTGCGTGTTGAATCCGTGAATATAACAGCGATCGATGACTAGGTGATGCGGCACTGAATCAACTGTCTTTTGCGTCTGACGGCTTTCGCCGAAGCGAATCAGATCGTAAACCTTTACGTTCGCAGTGGTCGTGGAAAACTCGATACCGACAAAACGATAGTGATGCGCTCCCGCGGCCGTCTTCAAAACCGGTTCTTCGTTCGGCGTTTGCAACTTCGCAAACAAAGCTGACTGCGCGGGGCTGACGCGCGTGCCTTCCGGCAACTCGTTCGCGCGCGAACTCTGAACCACGATCTCGCCGGCGCCGTTCTTCAACGGCAGCAGAAAGCTTCCTTTGTAGGCGGCGCCGGCTTGTAACACGATCACGTCGCCATACTGCGCCGCATCGAGCGCGGCTTGCAGGCTGTCTCTCGGTCCCACCGTGATTGTGCGGCGCCCCGCTTCCCAGTGTTCAGAAAAAGTTCCTCGGGCTTGTCTGACTGCGAAGACCACAGCGATTCCGACGATCGTCAAAATCGTGACTACCAGCAAGACCCTTGAAACAGACTTACTCATGTGAGCCGATCGCTCTTCAGAAACACAAACTCGTTACAACCCAAACCGACTCGGCCGCACTTCAACTTCGTCAACAAAAAACCCCGTTCGCGGCAAAAATCGAAAATCTCATCCGGCGTCGAAACCTCGTAGGGATAACCACCAACCCAATCGATGATGTCGCGCCACTTCGTCATCCCGCGATTTTTACGATACTTGGTCCACGAGTCGAGGTAGCGTCCGGGCTTGAGCGTCACGATAGAGGACGTGAGCATCTTCAGTTCGCCGGGCAGCATCACCAAGGCCGCGAACGGCGTCCTCAGAATTCCCGGCAAACCGTTGTAGGTCTTTTTTATCCAGTACCAGCGTGCGCTCTGGCTGCCGGTGTCGTTATACAAAGCGATGAAGAACTTCCCTTCCGGCGCAACCCGCTGCTGCGCGTTTTCGAGCGCGGTCCAAAGGTTGCCGGTGTGATGCAGCACGCCCCAAGAGTAAACGACATCATACTGGCCTAGCGACTTCATGAATTCGCCATCCAGTACCGAAGCTTCCTGGATCTTCCACGAGTCGTCGTCGCGAAAGTAGTTTTTTCGGAGTTCGGTGGTGCAGTAGACCGACTTCGGATCGAAGTCGAAGGAATGAACGCGCGCGCCAAGCCTGCGCGCCGCGAGGCTGAACAAGCCGCTGCCCGAGCCGATGTCGAGAAACGTCTTCCCCTCCAGGGACTCGACCTCGAGCATCTCCTTCAGCGACGTTTCCGCCTGCTGAATGCGTTCTGCGTCAATGGTGGGCAGGAATTGCGACCAGTTCTGACCAAACTGAAAGCGCTCTCCTCGTGCTATTTCTGCGGCGTTCGAATCCATCATCAACGGCCTCAACTGTATTTAACCACGTAGTAGATCATCTTCACATACTCTGTCGGCACCCATCTCCAGCCGCGTGCGGTGAGCCACCATGTTGCTGGAGGTGGAGTTTCATCTCCCGGGTTGACTCGAATCAACCCGACTCGAACCGGCGTGTCGCGAAAGACTCGCGAAAAAGTCCAGAGCGCGCGACGCGAGTGGTAAGCAGAGGTGACGATCAGGACGGATTGCAATCCACGATCGCTGGCATATTGGCGTACGAGTTGCGCTTCTTCGTACGTACTGCTCACCGGCTGCGTTAACAATTCAACTTTCTCCGCCGGCACGCCTGCACTCGTGATTTCCTCTCGGGTGCGTTCGTTAAAGAAAGGATTGCGCTGCTCGGCCTGCGACCATGGACCACGCATGTTGTCGTTGGTGATCAAGATTCGTTGCGAGCGTCCATCGAGCAGGAGTCTGGCAGCTTCGCGAGCGCGCTCCTGGTAGTTGGCTGAGCCGCCGAGTACGACGATCACGTCCGCTTTTTCGAGCGGCGCTTCGGTTATCAAGAATCTCGCGCCAAGCCAGGCCACCAGGGGCCAAATCAAGATGCAGACGAGCAGTACCTTGACGATGCCCCGCCGCCTGCTGTTCACCAGCAGATTCCCTGATAACCGTTGCTCGACGGGCGGTCAAACAGGCGCACCAGATCGATGACCGTCTGATCGGGCCGCAGGCGCGATTCAATCTGGCGAAACTCTTCAGACTTGTTTCCGATCACGATCGTATCCGCCGCACCCAGCACTTCCTCGATCGAACCGCGCATCAACCGCGCGATGTGCGGAATCTCGTGTTCGATGTATTCGCGATTCGACCCAACGAGCCGCGCCAGCGAAACGTCGCGATCATAAATAACGAGATCCAGCCCTTTGCCAATCAAAGTCTCAATCAAGGTAACCATCGGCGACTCGCGCAAATCGTCCGTACCGGCTTTGAAACTGAAACCCAACACGCCCACACGCTTCTTGCCGGTGCGCAACACCATGTCGAGCGCACGCTCGATCTGGAGTCGATTCGTAGTGGTGATCGCAGTCAGCAGCGGCACTTCAACGTCGAGCTCCTTCGCCTTGTAAGTAACCGCGCGAAGATCTTTCGGCAAACACGAACCGCCAAACGCGAACGCCGGTTTGAGATAGTAAGACGAAAGATTGAGCTTGGTGTCGGCGCAAAAAACGTTCATCACTTCGTGGCTATCAAGCTCGAGCGCCTTGCAGATGTTGCCGATCTCATTCGCGAAGCTGACCTTCAGCGCATGAAAACAGTTGCAGACGTACTTCACCATCTCGGCGGTTTTCACCGACGTGACGAAAACTGGCGCGTCGATTCCCGAGTAAAGACTGCTGACGATCTTTCCCGTCTGCTCGTCGTAAGCTCCGATCAACGTGAACGGCGGCGCGTAAAAGTCTTTCAACGACGTGCCTTCGCGCAAGAATTCCGGATTAACGCAAAGACCAAAATCCTCGCCCGCCTTCTTTCCCGAAGTCGATTCGATCGCGGGCTGCGCCACGCTTTCGATACTGCCGGGCAGCATCGTGCTGCGAATCACAACCGTGTGACGTTCATTCTTCGACGCGAGCGCTTTACCGATCTGCTCGCAGACGCGTTGCACATGGCCCAGATCCAGACTGCCGTTTGGCTTGCTCGGCGTGCCGACGCAAATCAGCGAAATGTCAGTCGAGTTA
>DASXRE010000076.1:0-45625 GCA_036506775.1 Pyrinomonadaceae bacterium | reverse complement strand
CAAGATTCGTGATACGCGCTTCGTCACGTGTGCCGCCGCGCAGCTTGTTGTTGTACCAGACTGCGCGCACTTCGCGAACATCGCTGTGTGAATCTATCCTTAGCTCGAAGCGCTTGTCCGGATTCCCTGCTTCCGGCCGATTCAACGACGGAAAGACATCGAACAGGAACTGTTTTCGAATATACGGACCAGCCTGATGAGCGCGAGTAGCGAGTGTGTCATTCGCAGAGAGTCGTTTGACGTACCAAACGATATGCGGTCCGGTATTCTCATCCATCCACTGAGTGAGGTCAGTAAGCGCGGTCATTATTGGATCCCTTGTAGTGTTTTATTGCCTCTGCCCGAAACGAGCCAGGTTGCCACATCGGTGATGACGTCGTCTTCCTTGCGTCGGGTGCGACCCTTGAAAGCACACTCCCAGACGGTCAGAACTCGCCAACCTGCGCGAACCAGAGCAGCAGATGCTTCGGCATCCTTTTCGCGATTTCGCATGATCTTGGTGCGCCAAAACTGAACGCGCGAACTGGGCCACTTGAACAGATGGCATTCATGGCAATGCCAGAAACAGCCATTCACCTGAATCACGGCGTGCTGTCTCGGAAATACCAGATCAGGCTTTCCTGGCAAGGAGGCGACGTGCAACCGATAGCGAAAGCCCCGCCTGTGCAACGCGCGACGAATAAGAAGCTCAGGCTGAGTATCTTTGCCGCGTATGCCCGCCATCATGCGGCTACGCGTTTCACTATCAACAACATCAGCCATAAAGCGGCAATTCTTTTTGCACGTACATGGATCGGGTGGGACCGCTCAGAATCCAGGGCGCCATGTGTCGAGCGACTGTTTTGGCAATGGGAACCACGACTGAATTACCAAACTGCTTGTACGCCTGCGTGTCTGAAACAGGAATTTTGAAGCTTGAGTGTCCCGGGTCGTCAAAACCCATCAGGCGTGCGCATTCACGCGGCGTTAGACGCCGCGGATTCCGTCCGTTTTGCTGAATAAGGATCTCGGACCCATCTTTATAGTAGCGGGCAGAGAGTGTGCGTGCTACATCATCAGGTCCAAACAGACCATATCCGAACCCGTTTCCCGCCTTTCGATGCTTGTCAGCATAATCGCGAAGGTAACGCCAAAGGTGATCTGTCAGGGTGTATCTGTCGGATACCCGTGCTTCGGGACCGGTTGTGTAATGACCTTCCGGTTCTTCGCTGCCGTCCTCCGGATGAAGTACATCCCGCAGTCGCGGACCCTCCAATGAAGAGGGTAGAACCAAATCGTCAAATGTGAAACTGTTTGGCTCGCGGAAGCCCACGATAAAAATGCGTTCACGATGCTGCGGAACCAAACACTTTGCGTTTATAACCTTCCAGTGTAGCTGATAGCCAAGATCCGTCTTGAGCGTGTCATGAATCACACGAAAGGTATTGCCCCGGTCATGGTTTACCAGATTTTTGACGTTCTCGAGGAGGAAGGCGCCCGGCTGATGATATTCGATAATGCGGGCAACATCGAAGAAGAGCGTTCCTTGCGACTCACACCGAAAGCCATGGGCGCGGCCCAGAGCATTTTTTTTGGAAACGCCGGCGATTGAAAACGGCTGACATGGGAAACCAGCCAGCAACAGATCGTGCCGTGGCACCTCTGCTGCGGGTATCTGCGTGATGTCGCCGGCAATCTCATCTTCGCAGTTGTAGTTTGCTTTGTACGTCAGTTGTGCGTGCGTATTCCATTCGCTGGTAAATACACACTGCCCGCCGATGGATGCAAAACCGCGGCGCAATCCCCCTATGCCGGCAAAAAGATCTATAAACGTGAAGGTTGGCTCGTTGCGGTCGATTTGCTTGCGCGACACCAGCTCCTGTAACAGGACAATCGCGGCCTTCCGTGGTTCTCCCTCACCTCTGTCCCACCGGTAAAGAGTGCGGCTGGAAAACCCGACAAGACCCGAAAGTTGTTCAATCGTGATGCCGGCTTGCTGCCTTAATCTCGAGAATTGTGTCTGCACTGACGCGCCTCTATGGGGACTTTTTGTGACAGCGCGGCGGAGTTTATCACAGTCAGAAGAGGTTTTGGGTAATTATTAACTTGAAGAAGCGAAAATATCCATCACTTCGTCAACGTCGCTTCGGTACTGATCTCGCAGTCCTGCTCTCCGGATCAAGAATCCTGCCGCGCCACGGTACTGCACGCGATATTGTTTTCTGACGAACCAAGTTCGGCCGCGAGAATCATTTTCGTTTTGCAGCTTTGCTGGGCCCGGCACCAAGGTGAAATCAACGTCGACAAGACGGAGTTGCTCGTAGAGTTTCCACTCTGCGCTGGTCTCGAGAAAAAGCTCGCGCAATTCAGTCGCTCTCTCTATCCCGAGTCTTGATGTCCATCGATTCTTTGAAAAGCGTTTGCCCAGTCCGCTCGGACCCCGGTTCTGGATTGGGTTTTCTAATTCGTGGAGTTCACCGAGTGTGTAAACCACGTGCTCTTCATCTGCACTGCGCCGTGGGCGCCACGGCGTCTCGATTTCGTGGCGCTTCTTGAGCTCAATGTTCTCAACCCGAGCCAGGTGAGTTACTGCCCCTGGTGTGCGAATCGACGCGGGTGAATAGATTGCGAGCCAGCGCGACATGAGTTGTCTGCCCTGACGCGGAGTGAAGACCGTATAAAAGCAGCGCGACAACTTGATCCAGTCAAAATGCTCCTTTGCTTTTACCCGCAGAACGCCAACAAGGACTGACTCCTTTTCGGCTTCTTGCCAAGCACGCAACTGTTCAAGGGACAAGTAGGGAATCGTTCGTTCGGCGGTGGACCATCCTCCGCGCCGCAAAACCTTGCGCAGCCATTCTTCAAGGTATCTCGTTTCGCGAGGAAGAAATGGAATCGCTCCGATGCCCACTTGTTCCAGCGACGACCAAAGACGGCTGCTGCGAAATTGATCGTCAGTGTCGGCGTGGGGAAACAGCGCCACGCCTTCAACCACGGTGTGTTTAAGTCTGTCGGAACGCGCGCCGTGCACACCCGTTTCCTCGAGAATCGCGTCGCGATAACGGTGAAGTGCATCTATCGCATCCTGCGGCGGTCCCGGCGAGCGAAAGTGCTTCAGGTAACCCGGGTTTGTATTGATGCGGTATTTAGCATCGAAGACAAGCCGCATGGTAGACCACGGAGGATCGCGAAAAGTCAAAACCAAATCGGGTTGCTGCGGAAGTATGAAAGCATCACCGCTGTATTTTGGATTGTAGGTTAGTTCGAGCGTGCGATCGCCGCTGGCAAATTTTACGGTGTGGGACTCGCCTCTTTTCAGACGAACACGCAATCCGTCCGGCTCGACAGAAAAAAGTTGGCGAACAGGCACTGGCTCACCGGTGATCTTCGCTACGATTCGCATCACAGCCAGGTAGCACCAGTATTCATACAGGCGATGAATGTCCTTCACTGAGAGTCCGACTGGACCACCATCAACCCGAAGGCCTTGCAGCAGAACAAGGCACGCCCGGTACGCTTCGCGATAACCTGGTTTGCTTTGCAACGTTAACGAAGTGAAACCCGCAGGCGCGAATCCTTTGGCGTGGGCGATAGGTTCGATGCCTTGCAGCGCCGCTATTCGATTCTCAAGCTCTGCTATCTCTGCGAGGATACGAGCCTGTCGCAGCTTGTTCTGCGTTGGATTCTTGCGCTCTGCCAAATGAATCTCCGCCAGAGTTTGACGAATGCGAGTCAATTGACAGGACAGCCAGCGATGTTCCGGAGCATCCCATGTCATTCGAGCCCGGCGTTCAGGTAATCTGCCGTGTAGCTCCCGCCCCGAAGCAGTTCTGGACCTGGGACCTCTGCCCTTTCCTCGGGCGGCCAATCGGGAGATCGTGGCGTCCGGCCGCCGCAGTTTCTCAACTCTGGTCGCTACACGTTCGCCGACCAGATTGTGATACGGATGTCGTTCGACGTAGCGAAGTCCACGCTCAAGATCCTCAACTACATTTCGCAGTAGTAATATCCACTCCAGTCTTGATGGGTTGTCTGAATCGGTGGCAAACCCTAACTTGAAAGTCGAGCGAAGATATTCAAGGACCAAACCTGCCAGGATGTCCTGAATATCAGCGAGCAGCACGTTGTAGTCAGCGGCGTAATCGAGCTTGCTGGGAAATACTTCGACTTCAAAGTCGTACTCCACTTTTCCGTCAACGTAGACCGAAAAACGACTAAGTCCGATTTGACTTCTAAAGTTAATTGAACCGTAAACAATGCTGCCATCGCCCGAAGGATAAAGATTTTGCAGAATTATCGGATCCCGATGGCGAAGTTCTACTTGTCGATTGTCTTTGCCGCGAACAAGCAAACTGTAGGCGGTCTCTTCGTACAGACGTGGACCAATTTCAACCCTGAGATCGCTCGCGACTTCATCAGCTACGCCCTGGCGCCAGATCTGAATGTCTTGCTGTGCGCGGTTTGAGAACGATATTGCAAGTCGTCCTTCCGGTTGGGCTGAGTTCACTCTTGACTCGGATGGCGGACTAGTCCAGCTTAATTGCGTTTGGCCGGTTTCGATTTTAAAGAGGTCAGGCACAACTAATCACAACCAATAGGACGTGTATCCATCTGCTGCGAATCGCTGCCACATCAAACACAATCTCGCTGCCAGCCGAGGATACTTGCCGTTTGTGAGGCATGGAGTCCGGCCTCCGGTTTCCCACGACTCGAGTATGGACCGCGCTTCGTCTTCGGACTCCAGCGGAATTCCCGTAGTCGCCCAGCCGAGAAGACCCAGGACACATCTTTCAATGGCGTCACCCCGGCCAACAATTCTCGGCAGGATCTTCATCTGCAGTGCAAGATCGAGTGGATCGACTACATTGCCGTCCCGGTCCACGAAGGCGTCAGAAATCTGTTGCGCATGCAGCAGATAAAATGCAACTTCGTTTCGAGTTCTGTAGCCGACCTGCAATTGCGCAGGCGCCAGCAAGAGGTTGACAGCCTGCAGCGCGTCGATCGCGCGATTAATTTCCGACAGTTGCTCGTCGGCAGGCTTGGTGAGCTCGCTCAAATGGATCTTGATCGGATTCCAGGACGTAACCGGCCACGTTGACACCGTGCGAACACGCTCGCCGTTTGAGCGCCACTGGGCAAGGTTTACTTCTGAGAGTTCGATGGTAAAGGCACGATCGAGCACCTTTCGACTGAAGTTGTGAGTACTTTCATCCATGTTGACGGTGCCCACAATGGCAAGATTCTGGGGAATTACGACTTCACGCCATTCTGCATCGGCTTCTTTAGGAACTTGCCAGATGAGTGGCGCCGTTCTGTAGCCTCCATTTTGCTGTGGATGGCGATCTTCGATTCTGCTCAAAACTTCCGCGAAATACTGTTCAACGCGAGCCAGGTTCATTTCGTCGATGATGCAGGTGCAGAACTGGTCTGTGTTCGCTGCCGCCGCGTGCGCAATTTCAAGTACCGGTCCTGGCCGAAAGTTACCTTCAAGGTCGGTGTAGCCGAGAACGTCAGCACTGTCGGTCCAGTCAGGTCGAACCGGCACCAGCTTTGACTCGCCGCCGGTTGCTTCGGCGACGAGTGCGGGAAGCTTTGATTTACCTGTGCCGGTTATGCCTGCCAGTATCACGAAAGGCTTGGTTCGAACAGCAGTGATGTACTGGGCGATTTGCCAAGGCTCGTAGACGAAGCCCTTGTCTGCGATGTAGGAGATGACTTCATGAATGGCTGAAGCGATCCGGAAGTCACTCTGTGGTGGACCAGACATGACCGTCCCAACGGGCGGTTCTTCCTCGCGGAAGGGTTGTCGTTCCAGATACTGGTCGTAAGCGGAAAGAAGTTGTTCGAGGTCGTTCAGTATTTCAACGTCCTTCGGGATTTCACCGCGGCGATAGAGTTTGTAGCCGATTGTCGAAGCTTCATAATCCCTTTCCAGCCCACCGCTGGTGTGAAGGTCCATCCGGTTATCCAGGGAGAAGCCGGCGTCTTTCAGAGCGTCGATTGCAGGCGTGTCGCGCAAGAGTCGCCGGGCACGTTCACTCAAGATCCGTCTACTCTCTGGCGTGCCATGCTTCTCTTTCAATCGCGTGATTCCCTGGTTGAGCGCCAGATAAACGCCCGACAGATCCTCACGAAAAAGATAGACCGGATAAATGCCGTATTGAGTTGACTCAGTCTCGCGCTTGTCCAGAAATGCAATCCATGGCACGCGCGCCCAGTTACCTTTGCCGACGCCCCACTTTGCTTTCAGACCAGGATGATTCTTGACGTGGCGTTGGAAGCGGCTTGAGAGATCCTCGAACACTCTCCACAAGGTGTGCTCGCGTCCAAAGGGTTTAAGTCTAGCCCGCAAGTAATTGGACAGAATACTATCGAATGCGGTCTTTATGTCTGTTTCAGGTTGATGGGCCATGGCGAGGTTTGGATCCTCGCTATGTTACCAGGAAGAGGATGGTATACACAACTGGGAGAGAGCCGGGCGCAAAGCGCTGTTAGTACTTCTGTTTGAGGGGCCGCTCAGCGCCTGACTATTCGGCCCACGAATTAAACGGCTACTTCCTCATTCCCGGTGTTGACGGGCGGTTCGTGCTCGGCGTAACCGCGCTCGCGCCGCTGTGTTGTCGCGACGCGTCGGAAAACATCTTGTTTGTCTTTTTCCGGACGCCACGCAACGCCGGCGTGTTCTCTTTCTCTTCGCGGTTCTGATCCGGATTGCCGGCGAAACCTGTCTGCTGCCCGCGTGGTTTCTCCGGTGTGCCAACCTTGTGCTGATCCTTGCGTGTTCCCACCTTGTTAACCTCCTTGACTATCTCTTTGTTTGGAACGCGCCGCGCGCCGCTTGCGTCCCAGTGACCATTTCAAACTCAGGGGCGTCACGAGTGTAGTGATGATAACCATTATCACAACTGCGCCAAAGGTCGCGGAGTTGATTACCGGTTCGCTCACTCCAGAGTTCGACGGCAGCATCAACGTTGCCCCGATGCCGGCAAAGATCAAACCTACCTCGCCACGCGGAATCATTCCCAGTCCAACCGCAAGACGATTGATGCCACGCTCCACTACCGCGAGACCGCACACCTGTTTACCTACAACCGCAGCAATCGTCAGCATCGCGGCGAATCCGAGAATGTCCAATCTTGCAAACAGACGAAGATCGACCTTCAGCCCCATCAACACAAAAAAGATTGGCACCAAAACCGTGCTGACCGGTTGCAGCAGATCGTTCAAATCGCGCTCGGTGCGGCCGCCCTTGGGCCGATAGTGAACCTCGTCAAGAATAAGTCCTGCCGCGAAGGCACCGACAATCCCCGCCAGGCCCACCTTCACGGCGGCCCACGACAAAATCAAACAGAACGAGATCGCCAGTGTGAGCAACACACCGCGCGACTCAAATCGCCCCGCGCCGCGCAACACGCGCGGCATCAAAAAATGACCAACTACTATCGCGCCCACCAAGAACAGCACTGACTTCAACGCGATCAGTCCGATGTCAAAGATCGAAAGCACACCACCGGTCGCCGCTGCTTTGATGGCGCCCGCAACTATGGCCAGAATCAAAAGACCAAGCACGTCGTCGATCACCGCCGCCCCGAGAATTATTCGCGCTTCGCGTGTCGCCAGCTTTCCGAGATCTTTAAAAACCCGAGCCGTGATGCCGACACTTGTGGCGCAGAGAGTTGCGCCAATGAAGATGTGAACGAGCTGCGGCTCGTTCGGAATGAAATAAGCCGATACCAGCCAGCCGAGAAAAAAGGGCGCCACCACGCCGACGACTGCCACCAGCAAAGACGACCAACCCACCTCCATCATCTCCTTCAAGTCTGACTCCAGGCCGACTTCGAACAGGAGAATGATCACGCCGAGCTCCGCGAGCGCGGCAATGGTGTCGTTGGTCTTCAACGTTTCGGCGCGTGTGAAACCAAGCACGACGAGGTTGCCGAGGAGTATTCCGCCACACAACTCGCCCAGAACAGCCGGTTGTTTAAGCCGTTCGAATACTTCTCCGGCTATCTTGGCCACGACCAGCATCACCGCCACGCCGATCAGGACGGTCGGGTCTAGATGATGAGAATCGGCTGGTTCCATCAGGTTGGTCTAAAGTCGGCGATTTTACACGGTTCGCCTCTGATATATCACCCTTCAGGTTGCATCCCCGAAGACAGGTCTCTATAATGCGCCCCACTAAAACGACGCCTTCCCCGGCAGGCTGGCGTCGAATCAGCCCAACAATATGGCGACCCCTATCAGATGGAACCAACGCGGCCGTGTCGCGCCCTACAGTAGTTCCAAGCGGCCCGAAACCCCGTTACGTTCCCTGGCTCTCAGCCTGACGCACGTCGCACGCGCCGCGCTGACTGAGCCCTACATGCTCACCATCGAGCATAAGCAGATTCAGCTAGACAGACTGCCAAAAGCGTTCGACGGATTCCGGATAGTACAGCTTTCTGACGTTCACCACGGTCCTTTTTCGGACCGTGAACAGATTGAACGTGCGGTCGAGACCGCTAACCGGCTCCAGCCGGACATCATCGCGCTTACGGGCGATTACATCTCGAAGGAACGCCATTACGCCGCCCCTTGCGCTGAAATGTTGGGCAAGCTGAAGGCCCGCTACGGCGTCTATGCAGTGCTCGGCAACCACGACCACTGGACAGACGCAGCTTTGATTACCGACCTGTTCCGGGCAGAAGGCATAACAGTGCTGATAAACGAGGGCATGCGCTTTGAACAGAATGGCGCGGCTTTCTGGCTGGCTGGTGTCGACGACTCGATGGTCGGACTCGAAGACATTTCGTTGGCACTTGCCGGGGCGTGCGAAGACGAGATGAAACTTCTGCTCGCGCACAACCCGATTGTTCTCCGGCGCGCTGTTCGTGCTTCAGTCGACCTGGTCCTCAGTGGCCATACACACGGCGGCCAGGTGGCAATCCGCGGTGAGCGGTCGTCGGCCAGACCGCGCAAACGAGCGCTGAAAGGCCTGTGGCGCCAGGGAAACACACAGATTTACGTCAATCGCGGCCTCGGAACGGTCGTTTTGCCCATCAGATACGGATGTCCTCCCGAAATATCTTTACTGGAATTACGCAGTAACTAACTGCACTTATCGTGTCGTCCCGGATTGTTACCGTCCCGAATCTACTTACTGTGTTCCGGATGGTTCTGATCCCGGTCTTTGTCTCACTTCTCTTTTATCAACGATTCGTACTCGCGCTCGCCTGCTTTGTTCTCGCCGGCGTTACCGATGGTCTCGATGGATTGCTGGCCCGCCGTTTCAATCAACGCTCACAACTCGGCACGATTCTCGACCCAATAGCCGACAAACTGATGCTGGTTACCTCGTTTGTGGTGCTGTCGATGCGCAGCGTCTTTCCGCAGCCGCTGCCTTCCCATCTGCCGGTGCCGTTCTGGGTCACGGTGGCCGTGATTAGCCGCGACGTTTTTATTCTGGTCGGCGCGGCAGCAATCAACATCGTGACCGGCTTTCGAGGCTTTCGGCCGTCAATGCTTGGGAAGATCAACACCACCGTTCAAATCGTCGCGATTACCGCGATAATCTTCGCGGCGAGCGTCCCATACGGTACCGGTTACTACCTGCCGACCATCTATACTACAGTCTTCGCCTTCGCGGTGCTTTCGGGCGCCCACTACGTCTTTTTCGTCTCCAAACTCGTCAACGAGGACCGCCGCTAGCAGCAAACACACTCACATAAAGTTGACAGTAGTACACTCAGGTATATTGCATTTAGTTAACTTATAAGTTAATCTTGCCCGAGCGTTCAACTCGAGTGCTGTAGCGTGAGTGGTCGATTCCTTTCGAAAGGCCTCCTCAGGCGCCTCGATAGCAAAACTGAATAGCGGGTCCGAATGTTTAGCCCGTAGGGCTGTTGGGAGACTAAAACAAGATGAGCAAGATTATTGGAATTGACCTGGGAACAACCAATTCTGTGGTGGCCGTGATGGAGGGTGGTGAACCCACCGTGATCACCAACTCCGAAGGTGGCCGCACCACGCCATCAGTGGTTGCATTTACCAAGGACGGCAGCCGCCTCGTCGGCCAGGTGGCCAAGCGGCAAGCGGTAACCAATCCGGAAAATACTGTCTATTCGATTAAACGGTTTATGGGGCGCCGGTACAACGAAGTTACCGAAGAGATCAAGCAGGTCCCATACAAGGTTCAGGGCGCGGGCAATGGCGACGTGCGAGTCGTCGCGGGGGGCAAGGAGTGGAGCCCACCGGAGATCTCGGCGATCATCCTGCAAAAGATGAAGCAATCGGCTGAAGACTACCTCGGTCAGAAGGTCGACAAAGCCGTGATTACGGTGCCGGCTTACTTTAACGACTCGCAACGTCAGGCCACCAAAGACGCCGGCAGGATTGCCGGTCTCGAAGTCATGCGTATCGTCAACGAGCCGACTGCCGCGGCATTGGCGTACGGTCTCGACAAGAAGAAAGATGAGACGATCGCAGTGTTTGACTTCGGTGGCGGTACGTTCGACGTTTCCATCCTCGAAGTCGGCGAAGGTGTTGTCGAAGTGAAATCAACGAACGGCGACACGCACCTCGGCGGCGATGACATCGACGAGCGTTTGATCGAGTGGATCATCGACGAGTTTAAGAAAGATCAGGGTATTGATCTTTCGAATGACAAGATGGCGTTGCAGCGTTTGAAGGAAGCTGCGGAGAAAGCCAAGATCGAACTCTCGAGCACGATGGAGACGGAAGTAAATCTGCCGTTCGTCACCGCAGATCAGTCTGGCCCGAAACACCTCGCGATGAAACTGACGCGCGCGCGGTTCGAGCAGTTGGTGGAACCACTCCTCGCGCGGTTGCGTGGTCCGGTTGAAGTCGCGCTGAAAGACGCGGGCGTTGATGCCAAGAAGATCGACGAAGTAGTGCTGGTCGGCGGCTCGACGCGCATTCCGAAGGTTCAGGAGATGGTGCGCGACATGTTTGGCAAGGAGCCAAACAAGAGTGTGAACCCGGACGAGGTTGTGGCGATTGGCGCGGCTGTTCAGGCAGGCGTTCTGTCCGGCGAGAAGACCGACATCCTGTTGCTCGACGTTACGCCGTTGAGCCTGGGTATCGAAACGCTCGGTGGAGTTTTCACCAAGCTGATCGAGAGAAATACCACGATACCGACGCGGAAGTCGGAGATCTTCTCCACCGCTTCCGACAATCAGACGTCGGTGGAGGTTCACGTGCTTCAGGGTGAGCGACCGATGGCGGGCGACAATCGCACGCTCGGCAAGTTTCATCTGGTCGGTATTCCACCGGCACCGCGCGGCATGCCGCAGATCGAAGTCACTTTCGACATCGACGCCAACGGTATTGTGAACGTGTCCGCCAAAGACATGGGCACTGGCCGCGAGCAGAAGATCACGATCACCGCGTCTTCCGGTCTGTCGAAGGAAGAGATCGACAAGATGATGAAGGACGCCGAATCGCACTCTGCTGACGACGCACGGAAGCGCGAAGAGATCGAAGCACGCAATCGTCTCGATGGACTTGTCTATCAGATGGAAAAGACGCTCTCCGACAATCGCGAAAAGGTCGGCGCAGTTGCCGGCGACGTCGAATCGGCAATCGCTGAGGCGAAGAAAGCCTTGGCTGAAGGTGGTGTTGAGCGACTCAACGAAGCTTTCAATCAACTGCAAGCCGCTTCGCACAAGTTGGCGGAGGCGTTGTATCAGCAGGCCCCACCACCGGGAGCTGAGACTTCTGGCGGTGATCAGGCCTCGGCGGCTGGCGCTTCGTCTTCCGGCAACCCGGGTGAGGACAACGTCATCGATGCCGAGTACGTGGACGTAGACGAGAGCAAGTGAGGGCATTGCCGATTTGCGATTGCCAATTGCCGATTGAAGAGGCGGAGAAGACTTTACCCTCCGCCTTTTCCTCAATAGGCGATCGAAACGGCCACTAGCACAGCGCCGCTTGCGGGTTTCAAATTGGCAATTGGAAATCGGCAATCGGCAATAACAGGATGGCAAAGCAAGACTACTACGAAGTACTGGGCCTCAAGCGCGACGCGAAGCCGGAAGAGATCAAGAAGGCTTATCGTCGTTTGGCGCGTAAGTACCATCCGGACGTGAACCCCGGTGATAAGAGCGCCGAGGAACGTTTCAAGATGATGTCCGAAGCGCACGACGTGCTTTCCGATCCGAAGAAGCGCACCGTCTACGATCGCTTCGGGCAGTACTCGGAGAATCTCGCTGATGCCGCGGCACGCGGCGCTGGCCCATCGAGCGGCGGCCGCACGACGTCAGGTTTCGATTTCACCGGATTTGACTGGGGTACTGCTTCGAGCGGTACCGGAAGCAGTGGCGGCAGCAGTTTCCGCGACATCTTTGCCGATCTTTTTGGTGGCGGCGCGGCGCGCGAGAAAGAGCCACCACGTCCGCAACCGCAAAGAGGCGCGGACATCGAGATGCCGCTGAGTCTCACGTTTGAAGAGGCAATCAAGGGACTGACAGCCAACCTTACGGTGAACCGTTCGGAGCAATGTTCGCGTTGCAACGGAGCCGGCGACATCGGCGGACCAGTGGTCGTTTGTTCGACCTGCAAAGGCACGGGGCAGGTGCAGCGTGCCGGAGGCCGTTTGCGATTTGCTCAGGAGTGTCCTGACTGTGGCGGCACCGGCCGCAGGCGTTCACCTTGTTCGCTGTGTCACGGCAAAGGCGTCACGCCGAAGACTGAAACAGTGAAAGTTCGCATTCCCGCGGGTGTGGAAACCGGTTCTCGCGTGCGCATCCCCGGCAAAGGACACGGTGGACGGATGGGTGCGCCGGCGGGAGATCTGCACATCATCACCAACGTTGGCTCGCACAAGTATTTCACGCGCAAGGGAGATAATATCTATGTAACGGTGCCGATCACCGTTCCCGAAGCAGCGTTGGGTGCGAAGATTGAAGTTCCGACGGTCGAAGGCAAGTCGCAATTGCGTATTCCGCCGGGCACGCAATCGGGACAGAAGTTTCGTTTGCGCGATCGTGGCGCACCGTCGCTGCGCAATCCGGGCGCGAAGGGCCACCAGTTTGTGGAAGTGCAAGTGACGTTGCCGAAAGTGATTTCGGAAGAGACGAAAGAATTGCTGCGAGAGTATTCAAAGTTGAATTCGACGAACCCACGCGTCGAGATGGGGCTGGAGTGATTGTTGATTGCCAATTGTCGATTGCCGATTGACTTCGAGGCAGAGGCGCTGCTTTTCAAATTGGCAATCGACAATCGAAAATGCCATGACTCGCAAACCAAAAACCTACACGATCAGCGCAGTGGCGGACCAGTACGGCATTCATCCGCAAACGCTGCGGCTTTACGAGCGTGAAGGATTGCTGAAGCCTTCGCGCTCCGAAGGCAACACTCGCCTTTATACTGACACCGACCTCGAGCGCCTGGAACTGATTCTTTCTCTGACACGCGACCTCGGCGTGAACCTCGCCGGCGTGGAGATCATTCTCAACATGCGCGAGAAGATGGACGCGATGCAGCACGAGTTTGAACGGTTCTTCAATTACCTGCAAACACACGCGGAGGAGTTGACGAACTTCGAGTCAGTGCCGGAGCGCACCGATGCGCTTGTTCCACTCACGCGTGTTGCCGCGTTACGGCGCAGGTCTTCACACAGCTAAAGTCATCCCGCTTTCTCTGCGCCCTCTGTGCCTCTGTGGTTATTTCATCCGACAAGTTGAACCACAGAGACACAGGACACAGAGATTCACAGAAAGGTTGATCTGGCTTCGCCTGAAGTGGTAGATTCCTGCGCGCTTTTCCTCACATCTCAGTAGCAGGAGTTTACAAAATGACCTCACGTCTCATGTTTCTCGCGATCTTTCTATCTCTCTTCTCTCTCCAAAACGTTCAAGCACAAGACCTCGATACCGTCACGATCTTTGGCCGCGTCATGGACCAGAACGGCGCGCTGATTCCGGGCGCCGAAGTTCAGGCGACGCTGTCCAAAACAAGATTGACCCGCAAGACGATTAGCGATGCGGAGGGCCGCTATCGCTTGATTCAACTTGAACCCGGCAACTACGTCGTTCGCGTTTCTTCCCCCGGCTTCACAGCGCAGGAGATCGCGAATATCGCGACTCTCTCCGGCCAGAGTTTGCAGTTTGATGTAACGCTGATTCCGGCAAGTCTGGTGATCGAGCCGGTAATGGTTACGACGGCGGAAGCACCTGTTGTAGACACTAAACGAACGGTTACAGGCGCCACGCTCAACCTCGTCGATACGAAATCACTTCCGCTCGTGAATCGTTCAGCGCTCGACCTTGTCTTCACGCTGCCTGGCGTCGCCGAAGAGCCACTCTCAACGCGCGACCTTGCAGAAGACCGCAATACCAGTCCCGCAAACACGCCGGAAGAGGCGGGCATTTTCTCGCTCGCCGGCGCGGCTGCCTATTCAAATAACCTCACGATCGACGGCCTCGACAACAACGACGATCGCACCGCTCGCGAGCGTTTCCAGCCGTCGCTGGAAGCGATTGCGGAAGTTCAGGTGATCACAAATCAGTTTTCGGCCGAGTACGGACGCGCATCAGGCGGCCGTGTGAATTTGCGAACGCGAAGCGGCTCAGAGCAGTTTCACGGCAGCGCCTTCTACTTCTTTCGCGACGAAGCACTCAACGCGAATACGTTCCGCAACAACTCGCTTGGATTCCCGCGGCTGCCGTTGCAGGACCACGTTGCAGGCTTCACGGTCAGCGGACCAGCTCTTCCCCTGCGCCCGCAAAGCAACACTGTTTTCTTCGTCTCTTACGAGCTCAACAAGACTCTCGACAGCACCTTGCTCGATACGCTCGTTCCAGTGGAACAGAACGATCGCTATCCATTGCCAGCGCCGACGAACCTTGCGCGAAGGCGTATCGAAGACGCGGAGCCTCCAACACACGCTGCGGAAGTCGCGCCGTTCATGTCGTCGCTCAGCACGCCGCTCAAGAACACCGGCATCACCGCGCGTGTGGATCATCAGTTCAGCGAAACGCACAACGCTTCACTCGTCTCTCAGTCCGGGCGCCTGATCAATCTGCGGCAGTTTGGTGGCGGAAACCGTTTAGCCGATGCGTTGCAAGCGCGCAAACGAAACTCCGACGCGGTCTCATACTCCGATAATCTTGTTTTCTCTTCGCGAGTCGTAAATCAGTTTCGCCTGCAGTATTCGCGGCTTGCACCTTCGTTCGAAGCGCAACGCACCGACAAACCAGTGGTGCTGATAACACTGAACGATCCGCTGTCTAATGATGATCCTGAACAACGCACTGGAACTCTCGTCGCCGGATCGTCAACCCTCGGTGGCAGCGACCGCCGCGAAAGTCGAGCACAACTCCAAGAGATTCTTTCCCTCGTGCGCGGCAACCACGCTTTGAAGCTTGGGGTAGACGTTCATCATGTCCGTTCAACATTCATCGACCTGACGGATCTAACCGGCACATTCAGTTTCGCCAGCGCCGGCGACTTCCTCGCTGATCTTCCGAGCCGCTATCGCCAGAACTTTCAGAGTTCGTCGACGCAGCAAAATCTTTACGCCGGCTTTTTCTTTCAGGACGAATGGCAAGTTCATCCGCGCATGTTGCTGAGTTACGGTTTGCGTTACGAACGCGAGAGCATTCTCGATGACGCAAACAACTTCGGGCCACGGTTATCACTGGCCTATTCACCGTTCAATTCTGCGAAAACGGTCATCCGCTTTGGCAGCGGCATCTTCTTCAACCGCCCTCTGCTGCGCACCATCGACGACTTCACGCTCGGTCAGCACCAGCTCTTCTTCGACACCAACCTGCTCCGCGATCCACTCACCGGCAAACAGATGACCGTTGAGCAGCGACGAGCTTTCATTGCTGCCAACCTGAACTTCCCTGAAACACTGCGCGCTGATTCGCCCTTGGTCCAGCAGTTTGGCGTGATGAATACCGAGTTCTCACGGCGGCTCGATCCAGCTTTGAAGATTCCCGAGAGTTATCAGGTCAACGCGGGCGTCGAGCGCGATCTGGGCCACGGTTATTCAGTCGAGGCGAACTTCACCTTCACGCGCGGCATACACCTTTGGCGCGAGTTGAATGTTAACGCGGCGGTCCTGCCGCCAGGCTATGCCAACTTCACCGACTTCCTCGCCTCGCGTGACTTCACGAACTTCCGCAGCCCTGCGACCACACTTCGTCCGCTTTACAACGCCTCGAACGCCGGAGAGTTGGTGCGCTTTGGTCACGACGCGCTTAACCCGACAAGTCCAAACAGTGTGGCTCGCGTGGTCGAGTTTGGGGTGCCCGTATCAGTGATGAATTTGAGCAGCACGTCGACCGCGATGCTCGAAGCAGCGCTCGCGGCGCTGAATCACTTGCGGCCCGATCCAGGCCGCGGAGAACTCGAGCAACTGATCTCAGCCGGCAACAGTTTCTATCGCGGGCTGACGCTGGAAGTGCGCAAGCGGTTCGATGTGAGCTACCGATTGAGCTTCAGAGCCGGTTACACGCTGGCGAGTCTCATCGATGACGGCGTGGTGAACACTTCAGATGCTTTCGTGCCCGGAGACTTTCGTGCCGAACGTGCGCGCAGCTTGCTGGATCGGCGGCATCGCTTTGTATTTTCCGGCAGCTTCACTTTGCCGCGCCTTCTCGGTACGTTGCAGTTGTCGCCGATTTGGCGTGTGGCGTCGGGAGCGCCGTTTAATATCTCGCTAGGTGGGGTCGATCGGAATCTCGACGACGTTTCGAATGATCGGCCGAACTACTCTGGCGATCTTCGCCGGCTTCGTTGGCGCAAGCCTGGCGAGCCACTCGACCGTTCGATAGTCGACGCATTTAGTCTGCCGCCATTTGGTCAGTCAGGAAATCTGCCACGCAACGCGGGCCGCGGGCCGGGATTGTTTGTGTTCGATTTGAACGTGACGCGGGAGTTTCGGGTTGGGCGTGCGAAGGTCGGGGCCTCTGTTGAGTTCGACAACGTCCTCAACAAAACAGTCTTCAGCTTCGGCTCCGAGTTTATCGACTTCAATTCCGGTTCTTTTGACTCTTTCCTCCTGGCCACCCGCACTATGCGTCCCCGCCAGGCTCGTGTCGGCTTAAAGGTGGAGTTTTAGCCACAGATGAACACGAGTGGACACGAAATAAAGCATAAAGAACTCACTCGAAAGATTATTGGGGTGTTCTTCGAGGTGTATAACGAGTTAGGACACGGGTTTCTGGAGTCCGTGTATCAGAAGTCTTTGGGACTGGCGCTCAAATCAGCGGGACTCAACGTCTGCTGGCCAATCTCAATCCCCGTCTGGTTTCGAGGACAACAGGTAGGACAGTTCGAAGGCGATATGCTAGTTGAGAGAACCGTGTTGCTTGAGCTGAAAGCGGTGCGAGCTTTGGACGGTTCGCACCAGGCTCAACTACTCAACTATCTGCGAGCGACTGATATTGAGGTCGGGTTGTTACTCAACTTTGGCGTGAGGCCCGAGTTTAAGAGACTGCTTTTCGATAACCCTCGAAAGCTGGCTAGATAGCTGTTCTAAACCAGCTTCTTGGCTGATCTGTGGAGATCTGTGTGTCTCTGTGGCCTCACATCGGGCTCGTGAGCGTTCAATTCGTCGTTTCATCCATCGCTGATTCATTGTCTTAAACCTTCCAACGCTGTTTCTGATGTCTGTTCTGCCCCCGCAGTTGGCATCCTTCTTACTTGTCTACGCGTATTCCTACGAAAAATCGGGCCATTCTGTTGTGATAAACTCACAGCCGTCGCAGATCGGAGGTTTTGCGGCGTAATGGCGGTCACAGACTCACAAACCGAACACGTCAGTGAGGTCGAAGCAGCCCTGCTCGACGCCGAGCTGTTCATGAAATACCAGGCGCCCGACCGGGCCATCAAGCGCCTGAAGACCGCCCTCGAATTGAACGGTCGCTCCCTCAAGCTGCGTGAGCGTCTTCGCGAGGTCTGTGCGGGCCAAAAACATGCCGAAGAGGCGGCGCGCCAGTGCTTGGCGCTGGCCAGCCTCTACATCGAACGCGAGGACTTCGATACAGCCCACGATCGACTGCTCGAAGCCAAACAACTCGACCAACGCATCAACATCGCCGGTGGCCTTGAAGCCATTCGCCGCGCGCGCCGGCCCGATCTGAAACCGGTGCCCGCCGCCGAACCGGTGTTCGACCGGAAGCACTTCACCTTGGCCGGCGATCTGAGCGCTATCAGCGTTTTCGACGCGATGCAGGTGATTGAAAACGCGCGCTTGAACGGCGTGCTGACCATCAGCAACGACGGGCGCGAGGGCCAGGTGAAGTTTAACGACGGCCGCATCGTCGATGCATCAAGCGATGGCGAGAGTGGGGATAAGGGTTTTCAAAAAGTAGTGGAGATCACGAGCGGCACCTTTGAATTTCAGAAGACAGCCGAACAGTACTCCGTGAGAATCCAGGCCATCAGCAACACAAACCTCATCCTCGATACACTGCGAATGCTCGACGAGCAGAAGCAGTAAGCCACAGAGCATTTCTGTACTTCTTTGCGATACCTCAATCAATCAACAGCCGCGTGTTGAGTGCTTCGGCTTTTTCGATCGCGGTAAGCAGGCGAAGAAACTGCGTGTAGTTTCGACTCCGCGAGGTGAGACGAGCCACTTCCGATTGGCTCAGTTCGTTCCGCAGGAGCAGATCGAGAAAGTCGTAATAGTCAGCGGCCGCTTCAAACGGAAGCTCTCGCGTGTAGGTGGTGCGCTCGCTGTCTTCGGAACGAAAGCCGGCGAGGAGATCGAAGACGTTGTCGGTGGTGAGTCTGGCGGCATCACGCGTGAGCACAATCGGCACGCGCAGTTCGAAGAAGCGCAGGCCTTGATCGGTAACAACACGCCGCAACTCTTTCGTCGCTTCGCCATCGAACGGCGACTCCGGATCGACGAGAATGCGCAACAGCCGCGGCTGGTCTTCCTGGTCCAGCGTGTCGAGTGAAAGCTGCACGCGGTCGGCAAGAAACTTTTCAAACACCGCCTCAATCGGATAGTTGATTCGCCCCAGGCAGCCGACCGACTCACCGTCTCCGGCGACATCCAGCGGCAGGCACGCCGGACAATGAGCACAGATCGCGGTCGCCTGTTGCATGCGCTCGATCTCCGGGCTCGCTTTTTCCACCCACTCAAGCTTGTCGATTGACGGCGCAGCCGCGTCGCCGGTGGTTAATTTGGCGTGCAGACTGCTCAAACGGCCCCACTCACGCAGGTGCCGTTCAGAGTAGTTGGCGCGAAGCGGACAAGCGTATTGCAGTGCAAATTCAAGTGACATTCGTTTTATCCGTGACGAAATGAGAACACAGCGCCGCTCGTCGAGCAAGCTAGTGTCTTTGTGTTAAGCTTTCGTCACTTCCGCCGAGCCGATTAGAAAGGTCTTGCCGATGGCAGTTAGTCAGGAACTCTTGGAAATACTCGCCTGTCCCGCTTGCAAAGCAAAGGTAGAACTCAAGCCGGACGGCAACGCGCTGAAATGCGTCGAATGCAAACGCGTCTACCCGATACGCGACGACATTCCAGTCATGCTCATCGAAGAAGCCACGATCGAAGAGTGAACTGATGAACAGCTTGCGCGACATGGCTGAGTCTTCTCCGGGATTGCGCGCGGTGGAGACGAAGGCGGCGATTGGTATTCGTGGCGAAGAGGCGGCCGAGCCACTCGCAGCGGCGCGTTGGGATTGGGAAGCTGTGCGTCGCGTGCTTGTCGTCAGGTTGCGTTCGATCGGCGACACGGTTTTGGCCACGCCGTCGCTGTTTGCTTTGAAGCGCTTTCTGCCGCACGCGCAAATCGACATACTCGTCGAGGATTGGGTCGCGCCGCTGCTCGACAACCATCCACACGTTGATAACGTCGTCGTCCTCGAACGCAGCGGAGTCGTGGCCCGGACACTTGTTGCGCGTGAACTAAGAGCGGCGCGTTACGACGTGGTCTACAACCTTCACGGCGGGACGACCGCGACGTTCTTGACGCGCGCAACTGGTGCACGGCATCGAGTCGGTTTCAAGACCTATCAGTACGCGAAGCTGCACACCGAGCTCGTGCCGTCTCCGCTGCTGCTGTGGGGACAGCAAAAGACGCATTCGGTCGAACAGCAACTCGCATTGCTTGGTTGGACTGGCGTTCCCGTCTCGGATCGGCCGCGAACGCTATTAGGTATTTCGGCGGAAGCTGCTGAAAGTGTTAACCAGCAACTCGCCGCCGTTGGTTTGACTGATCGAAAGATTGCGTTGATCCATCCGGCGGCGGCTCTTGCGACGAAACGTTGGGCCACGCAGAATTTCGCGCGGGTGGCGGAGTTTTTGGCGGAGCGAGGATTTGCGCCGATTGTTATTGCGGCGCCTCATGAGGCGGGGATCGTGCAAGAGCTGCTGAATGAAACAGCCCTCGATATTCTTTCGCTCTATCTCTCGCTGCCGGAAGTCGCCGCACTCGCCGCGCGTTCGCAGGTGTTTGTCGGGAATGACAGCGGCATCGCGCACATCGCTGCGGCAGTGGGAACGCCGTCGGTAGTGATCTTTGGTTCGTCAAACATCGCACACTGGCGACCGTGGAATCGCGCGGCGGCGGAAGTGGTTTTTGAAGAGATGCCGTGCCAGCCGTGTCACGGGTACTTTTGCGAGAAGTTTCCGCAGCCCGAGTGTATTCTGCGTGTTCCCGTTAGCAGAGTGGTGGCGGCAATTGAAAAAGTTTCGCGTTGAACTCCTCCTTGGAGTGCGGCGACTCGTCGCCGCTTTGGCCAGAGCGGTGACAGGTCCCCGCACTCCAAGGAGTAGCGCTACTCGTCTTAGTTGCCTGTAAACAGATGTCTCAACTAACAAAAACTCGCGCCTCGGAGATCGTACAAACGCTTCGCACGCGCAAGGTGCTCGTGCTTGGCGACGTGATGCTGGACGAGTTTGTTTGGGGCGACGTGACGCGAATCTCTCCCGAAGGCCCGGTGCCGGTCGTCGATGTGCGGCGCGAATCCGTGCATCTCGGCGGCGCGGCCAACGTGCTGGCTAATTTGATCGCTCTCGGCGCGCACGGTTGGGTCGTCGGCGTGGTGGGAAACGATCCGGCAGGCGGGCGTATCCGCGACGAGTTGCGACAATTGAATTCGGGAAGCGGTAGTGGCGACAGCGATGGCGGTATGATCATCGACGAGACGCGCCGCTCAACGACGAAGACGCGCATCGTGGCCCACAGCCAATTGGTCGTGCGAGCGGATCGCGAGTCGCGCGTCCCGGTCAGCTCCCATCTCGAAGCGCAGATCATCAAGCGACTCAAAAACAGGCTCGAAGAAGCAGACGCTTTTGTCGTTTCCGACTACGACAAAGGTGTCGTGACTTCCGCAATACTTCGCGAGGTGTTGCCCTTTGCCTACGAACGCGTTCCCGTTTTAATCGATCCCAAGCTGCGCAACTTCAACTCGTATCGTCCAGCCACGCTCGTCACGCCCAATCATCTCGAAGCGTTGCGCATGAGTGACACCGAAGATCATTCCGACGACGGCTCGCACAGCGCAGCGCGCATTATTCAACAGAAGCTCGGTTGCGACGCCGTGCTGATCACTCGCGGTGATCGCGGCATGATGCTGCTCGAAGCGGGCGGACAACCTGTTTACGTTAAAGCCGCGGCGCGCGAGGTTTACGACGTGACCGGTGCGGGCGACACGGTAATCGCCGCGCTTGCCGGTGCACTCGCTTCAGGCGCCACGATGCTCGAAGCGGCGGCCCTCGCCAACCACGCGGCGGGAATCGTTGTCGGAAAGGTCGGCACCGCGACTGCTACTGCTGACGAGCTGATCGCCATGCTCGAATGAACTCCGAAGGAGTTGGCCGCTGACCGCGAAGCCATGATAGGCAAGACTCTTCGCAACTATCGCATCACGGACAAGATCGGCGTGGGCGGTCAGGGAGCAGTCTACAAAGCCGTTGATAGCAAGCTGGGCCGCACGGTGGTAATCAAAGTGATTCCGCCAGAACTGAGTGCGAAACAATCCAACCTCAAACGCTTCGAACGAGAAGCTCGCCTCGCGTCCTCGCTGGACCATCCAAACATCTGCACCATCTTCGATCTCGACGAGCAAGACGGCGTGCACTTCATCGCCATGCAGTACGTTGAAGGAAAGAACGTGCGCCAACTCGTCGCCGGCCGGCCGCTGGATCTGAAGACCGCGCTGCTGATCGGTTTGCAAGTTGCCGACGCACTTGCGGCGGCACACAGCCGCGGCATCATTCATCGCGACATCAAATCGGGCAACGTGATGGTCACGTCGTCGGGACAGGTGAAGGTGCTTGACTTCGGTCTCGCCAAACTCCTCGACGACACCGAAGCTGCGACTTCCGGAATTCATCACACTGAACTGACCGAGGTTGGTGTTCCTTACGGCACCGCAACCTACGCAGCACCCGAACAAGCGCGCGGCGATCGCGTCGACAAGCGTGCCGACATCTTTTCGCTCGGCGTGCTGCTTTACGAAATGCTGACCGGCACGTGGCCGTTTCGCGGCAAGACGACGATCGATGTGCGTCACGCAGTGCTGTACGATCCGCCACGTCCGATTGCCGAGTTGCGCTCGAGTCCAATCCCGCCGCACCTGCAACAGATCATCGACCGTGCCCTCGCGAAAGGGCCGAAGGATCGTTTTCAGAGCATGGAAGACTTTCGCAATGAGTTGCGGCAGGTGCTTCAGGAGATTGATGCGGGCTCGGCGGCGTTTCAAGGCGTCGTGCCGGAACCGCCTCGCCACCTCAGCGGTGCAAATCCTGTTTCGCGCGCTGTTCGCTGGCTCAAGGCGATCACCCGAAGCGAAGCACCGACGACTTCGCCGCATCTGGTCAGCCCTTCAAAGCCAGGCATTCACGAAACACCTCTCATCACTGTTGCCGATCAGGAAAAGAAGAGTCTGGCGATTCTCTGTTTCCGAAATCTGAGCAACGATCCGGCGGCGAGCTTTTATGAGTTCTCGCTCGCTGACGCCGCAATTACCGAGCTGGCGCGAGTTCGTTCGCTCGTCGTGCGGCCTTCGTCGGTGATTGCCCGTTATCAGGGACAACAGCGAGATCCGCGAGAGATTGGCAAGGAGTTGAACGTGAGTGCGGTGTTGACCGCCGGCTTTATTCATTCCGGCGAACGATTTCGCGTCACCGCCCAACTGATCGACGTCGCTTCGGGCGAGTTGTTGTGGAGCGATCGGATCGACACGGCAGCGTCTGACATCATCGTGCTCCAGGACACGATCGCGCAGCGAATCGTCGAGGGTTTGCGAGTTGAGCTGAGTCCGGCGGAGCAGTCGGGCATCGGCAAGGCCACGACGCAGAATCCGGCTGCATACGAGCAATACCTGCGCGGTCGGGATCTGTTCGCGCGTTTCATCTTCCGTACGCTCTCGCGAGAGGACTGTGATGCGGCGATCGAGCATTTCGAGCGGGCGATACAACTCGATCCGAAGTTTGCGTTGGCTTACGACGGAATCGGCGCTTGTTACGTGAATCGTGTCTTCAAGGGTTTCGGTGGAGCGGAGGATTACGAACGCGCCGAGGACGCTTTCAACAAAGCGCTGGCAATCGACCCAAACATTATCGAAGCGCGAATGCTGATGGTCTTTGTTTACCTGTGGCGCGGCAAGAAGGAGAAGGCTTGGGAAGAGGTCAAGCGCGCGCGGCACGAAGCGCCGAACGAGCCGGTGGTCCACTTCGTGAAGGCGATGTTGCATCGCCTGGATGGCGAATACGGACGAGCGCTGAACAGTTATGATCGGCTCGTGCGGCTGGATCCGGCGGCGCACGTCGTCGCGAGTTACAGCCGTGCGCTCGTCTACATGTATCTGGGCCAGTTTGATGAAGTGTTTCGCCAGCTCGACAACGCCGGAGAACCCGACAACGCGCTGGTCCAAACTTTTCGCGCCCTCGCGTTGTATTACACTGGCCGGACTGACGAGGCCGCGGCGTTGATGCGCGGTGTTGTCGGCAAGCATCCAAACATGCATGGCATCCGGCCGTTCCTGGCGATGTTTCTGAGCGCGCAGGGAAAGCACGACGAAGCGCTGGCCCAACTGACCGGCGACGTGAAGCGGAACGGCGAGGTCGATGCAGACATCAGTTATTCGATCGGCTCCGTCTACACGCTCGAGGGATTGCACGGCGATGCGTTTGAATGGCTGGAGCGATCGATTGGGCTTGGCAATGCGAACCGACCGTGCTTTGAGAACGATCCGAATCTGGCTTCAATTCGTAACGATCCGCGGTTTACTGAGCTGATGAAAAGAGTATGAACAGATCACGACGAGTAGTTTCGCTACTTTTAGTCTTGTCGATTTGCTGGGTAGGTGCGTTTGCACAGAGTCCGGCACCCAAAACCGTTCCTGAGTTACAGACACGAATCTCACAGATACTAGCCAAACCCGAACTGGCGCCCGCGATGGTCGGCATCAAGGTCGCTTCACTCGACACCGGCCGCGTTCTCTTCGAAGAGAACGCCGCAAAGCTTCTGCGGCCGGCGTCGAACATGAAGATCTACACAGTCGCGGCCGCGCTCGATCGTCTGTCGCCTGACTACCGCTTCAACACGTCAGTCTTCGCAGCCACGCGGCCAGATTCGGCCGGTCTTGTCCGCGGCGATTTACGAATCTACGGCCGTGGCGATCCGACCATCGCCGCGCGTTTCAATAACGGCGACTATCTCAAAGCAATCGACGATCTCGCCGCACGCATTGTTACGGCTGGCGTGAAACGAGTCGAAGGAGATCTGGTTGGTGACGAGAGTTACTTCGTCGGACCAAAGTACGGGTCGGGTTGGGAGTGGGAGGATCTGACCTGGTATTACGGCGCTGAAGTCACGCCGCTCACGATCAACGACAACGCACTCGATCTTTTCATCAAGCCCGGCGCGGCGGTTGGTCAACCCGCAATCATCACGACTGGCCCTGCGGATCCGCTGCTCATGATCGTGAATCGAGTCACGACTTCCGCCAAAGGCGTGCGGCGCGAGATCTCGATTCATCGGGGCTTGGCCGAAAACACGATCACGATCACCGGCAGTATTCCGGTCGATGACCGTGGCTATACGGGCGGGATCGGCATCTCGCATCCCGCGTTGCTGTTCGTTTACCTGTTGCGCAGTTCACTCGCGCAGAAGGGCGTTGCGATCACTGGCAAGTCGCGAGTTACCGGTGAGAACTTCATGCCATCCGTTTCAGCCGTGGCTCAAGAGGAAATCGCCACCCTGCAATCGCCACCCTTCAGCCTGATCGCCGCACAGACCCTGAAACCAAGCCAAAACCTCTACACCGAACTGATTCTACGCACACTCGGCAAACTAACGCCGCCGCCGGCGCCAGCTAGTACGCCTGCACCGTCCGTCTTTGGTCAAACGTCGGAACAGCTCGGCCTCGAAGCCGTTCGATCATTTCTCAAAACAACCGGAATTCGACCCGATTCACTCGTCCTCGACGACGGCTCCGGACTCTCGCGTAGCGACATGGTCACCGCCGAAGCTTCCGTGCAGTTGTTGATGTTCATGAGCAAGCACCGTTACGCCGACGTTTTTCGCGATGCGTTGCCAATCGCGGGCGTTGACGGCACGCTACAAAACCGCCTGCGCGCAACGCCAGCCGAGAACAATCTGCGCGCGAAGACCGGTTCGTTGAGCTCGGCTGCAAGTTTGGCTGGCTACGTCACGACCGCCGCGGGCGAGAAACTCGCGTTTTCAATTATGGTGAACAACTACCCGCGCGAGGTCGATCCCCGCGCCGCCTGCATCGATCCGATCGCAGTCTTGCTCGCGTCGTTCAGCGGTAAACCTGAGCTAACCAATGCCTCCTCGATTCACTAAGTTTCACGGGCTGGGCAATGACTATCTCGTAATCGAGGCCGAGCAACTCGCCGGCATTTCTGATCTCGGTGACTTCGCCAAACGCATTTGCAACCGCCATTACGGCGCCGGCGGCGACGGCATCGCGATCATTTCCAAATCGCAAACCGGCGACGCCGATTTCAATTGCCGCATCTTCAATCCTGATGGCAGCGAAGCCGGTCTTTCCGGTAACGGAACGCGCTGCGCAGTTGCGTATCTCTACTACGCGGGTCTCTGGTCCAAAGACGAATTGCGGCTCAGAACCAGAACCGGTTTGAAACGATACTTTCCGCGCGGACAGACTGCGCCGGGCACGTTTCTGTTTGAATCGGAGTTGGGCCAGCCGAGGTTTGACTCGCCTTCGATTCCGATGTCGATCACGCCGCCGCTCGATCAGGTGATTGGTTATGTATTGCCGGTTGATGACGAACAGTTTCCGATCACGGCCATGCAGATGGGCAATCCAAACTGCTGCATCTTTGTCGACGACTTCGACGACCTGGACTGGCGCCGCATCGGCAAAGCAATTGAAAACCATCCGCAGTTTCCTGACCGTACGAACGTCGTGTTCGTGCGTGTACCGGAAAGGAAACTGATTGAGTTGCGGATCTGGGAGCGCGGCGTCGGTGAGACTACCGCTTCCGGAACGTGTTCGTGCGCCGGCGCAGTCGCCGCGATGATCAACGAAAAAGCGGATCGCGACGTGCGGGTCGTGATGGAAGGTGGCGAGGTGCGAATCCACTGGCGGCCCGATGGCGAGGTTGTGATCACGGGAACCGCTGAATTAGTCTATAGCGGCGATTGGTTGGCTTAAGAATCAAGAGTTCTGTTGGAAACCCCCGATGCTTAAGACTCTCTCCATTATCTTTTTCCTCGCCGCACTGTCCTCTTTCACCGCTTGCGGCGGCAAAGGAATACCCGAAACCAAGGCCGAGCCCGCATCGCCAGCGCCACCCAGGCCACCGAACTCGGTTCCCGCGTGGCTCGGCAACGCGTCCCGCAGTTTTTATGGCACCGGCCCGTGGTCGGACGGCGGGCTGCAAGTCGTTTGGGAGTTTGAAACGAAGTGGATCAGTGGCAGGCTGCACGAGGATCCGTGGGGCGGCTCGAGTTGGCCTGGTCAGCCGTCGGTTAATGAGCGGTACGTCTACTTCGGTTCGGCGGATGGTCGTCTTTATTGTCTCGACGCGCGTGACGGGAGTCTGGTGTGGAGCTTCAAAACTGAAGACAGTCTAAAAACAACGCCGACTATTGCCGGAGATCGCCTGATTGCCAGCGGTCTCGATCACTACGTCTACTGTATCGACGCTCGCGACGGCTCGCTCATCTGGAAGTACAAAACTGGCTTTGAAGTCGACTGCTCGGTGGCGGTGGTCGACGACCGCGTTTACTTCGGCGGCGAAGACGGATTCTTCTACGCGCTAAACCTCGCTGATGGTTCGCTGATTTACAAAACCGAACGGCTCGGCTCGATGGAAGGCGGTTTTTCCGTCGACAAGAGCCGCGCATACATCGGGACGGAACTGGGCGATCTGTTTTGTCTGAACCTCGCCGACGGCTCGACAGTGTGGAAGGCGCGCATCGGCGCTGATTCGGATTCCACGCCGGCCGTGTCGGGCGGCTTTGTTTACACGGCTGCCGAGAATGGCGTCGTCTATTGTTTTCGGCAATCGAACGGCGAACTGGTTTGGAAGTACCAGGCGCTCGGCGGCACCACCAAAGACCGCGCCGGGTTCTGGGCGAGCCCAATCGTAGCGAACGGAAGAGTGCACATCGGTTCGAGCAACGGTTATCTCTATTGTCTCTCGGCCGACAAAGGAGAAATTGTTTGGCGTTACAAAGCGCGCGGGCCGATTTGGGGCACGTCACCGTTGGTTGACGGCCGGTTGGTGTTTGGCGACAAAGCCGGATGGCTGCACGCGGTGGCGGCGCAAGATGGCACACAGATCAGCGAACTGAAGATCGGTGATAATATCAACGCCACGCCGGCGATACTCGGCGGCCGCATTTATATCGGCGCATTCAATGGGAAGCTTTATTGTCTGAAGTAACTTTGCTCGTTTACCTCGTCGACAACACAATTGACGCTCAAGGCGCCAGCCCGCGGGAGATTCGCGCGGTGCTGGGTCGTTTGATTCCCGGTCTGGAAATTCTCACCGAACCGTTTCACAGCGTAACGCTCGAGAGAGTCCGCAGCCTGAAGCCCTCGCACATTATTCTCAGCGGCCAGAGTCATCCGTGGGACAAGTACACGCCTGAGTCATTGGCGGGCGTGTTTGATGTGATCAAGCGCGCGAGCCAACCGATTTTAGGCGTGTGCGGAGGTCATCAGCAGATCGCGCTGGCTTACGGGTCGGAAGTGGGGTTGATGGGACGGCTCGAACCGGGTGAGGGTTACGAAGGTGTGAAGCGCGAACGTGGGTTCTTTCCCGTTGAGAACACGGGCGACGGACTGTTCAAGGGTTTACCGTCGACGGTTACCGTTTGGCATTCGCACTGCGACGAGGTAAAGCAGTTGCCGGACGGGTTTCGCTGCACGGCTGCTAACGAAACGTGCGCGATTCAGGCCATGCAGCAGAAGGGACGGCGTGTTTACGGCGTCCAGTTTCATCCGGAATTGTTTGACGAAGACCACCCCGAAGGCCGCCAAATCGTCGAAAACTTCCTCGCGCTCTGAGCCGGCGCAACGTAAAAACAATCTCCGCTTTATCTGTTTTCGGTAACGGATTTCACAGAATTAACACGCCTTGCCTAGACTCCCGCCTACCCGTGTGCTAGCCTCATTCCCGGAACAACGAGCTTATTGCTCGTTTTTCTGCTTTGTAGATTCAGTACTTTCAGCGCACCGCATCAAGGATGCAAGCCCCCAACCTCGGCTGACGTCAAGAGACTCCTAGAGCCAGGGGACGAGTCATAGGAAAGAACGGACTCGCGCAGGACGCTGAAGGGCCGGCAATAAATCGGACAGGAGACCCGAATTTGAAAGTCTATTCAATCTTCAGCGGAAGTGCGTTGATCGGTATTGCACTTCTGAGTAGCTCTTTAATCTTTTCCGCTCGTACTCTCTCAGCGGAAACTCTACCTTCCCCGACCCAACAACCAGTCAATAAGTCGTCTTCAACGGCAGACGCGGCTGAGCCCGTTGCTCTGGACGTTCCTGCTCACGGAGATTTGGGTGAACGCATCGCCGTCGAAGAAGCCTACGTTGTCCCTCCAACATCCTACGTCGCGACCGCCTATAGCTTGCGCGGTCGAACAGCGAGCGGACAGATGGTTTCCAAAGGCATAATCGCCGCAGACCCGCGTTACCTGCCTTTAGGATCGCGCGTCAGACTCGAAGCCGGGGCTTACAGCGGTCAGTACCTTGTCGCTGATACCGGCAGCATGGTGCGCGGACGCAGAATCGATATCTGGACGCCGACTTCGCGAGAAGCAATGCGCTTCGGCAAACGTTTCGTCAAGCTCACAGTACTAAGCTTGGGCGGCAGACGATCAACACGCTCTCGTTAGGACAAATCAGCGCGAAAATTCTGGAGGGGTGGCACTCAGCGGCCACCCCTCGACTTTTGTCCGGGCGTGTTAAGATTCGCGCGAATGTCTGCTGAACAATCTTCCGGGGTACGAAGTCACCAAGTCCCAATCGGTGAACCGCTGGTCGAGGTCATACGAGGTGCGCTTACCGAGTCGCGTCATCGCGGACACGTGGTCGCGATCGAGCCCGACGGCGAGATTGTTGCCTGGCTCGGTTCGCCGCAGACCGTCACGTTTCTACGATCGTCCGCCAAGCCTTTTCAGGCCCTGCCACTGTTAGTTTCCGGCGCTGCTGACAGATTTGGTTTTACTGACCGGGAAGTCGCGCTGGCTTGTGCCTCGCACAACGGCGAGCCGATTCACACGGAACTAGCCGCCTCGATGTTGCACAAGATCGGGCTCGGTCCGAAGGCGTTGAAGTGTGGCGTGCACGAGCCCTACAGCGTTGAAGTGGCACGCGAACTTCTTGAGCGTGGTGAAGCGCCAAACGTGCTGCACAACAACTGCTCCGGCAAGCACGCAGGCATGTTGGCAGTCGCACTTCATCTAGGCGCGCCAATCGAGACTTATCACAAACCCGACCATCCCGTTCAGCTCGCGATTGGAAAGGCGATCGCGCAGTTTTCTGACGTGCCCGTTGAAGACCTTGCCGTAGCGACTGATGGTTGTGCAGTTCCGGTGTTTGGGATCACGGTGAAGGCGATGGCGCTGGCATATGCGCGCCTCGTTTCACCGCCCTCAAGTTTTGATGAAGCGACGCGCAGCGCGTGCAGCAGAATCGTTCGCGTGATGAGCCTGTATCCCGAGTTGATCGGCGGTACTTCCGATCGACTCGACACTGAGATCATGAAGGCCGCGCCGCGACGGCTGGTTTCGAAGGTCGGGGCTGAAGGTGTCTACACTGCGGGCGTCAATCCGTGTGAGGAGTGGCCGAGAGGCTTGGGGCTGGCGCTGAAAATCGAAGACGGCGACGACCGGCGCGCGCGACCAACTGTGGTGATCGAGGCTCTGCGCCAACTCGGCGTGCTGCGCGACGAGTCGCTCGAAGCTGTAGCTCGTTATGCATTCTTTCCGGTGCTGAATCGATCCGGCGACATCGTTGGAGAAGTGCGGGCGGAGTTCGAGTTGAAGAAACCAGGATATTAAAGCAATGACGCCGGAATTGCGCGCGCTCTTTCCCATCACCGAGCGCGCGGTCTACCTGAATCACGCTGCCGTCTCACCCCCACCGGCCACAACCATCCGCGCAGTTGAAGCACAACTCAGAGACGTTCACGAAAACGGCTCGATCAATTTTCAGAGCTGGCTGGCGGTGAAAGAACGTGCTCGCGAACTTTTGGCGCGGCTGCTAGGCGCGCGGCCGGAGCAGGTCGCGTTTGTGCGCAACACATCCGACGCGCTCTCGACGGTGGCTAACGGTCTGACGTGGAAGGCGGGCGACAACATCGTCACGTTCAGGCGCGAGTTTCCGTCGAACATTTACCCGTGGTTGCGCATTCGCGACGTGTTTGGGGTTGAGGTACGCATGTGCGAGGAGCGCAATGGAAGGATCGATCTGAACGAGTTTGAAAGTCTGATTGATCACAACACTCGTTTAGTGGCGATTAGCCACGTGCAGTTTGCGTCAGGTTTTCGGGCGGATTTGGAACGACTTGGGCGGGTCGCGCGCCGGCACGATGCGTTGCTGGTCGTGGACGTGATTCAGGCGCTGGGCGTGGTGCCGATTGACGTCGAGACCGAGTTCGTTGACGTTGCCGCGGGCGCTGGACACAAGTGGCTGCTGAGTCCTGAAGGCGTCGGTTACCTGTATCTCTCGGATCGCGCTCGCGAACGGATTCAGCCGACGCTCGTAGGCTGGGTGAGTGTGCCGAACCCGGAGGACTATCAAAACTTCGATCAAGGCTGGAATCGCGCCACACTCGTTTGGGAAACGGGCACCGGGCCCGCCGCTCTGATTCATGGTTTCAAAGCAAGCCTCGACCTGCTGCACGAATACGGTGCAACCCGAATCGCTGCGTATCTCGAAGACCTAACCGATCACCTTTGTGATCGCATCCGAACCAGGACGTACGAGGTGGTCAGTTCACGCGCGCCGGGTGAGAAATCCCAGATCGTTTGCCTTCGTCACACGGGCGGCATTTCCGCGATGGCGCTCTACGCACGTCTCAAACAACAAAACATCATCACCGCACCACGAGGTGATCGCCTCCGGATCGCCCCGCACCTCTACAACACGGTCGCCGAGATCGACCAACTCGTCGATGCGTTGCCCTGATCGAGCGATTATCGTTCGCTTGTACGGTAGGTGTTGCATCGAACACATACAAATCCAGCGCTGATCCGCTCCTGTCTTTGACTCGAACCTTCGCAAAAGCGCCTCACGGACAAATGGCACGGTCATTGCCAAAACAGGTTCAGAACAAGAAGGGTAGATAAGGGTAAATCGGGTCAGGCTCAGAAAACTGCGGTGAGTGGAGGCTTTGGGGGAGGCATCCTCTCGCAGATATTACAAGCAGGCGTTGGCTCTTTTGGGGGAACGGAGCGACGGCTGTGACGCAGTAGAAGAGCAATAATAGCGGAGCTGCTGATTGACGTCTTGACGGGGCTTGGGGGAGCCTCCCAGGAAAAATCAGCAGCCCGCATTTTTTTGTGCGCAGCGCGGGCGGGCCTGCGGCTGGTTTACTGAACTTATCGGTGTTTGTTCGTGAGGTCCGTTGCGGTCAACTCGTCCAGGTTCAATCTCAACATTCCACCAGCATCCGAGTAGGTTGTGACTGCCTTCTGGCGAGCGCGCCTGTAGCTGAACAGCATTCCGCCGATGAGTCCACCAATTCCCAGACAGCCGATTAGCGCATACCCTGAAGCCTTCATTACGGTGACCAGGACGCCGAGAGTCGTGTCGATGTAACGCTCCTCGGCCTCTCTCCAGATATTCGGGTTGTTTCCCAGCCACGAAACAACCTGTTCGTATTTCACTTGGTCAATTAGCTGTTTGGCGGTCTGCTCATCGGGCGCGTCGAAGACGAACACTGAGTAATTGCCAACGCGCCGGTAAGCTGTCGGCGCGGGTTGGCCCAGGTTCCAGAGCTCGTGGATTCGCGCGATGATGCGTTGGTCGTTTTCGGTGGCAAGTTGTGGTGTATTGAACTCAACAACGAGGATCTTGCTTGAGCCGACTGTAGCGAAAGCCGCGTCCGCATTGCCGTCGCCCTGAACAGCGGTTAGCACCGGTTGCTGCGGTGCGAGTGACGTGAGCGTGCTGAAGCTGTTGAGATAGACTGCGTTCTTTTGCGCCTCGTCTGGATTCGGCAGATGCTGGATAAGGACAGGAATGTCGCCGTCGCCTTTGTCGAGCGGGTCACTTAGTGACCGCGCCAGATCATTGAGGTTCGTTGATCCTGGCACAGGCTTCAAACTCGTCACTCTTACGAAGTACAGACCCTTGAAGAACGCAATCTGATCCCTCGACGCAAATCCGGCGGTGCCCGCTGCGTTTCCAATCTCGATCGTCGGTTCTTTCGTCCGAGCTTCGGCCGCTGCGAGACTGAGCAGTTCGTAAGCCTTTGCATCTGACGGCAGCCGAGTCATTTCTACGGCGAATCGCTCGCCGTTGCCACCAACGTACTCGGATTTGTCCCCATCAGATTTCACTTGCTTGAACTTGCCGGCTTCGCCCGGCAAAGCAAACAAGAGTAGTGCGAAGATAAGTAAATGAATGCGTAACACAGCTTCAGTTTAATGCCAGCGTCTGAGTTCGCGCAAAAGGAGGTCAGCGTAGTGTCGCGGATTGCTGATGTTGTGCATGACGATCGAACCGCCGATCTCGCTGGCGTTGTCGACGACGAGGTCGCCGAAGCCGAGAATGCGTTGCGGGATGCTGGCCGAGACGGTGACGTCCTGCACTTTGCTCAACGGAATGTTTCGCGTAGTGCGAGCGATCAAGCCGGTGTCGATCTGAAGTTTTGCGTCGGTTACTGTGTAGCGAACCATGTTTCGCCGGAGGTGGTAGTAACCGGGAATCAGCAACAAAGCGAGCGCAAGGGGGATTGAGATCGAAGCCGGGACGTTGAGGCTCGCCAGCAGAAACACGAGGGCGATGCCTCCGAGAACGGCCAGAGCGTAGCCAGCCTTGATGAAGATCATTGTCGGCCGCACGGTGAAAACCGTGTGTTCCAGAGCGGGATCGACAGTGGTTTCCAGCGCTCGCGATTGCAGGCGGGCGACACGTGTCGCTTCCGAATCTACCGGCGCGCCGCAATTCGAACAAAACCGCACGCTCGGGGTAACGTATGCTCCGCAGACGGAACAGGTCATCGACTTGTTAACCTCGCTTGTCGTCATCATACCTAAATACAAAACGAGGCGGCTACCATTTCAGGTTCCGCCTCGTTGGTTCTTCACCCAACCGCTGAAGTTGGTGGGTCTCTACTGACTGACTAGCTGGAGCCGCCCGTCGGGCAGACGAGTCATGAAAACGCTCCGCTCGTAAACACTCAAAGGCACTGAGTCCTTCTGCTTCACTGCGGCCAACTCTTCTTTCGTAAGCCGACTCGCATTCGCGGCGGCCTCGGGATCGCGGATGAGACTGTAGCGCCGTCCGATACGCCGCACATACTCCTGCGTTTCGCTATAGGGCGGCACCTTGAACCCGTACTTCACCACGGCACCCTCGCCCGCATTGTAACCCGCCAGCGCCAGATTCACGTCGCCCTCAAACAGATCGAGCAGAAAACGCATGTAGCGTGCGCCGCCCTCGATGTTCTGTTTCGGGTCCCAGATATTGGTGACGCCGAATCTCACGGCCGTCGGTGGCATCAACTGCATCAATCCGCGGGCGCCTTTGTAAGACATCGCTCGCGTTTTGAAACTGGATTCCTGATGCATGATGGAGTAGAGCAGGAGCGGGTCGACTGAGTTTCTTTTGCCGGATTCGACGATGAAGTTGTCGATCTCGGAGTTGCCGGTGGTGAAGCCGCCCAGAGAGGGGTTGATCGGGAGTGATGTCAGGCGGAGGAGTCGCTTGGGCTTCGGTTCGGCTTTTGGGGTATTAATGCGGACCGCATTCGGCAGGTCGAAATTGTCAATCTGGTAGCCAGATTGGGCCGACACAAGGGTTGCCGAGAGAAACAGAACTGTTGATATAAGAAGAGTTCTAAGCATCGTAACTTACGCGGGGCGCCGGGTGGGGCTAGCCGATAGTACCACGGCGGTTTAACTGTTGCCAACAAGTTTGGCCAAGCAGGGCCAAATTGGGCCGACTTGTCGGGCGTGCTTTGGCCAAAGCGGTGACAAGTCCCCGCACTCCAGGGAGGTAAACTGAGCACTACGGGCAGGCACTTTGGGAGGATGAGAAAGGGGATATTGACAGCGGTTGTATGATAGGCCCGTTTTAACCACAAACCGCGCGCTTCAGCGCGCCTCACAAAGGACGAAAAAAGATGAAGAAATTCCTTACACTCACATTCTTGCTCTGTCTTTTCACGACCGGAGCATTGGCTCAGACCACAACAACCTCAACCCAAACCGAAACGAAACAGACCAAACGCGGTCCTGTCTTTCGCGCCACCAAAGACCAGATCAATCAGGCGCAGGCCATTCTCAAATCACGCGGTTTCTACAACGGGGAGCAGATCGGAAAGCTCGACGAGGCGACCCGTGAGGGACTGCGGAGGTATCAGCAGGCCGAGGGACTGAAAATAACCGGAACGCTGAACAAGATAACCCTGGAGAAAATGAACATCGCTCTCACTGAAAAACAGAAGAGCATGTAAACAGGCTGAACAGGATTACAGGATGGACACGCTTTGTCTTGTTCATCCTGTGAACCCTGTTCCAACAACCTAACCCATCAGGCGCTCAACGATTTCATAGCTCTTCTGAAGAGCCGCGTTGAGGTTTTCGGGTTGACTGCCACCGCCTTCAGCCATATCGGCTTTACCACCGCCGCGCCCACCGACAATCGGCGCGAGTTCCTTGATTACCTGGCCAGCGGGAACCTTTGAAGTGAGGTCCGCAGATGTACGGACGATCAACGACACTTTCCCCTCACCGCTGCGCCCAAGTATCACGACGCCGGATTTGATCCGGGCGAGCAGTGTGTCCGAGAGTTGACGCATGGCCGCGGCGTCGAGTCCACTCGCCTCGCGCGCCAAAACCTTGACGCCGGCGATCTCACGCGACTCGTCGCCATTCGTGGATGCGCCGGCGGCACCGCTCGCGAGTTTCAAACGCAATTCATCCGCCTCGCGCCGCGACTTCTTCAACTCCTCTTGTAAACGCGAAACCGCATTGACCAACTCCGCGCGTGAAGTTCGCAACCCGCCACTGAGATCATCAACCAGCACTTCCGCTTCGCGAAATCGTTCGTAAGCGTCAGTGCCGGTGATCGCCCTGATTCGGCGGACTCCGGAAGCGATCGATTCGTCACTGATAATCTTGAACAGTCCGATGTCGCCGGTTGAACGCACGTGCGTCCCGCCGCAGAGTTCCTTTGAAAAGATTCCCTCGAGGCCCTTGATGGTCAATACGCGCACCTGCTCGCCGTACTTCTCACCAAACAGCGCCATTGCGCCCGAGCGCATCGCCTCCTCGATCTCCATCTCGTCGGTTTGAACGCGCTCGTTGCGCAGGATGTGATAGTTCACGAGGCGCTCGATCTCTTCCTTTTCCGCCTGGGTTAACGGCTGGTAGTGCGAGAAGTCGAAACGCAGGTAATTTGGGGCGACGACTGAGCCGGCTTGTTTGACGTGTGTGCCGAGCACTTCGCGTAGCGCGGCGTGCATCAGGTGCGTCGCGGTGTGGTTACGTCGCGTGGCGTCGCGTTTTTCTACGTCGACTTCGGCAGAGACCGTGTCGCCGACTTTCAACGAACCCTTCTGCACCCTCACCTTGTGCACGATTAGACCTTGAACCGGCGAGTAAGTGTCGAGAACGTTTGCGAGCGTCTCATCCGTCGTCAACACACCAACGTCGCCAACCTGACCGCCGCTTTCGGCATAAAACGGTGTGTGGTCCAGAACGACTTCGCCCTCATCGCCTTCTTTCAACGACTCGACTGCGTCACCTTTGATCAGTGCGACAATCCTTGAGTCGGAGACGCCCGTAGTTTCGTAGCCCTTGAAAATAGATTTACCCAAGCGTTCAGCCAACTTTGTATAAACACTGTGCAGTTTTACTGAAACCTTGCCTTGCATTCGCGGAAGCTGCTCGCCAACCTGGACTTTTTGGATTGCGCGAACCCCTGCAGTTATCCTTTCATTGAAGTCTTCTTCATCGATCACAAAGCCCTGTTCTTCCAAGCGCACTCGGAGTAAGTCAAGAGGTACCCCGTATGTATCGTAGAGTCGAGCCAGAGTGTGGTCGTCCGGCACTGTTCCTTTCATTGAGGCAAACAACTCGTCCAGCTTGTTCAAGCCCACGGTCAACGTGGAGCGGAAACGCTCTTCCTCCAGCGCAACCATCTTTCCGATGAAGTCGCGCTGCGTTTCCAGTTCCGGATACGCGTCGTGCATCAGATCGACGATAAAGTCGGCGACCTGATTGAAGAACGCACCTTCGAGTCCGAGTGTGTGGTGACCCTGATAGATCGCCCGACGCATGATCTTTCGCAGCACGTAATTGCGTCCTTCGTTGCCGGGCAGAATGCCGTCGGCAATGGCAAACGCGGTGGCGCGCGCGTGGTCGGCAATCACCCGCATCGCGAAGCCTTGCTGGTTTTCGGGTTCGTAATGACGGTCGGCAATTGTCGCCACTCGCTCGATGATCGGGCGGATCAGGTCGGTATCGTAGTTTGACTTTACGCCTTGCAAAACGACCGCGAGACGTTCCAAACCCGCGCCCGTGTCTACCGACGGCGCGGGCAACGGATCGAGTTTGAAGTGACCCGGCTCAACCTCGCTGCGATCAAACTGCATGAAGACGAGGTTCCAGATCTCCATGATCGTGTCGCCCGGTCCATTAACGTTCGCCGCACTATTCTCCGGATCGTCGGGACTGTTGCCCATGTAGTAGTGAATCTCGCTGCATGGACCACACGGACCGGTCTCGCCCATCTGCCAGAAATTATCTTTCCGTCCGAACCGCAAGATCCTTTCTCGGGGCGCGCCCACCTCAGCCCAGAAACGTTCGGCGTCTTCATCCGGCGAAACGTCTTCATCACCGCCGTAAACCGTAAACCACAAACGCTTCGGATCGAGTTTCAGAACGTTTACGAGCAGATCCCACGCATACTTGATGGCGTCCTGCTTGAAGTAATCGCCAAAGGAGAAATTGCCCAGCATCTCAAAGAACGTGTGATGCCGCGCAGTTTTGCCGACTTCATCGAGGTCATTGTGCTTGCCGCCGGCGCGAATGCATTTTTGCGACGACGTGGCGCGCACATACTCGCGCTTCTCACGACCCAGGAAAGTGTCCTTAAACTGATTCATACCCGCGTTGGTAAACAGCAACGTCGGATCGTTCGCGGGCAGCAGCGGAGACGAACGCACGCGCGTGTGGCCGTGCTCCTCGAAGTACTTCAGAAAAATCTCGCGAATTTCGTTACCAGTCATGTCAGTTCGAGTTTAACAATATGGATCGAAGAGTGCACGTACCTTCTCGGAAACGAGTTCAAACTCGAACCCCTGTCGCAGCAGATGATCAAAGAGTTTCTTTGCCTCAATCCGTGACACCGGCCGGCCACGCAGGCGAATCCGTTTTTCGATGGCCGCGTCGATGAGCTGCTCCTCGGACGTCTCGGCATAAACCAGTTCGAGCGCTTCCTCCGCGACGCTATTCGACACCTTCTTCAGCTTCAGGTCGCGGTGCAAACGGCGGCGCCCGAGCGGACGTTGTTTCACTTTCAGCGAAGCGTAACTGAAGGCGAAGCGCTCATCGTTGAGATAACCGTACTCCTCAAGCCTCGAGATCACCGTCTCAACCACAGCTTTATTTACATTCTTCCCCTGCAACAGCCGCTCGCGCAGCTCAGCTACTGAACGAGGTTTAATCGTCAGCAGCTTGATCGCGCGATTGAATGTGCGGCGGCGCAATTCGTCAGAAGTCATGTGGGACGATTCTCACATCGCCAATCGGCAGTCTGCAATCTAAAATGAGCCACAAAGAGGTACAGGAAGCACAAGACAGGAAGACAAGGCGGGATCACACCATGGAAGGATTGTTAATCATCGACAAACCAGCCGGGCTTACATCTCACGATGTCGTCGCGCGCGTGCGTCACATTCTTCGCAAGCGCCGCGTCGGCCACACGGGCACGCTGGATCCCTTCGCCACCGGCGTGCTGGTCCTGTTGCTTGGCAGGGCCACTCGACTGGCGCAGTTTCTCAGCGGCGAGGACAAGGAGTACGACGCCATCATCAGGCTGGGTTATGCGACCGATACCGGCGATCGAACTGGTAAACCGATTGATGGCCCAAAAGGTGTACCGGTTGGAACCTGGAACGAACAGGAGATCGAGGAGGCGCTTGCGAGTCTGCGTGGTTGGATAGACCATGTGCCACCGATGTATTCGGCCAAAAAACGCGAAGGCAAGAAACTCTACGAACTCGCGCGGCGCGGCGAGGAGGTGGACCGGGAGCCGGTTCGTGTTTGCATTCATGAGTTCAGTGCTATCAAACCGGACGGTCAACTGTTCAAAGACAATCATGACGGAACGTTCGACTTTCGCGCGCGGGTGGTCTGTTCGTCAGGCACGTACGTGAGAACGCTGGCCGAAGATGTCGGAAAGCGTTTGTCCGTTGGTGCACATTTGGCTGAGTTGCGTCGCACGCGAGTTGGGGATTTCAAAGTCGAGCGCGCGGTGACGCTCGATGACCTGAAGACGAGTTTTGCCGAGGAGGCGCTGGGCGAGTTGGTGGTACAACCGAGTGCGGCGCTCTCCAGACTCGCTTTGGTGCATCTAAGCGCTCAGGATGTGCGTAATGTGATTCATGGAAGGGAGGTAAGGGTTGAGGGATCTGAGTGGCCGGATGGTGAAAACGTAAAGATGTGCGATGCCGGCGAGCAGTTGATCGCGATTGGTCGTTATAATGCTGGTGCGCAAGTCTTACATCCGCACGTAGTGCTCACTGAAAAATAAGCATTGACTTGAGTACTTTACCTCTGTGGTATACTGCAATCCCAAGGAAGTGCTCAGGTGGTGCTTCCAACAAGTGCTTCCCTCCGCTAGTTCCGTTGACACGATCATTGAGAACGGATGCTTCGAGGACGCAGCTCACGCTTACGCGCGCGTGAGGCGTATCCCGAGGTAGTTAACGATTTGACCAACCGCTTTCTCTGAACTGCTGAGCGGTTGCTTTACGAAGCGTGGCCTCTCCCCACACGCTGTCCAATGCGCGAAAGCCGAAGAGGTTTCAGGCTATGCAAGAGCAGGATGGCAACAAAGGATTCAACATCAGTGAACGGCTCGAAGACCTGCGCCGCGAACACGAAGCGCTGCGCTGGGAAGGAACGTTCCGCGACTACTTCGAACTGGTAGCCCAGAACCCGCGCGTCGCGCAACTCTCGCACGCTCGCATCAACGATATGGTTCATGCCGCCGGCATCGAGCGGCTGAACGAGGGCACGCAGCACGAAGTCATTTCCTACAATTTCTTTTCCGCCGAGCTCTTTGGCATCGAAGAACCCATCGCGAGAATTGTCGAGTATTTCAAATCGGCGGCGCAGCGTCTGGAAGTGCGCAAACGCATTCTGCTGCTGATGGGCCCGGTCGGCGGCGGCAAGTCAACCATCGTCAACATGCTCAAGCGCGGACTGGAGGATTGGACCAGAATGCCCGCGGGCGCAGTCTACGCAATCAAAGACTGCCCGATGCATGAGGAACCGCTGCATCTCATTCCGCACCAACTTCGGGAAGAAGTCGAAAAACATTACGGCATCTACATAGAAGGCGATCTCTGTCCGCAGTGCCGCTACGCACTGGAAAAGACCTACGGTGGCCGGCACGAAGACGTGAAGGTTCATCGCGTCGCCTTTTCAGAAAAAGAGCGCGTGGGTATCGGCACGTTTTCGCCCAGCGATCCGAAGTCGCAGGACATTACCGAGCTGACAGGCTCAATCGATCTTTCAACTATCGGCGAAGTTGGCGTTGAGTCGGATCCGCGCGCCTATCGTTTCGACGGCGAGTTGAACATCGCCAACCGCGGCTTGATGGAGTTCGTGGAGATGCTGAAGGTCGACGAGAAGTTCCTCTACAGCCTGCTGACGCTGTCGCAGGAGCAGAGCATCAAGACCGGCCGCTTCGCGATGATTTACGCCGATGAAGTGATCCTTTCGCACACGAACGAAAACGAGTACATCGCGTTCGCGGGTAATCGCAAATCGGAAGCGCTTCAGGATCGCATCATCCTGGTTAGAGTTCCCTACAACCTGCGCGTCTCTCAGGAAGAGAGAATTTACGACAAGCTGTTGCATCAGTCGGAAGCACTGCGCAACGTGCACCTGGCCCCAAACACGTTAAGGGTTGCCGCCATGTTCGCGGTGATGACGCGTCTTGAAGAACCCAAGCGCCAGAACGTCGACATCGTCAAGAAGATGAAGCTTTACGATGGCGAAGACGTAGAAGGTTACAAGTCGAAAGACGTGCGCGAGCTGAAAGACGAAACCGTGCGCGAAGGCATGGACGGGATCTCGCCGCGTTACATCATCAATCGACTCTCGAGTGCGCTGGTCCGCGATGGCGTTACCTGCATCAATCCAATCGACGCGCTGCGAGCGATCAAGGATGGTTTCGAGCAGCACACGGGTATCAGCGGGGAGCAACGCGAAAGATACCTGAATCACATTTCGCAGGCCCGCAAGGAATACGACGAGCTCGCGAAGATAGAAGTGCAGCGTGCGTTCGTCTATTCGTTCGAAGAGATGGCGCGCACGATGTGCAACAACTATCTCGACAATGTCGAAGCCTTCTGCAACAAGGAACGCATCAAGGATCCAATCACAGAGGAAGAGATGGATCCGGATGAGCAGTTGATGCGTTCGATCGAGGAGCAGATTGGTATTTCCGAGAACGCCAAGAACACGTTCCGTCAGGAGATACTGATTCGCATCTCGTCTTATGCGCGCAAGGGCAAACCGTTCGAGTACAACTCGCACGAGCGTTTGAAAGAAGCGATCGAGAAGAAGATCTTCGCAGACCTGAAAGATGTGGTGAAGATCACAACTTCGGCGAAGACGCCCGATCCGGATCAACTGCGACGGATCAACGAGGTCGTCGATCGACTCGTTAAGGAACACGGATATTGTCCGGTATGCGCCAACGAGTTGTTGACCTACGTGGGCACACTGCTGTCGCGCTAGGGTGCGGCCACAGATAAAAGGATGACACAGATCGCCCGCGCTCCTCTTCGGACGCGGGCGTTATGATAAGCGGAGATGAAGAAACGTTACTGGATCACCGGAGCCGCAACTGTCGCCACTGTTGCCGTGGCGGCCAAGCTGCTGGCGCGACCACGTGACGCCGACTGGAACAAGTATCGCGATGTCGTGTTTCACTCGGAGCACTCGCGCTTTACCGACATCGACGGTGTTCGCGTTCATTACCAGGAAGCTGGCGCCAAGTCCAATCCGGCGCTCGTGCTGGTTCACGGCTTCGCTTCATCAACGCTCGTCTGGAGCAAGGTCTTTCTGAGTCTGGCGCAGGCCGGCTTTCACGTCATCACCGTAGATCTGCTCGGGTTCGGTTATTCCGGAAAACCCAAGAATGGCGAGTACACGATCGCGGGCCAAGCGAGTTTCCTGATCAAGTTGCTGGAGCGTTTAGGAATCAAGCGAGCCACATTCGTTGGTAGTTCGTACGGCGGCGCAATTGCTGCCACGTGTGCGCTGGATCATCCACATCGAGTTGAAAAGCTCGTGTTGGTGGGAACCGTGAACAACAACCAGCCGCTGCGCTTCAATCTGATGCGCTTGTTTGGTTCACGGGTAGTTGGCGATGTTGTCTCGCCGCTTTTGATTAGTTCAAGGCGTTTGCTGCGGCGACGAATGAAGCGAGTTTACGACCGGCACGCGTGGGTGCTGGATGAAAGACGTGTTGACGCACGCCACTTTCCGTTGCGCGCGTCAGGCACGCAACGCGCGATCATTCGCACAGTGCGCAGTTGGGATGCGGAACGGATTTCGAGAGACGCGCATCTAATTCGGCAACCAACGTTGCTGCTTTGGGGCGAGAACGATCTGGAGGTTCCGCTGGCAGACGGTGAACGGCTCCATCAGGAGATACCCGGATCGCGGCTCGTGGTTTTTCTCAATTGCGGACACTTGCCACATGAAGAGTACCCCGAGGCGTTTACCAACGTGGTAGTCGATTTTTGCAAGAAGAGGCAGTCCACAGATTACCCAGAGCTGGCGTAATCTGCGGAGGGTTTTTTATTATGTCAATTCAACGCAACGACTGGTCACTGCAACGCAAAGGCATCATCGATCAGGAGCGCCACAAGGATCGCGTCAAGGAAGCCATCCGCAAAAATCTCGGCTCGATAGTTTCCAACGAAGCCATCATCCTTTCCGACGGCAAGCGCACCGTTAAAGTCCCCATCAAAGCGCTCGATGAATACAAATTTCGCTTCAACTATCAGAAGGCCAAACACGTGGGCCAGGGCGACGGCAAGACGCGCGTTGGCGACGTCATTGGCCGCGAGAGTCGACCGGGCGGTGGCAGCGGTTCCGGACAAGCAGGACAGGACGCCGGCGCAGATTACTACGAAGCGGAAGTGAACATCGACGAGATCGCCGCGCTGATCTTTGAAGACCTTCAGCTTCCCTATCTCGAAGAAAAAGCGAAGAAGGCGGTGCAATCTCGCAAGACGCAGTTTAACGAGATTCGCCGCACCGGTGTGATCGCAAATCTCGACAAGCGCCGCATGATTATGGAGAACATTCGGCGCAACGCGCGCGAAGGCAAAGCGCGTTTTGGCGACATCAAGAAGGAAGACCTGCGATTCAAGACGTGGGAAGAAGTGATGCGCTACGAGTCGAACGCCGTGGTCATCGCGATGATCGACGTTTCGGGTTCGATGGGTGAGTTCAAGAAATATATCGCGCGCAGTTTTTACTTCTGGATGGTTCGTTTTCTCCGCACGAAGTACGACAACGTCGATATCGTTTTCATCTCGCATCACACTGAGGCGAGGGAGGTCACTGAAGAACAGTTCTTCACGCAGGGTGAATCGGGAGGCACTGTTGTCTCGTCTGCCTATCAACTCGCGCTCGATGTCATCAAACAGCGCTACCGTCCGTCGGACTGGAACATTTACCCGTTTCACTTTTCGGACGGCGACAACTACTACTCGGACAACGAAGAAGCAGTGAAGCTGGCGGACGAGTTGATTGCAACGTGCAACCTGTTTGGTTACGGTGAGATTGGCGAAGAAGGATCGTCGAGCTACCGCCGCTCGTCCGGCGCGTTGCTCTCGATCTTCAGTGACCGTTTGCAAAACAAGGATCGCTTCGTTGGCGTGCGCATCGACGACAAGGAAGACGTCTACCCCGCGCTGAAGCAGTTTTTCGGAAGGCGGGGCGTGGAAACACCGGCGTGATGGAAGATCGGGAAATCAGAGAGCTGGAAACGGCCGTCGAGCAGATTTGGGACATCGCTCGCGGATTTGGTTTGGATCCTTACCCAACCAACTTCGAGATCGTGCCCGCTACGGTCATGTACGAAGTGGGTTCGTATGCCCTGCCAGGACGTTATTCTCACTGGACGTTTGGCAAGGCTTACCATCGCATGAAGACGATGTACGACTTCGGTCTCTCGAAGATCTATGAAGTCGTCATCAATACCAATCCGTCCTACGGCTTCTTACTCGAGACCAACAGCCCGATTCAAAACAAGATGGTCATCGCCCACGTGCTGGGCCACGTCGACTTCTTCAAAAACAATACTTACTTTTCAAAGACGAACCGCCGGATGGTCGAAAGCGTTTCGACGCATGCGCAGCGGATGATGGAGTATGAATTCAAGTACGGACGCAAGACCGTAGAACGCTTTCTCGACTCCGTTCTGGCGATCGAAGAGCACATCGATCCGTACTTCTTCATCAAGCGCGAAGTGTCGATTGCGGAAGAGAAGCGCCGTGAGGAATATCGGCGAAAAGATGGTCCGTACGACGATCTGTGGTTGCTTGATCAGCGCAACGACGAAACGACTGACGTAGAGAACCGCGCACTGGAAACCGACAAAACGCCGCTCGAGCGAGTGCCCGAAAAGGATCTGCTGTTCTACCTCATGAAGAACTCGCCGTCGCTGGCGCAGTGGCAGCGCGACGCGATCGCGATGGTCCATGAAGAGATGGAATACTTCGTGCCACAGATGCAGACCAAGATCATGAATGAGGGTTGGGCCAGCATCTGGCACGCCCGCATCATGCGCGCACTCGATCTCACCGACAACGAGCATATCGAGTTTGCGAATCTCCACTCCGGCGTGGTCTCGCCGCAGAAGGGACAACTGAATCCCTACTATCTCGGTTACAAGATCTATGAAGATATCGAGCGTCGCTGGAATGAACCGTCGACTGAAGACCGCAAGAGATTTGGCCGTCCCGGCAAGGAAGGTCGCGACAAGATCTTCGAAGTGCGCGAACTCGACAACGATGTCTCGTTTTTGCGCAACTATCTGACCGAGGAGCTGTGTGAAGAACTCGATCTGTTTGTATTTGAATTGATCGAGGAAGAGGAGTGGACGATTACCGAGAAGCGCTGGGAAAAAGTGCGCGATCAGCTCGTCTCAAGCATGACCAATTTTGGTTTTCCGTATTTACAGGTCGAAGACGGCGACTACAACGGCAATCGCGAACTCTATCTCAAGCATCGCTACGAAGGCTCCGAGCTCGACATGCGCTATGCGCGCAAGGCGCTGGAGCACGTGCATGTGTTGTGGGGACGACCTGTGCACCTCGAGACTGTGGTCGATGACGAATCAACGGTGCTGCACTTCAACGGTAACGAACACGCCGAAGACTAAATTCTTCTCTGTGTGCCTCTGTGTTCTCTGTGTCTCTGTGGTATTCAGTTGAAGGTTCGTAACCACGGAGACACAGAGGTACACAGAGAAGAGCGTCACTAATCCGCGAATCTCTCCATCAACATCTCAGGCATCAGTGGGATTCGAGTGAAACTCACTCCGGTGGCGTTTTCGATCGCGTTGAGGATCGCCGGCGCAGCGCCGTCCATCGGCAACTCGCCGATGCCTTTCGCGCCGCCCGGTCCGTAGGCGTAAGGATTTTCTTCGAAGAAGACGCGAATCGGTGGAATATCAGCGGGCGTGGGAATGATGTAGTTCGTCATCTGGTTGTTGGCCATGCGGCCGT
>DASXRE010000075.1:0-8131 GCA_036506775.1 Pyrinomonadaceae bacterium | reverse complement strand
TGTGGCCGCCCCCCGCGTCGCTTTCGGGGGCGGCCACAGAGTGCCGCCCCTACAACTATCGTTCGAAGTAGTAGTAGTAGTAAATAACTTCGACGGGGGTGCTTGACGCGACTGCTGATGGTGAGTGTGCGGAGTTTAGTTTTATCGTGGTCGGAATCGGTAGTTCTTTACAAAACATCAAGGTCTCACTGAATCACTAACGGCGACGCATGTCGGGGAAGCTCCGCGCAATCCGAAGACGAATGAGATCGTACTGATGTGCCAGCAGAGACTACCGCGATGCCTTGCATGTGTCAAGACTGTCAGGCACAAAATGTTGTGTTTTACGATAACTGGTCGACCATCTCGCACCAGAGGTGTCCGATAGTGATGTGAGCTTCCTGAATTCTCGAAGTGCGCGTGCCCGGTACGGCGACAACAACGTCGCACAAAGCTCCAAGCGCGTCCGCGGAAGCACCGGTGAGGGCGATTGTCTTGCAGCCCGATTCTTTCGCCTGCTCTACAGCTCTGATGACGTTTTTCGATTTTCCACTCGTGCTGATCGCAATCAGCACGTCTCCCGGCTGTGCCAAGCCGGCCACCTGACGCGCGAAAACGTGTTCGAATCCGAGATCGTTGCTCACCGCGGTGAGTGCCGAAGTATCGGTCGTGAGTGCGATCGCGGGCCACGAACGTCGCTGACTTTCGTAATAACCAATCAGCTCCGCGGCGATGTGTTGCGCGTCAGCCGCGCTGCCGCCGTTGCCGCAGATCAGAATCTTGTTTCCGGCGGCGAGTGCGTCACAGATCAACTGGCCTGATTGTTCGATCGCAGGCAGAGAAGATTCGAGCAACTTCCGGACAGTTTCTAGATGTTCCTGAAGAGAGTTGGTTAGCAGTGAATTGGTCACGTTGGGCTGAAATTAACACATTCCAATACTCCGTGTTAATCTGTGGCGCTCACAAATTATGAATCAGTCAAACACCACCCCGATGCTGCGGCAGTACCAGGAACTCAAGCAGCAGCATCCCGGGACGTTGCTGTTTTTTCGTCTCGGCGACTTCTACGAACTCTTTTTTGACGACGCGCTCACCGGCTCGCGCGAGCTGCAAATAACTCTCACCGCACGTCATAAGGAGACCGAAAATCCCGTCCCCATGTGCGGCGTGCCGCACCATTCCGCAGCCAACTACATCGCGCGCCTTGTTCGCAAAGGTTATCGCGTCGCGATTTGCGAACAGACGGAGGAAGCCGGAAAAACGAAGAAGCTGGTGCGGCGCGAAGTGGTGCGCATCGTCACGCCAGGCACACCGATCGATCCGCAGTTGCTCGAAGCACGCGAGCCGGTATTTCTCGCCGCCGTCTGTTCGGCAGGCGAAACGATCGGCGCCGCGTTTCTCGACATCTCGACCGGCGAGTTTCGCGTCACGCAGGAAACAGGGCGCGACTCATGGACTCGCATTCGCGCAGCACTCGAATCCTACGCTCCGCGCGAACTGCTCTTCCCCGCGTCGCTCGGCGCCCTCATCAAAACCGGGCTCTCCGGAAAGACGCAGACTGCGCCTTTGCCGCTTCAGGACGACAGTAGGGGCGGCACTCCGTGGCCGCCCCTAAACAATCACGAATCTGAATACGGATTCGCCGCAACGCTGACGCCCATCGACGACTGGAAGTGGCAACGAGACGATTGCCAGGCGCTCCTGCTCGATCACTTCAAGGTGCCAATTCTTGACGGCTATGGGCTGACCAAAAAAGACGAAGCGATTCGCGCGGCCGGAGCGTGTTTGCGGTACGCACAGGAGACGCAGCGCGCGGCTGCGGCTCACGTCACCGATCTCGTTTACTTCGAACCACAGGACCATCTCGTGCTCGACAGCGTGACGGTCCGCAATCTCGAACTCGTGGAATCGTTGGCCGGCGGCAGTGGCCGTTCACTCTTGCAGGTCATCGACGAAACGGTGACGGGCATGGGCGCGCGTCTGCTGCGCTCGTGGTTGTTGCGGCCGTGCATGAAGCGAGTGGAAGTCGAAGCGCGTCTGGTGGCGGTGCAGGATCTGTTTGCGTCTCACATGCGGCGCGACAAGCTGCGCGCGTTGTTAAAGGAAGTTTCCGATCTCGAACGTTTGATCGGTCGCGTGAGTCTGGGATCGGCAACGCCACGAGATCTCGTCTCGATGCTGCGTTCGCTGAATCAGGTGCCGGCGATCCGGGAGGTGTTGAGCGGGCTGGACTCCTCGCTGCTGGAGGTGCTGGCCGAGAATACGGACGAGCTGCTCGACGTCCGGGAATTAATTGGTAACGCCATCACCGATGATCCGCCCGTAAAACTCTCCGACGGCGATACGATCCGCGAAGGTTTCTCCGCCGAACTGGACGAACTGCGCTCCATCAGCCGCAACGCGAAACAGATCATCGCCACTCTCGAAGCGACGGAGCGCGCGCGCAGTGGCATCGGCAACCTGCGCATTCGTTTCAACGGCGTCTTTGGTTACTTCATCGAGGTTTCAAAAGCCAACGCCGCGCGTGTTCCGGTCGAGTACGAACGCCGGCAGACGCTCGCGAATGCCGAACGTTTCACCACGCCCGAACTGCGCGAGTGGGAAAAGAAGGTGCTCGGCGCCGACGAGCGAATCATTCAACTCGAGTCGGAATTATTTGGCGAAGTCTGCCGCCAGATCGCCGCCGAGACCAAACGCATTCAGATGACGGCGCGCGCGCTTGCCGCACTCGATGCGCTCGCAGGGTTGGCTGAGACTTCAGCCCGGCGTCGCTACGTTCTTCCGGTGCTGCACGACGGCGATGAACTCGAGATCGTGCAGGGCCGTCATCCGGTAATCGAAGCGTTCATCGATGAACCCTTCGTGCCGAACAGTGTCTATCTCAATAACTCCACCGATCGCCTGCTGATCATCACCGGCCCAAACATGGGCGGCAAGAGCACGATCCTGCGCCAGACCGCCATCATCTGCATTCTCGCGCAGACCGGTTGTTTCGTTCCCGCTGAGCGCGCGCGTTTGCCGTTGCTAGACCGCATCTGGACGCGCGTCGGCGCGTCAGACGATCTCACGCGCGGGCGTTCGACGTTCATGGTGGAGATGACTGAAACTGCCGCGATCCTGCACAGCGCGACGCCACGTTCACTGGTATTGCTCGACGAGATTGGTCGCGGCACCGCGACATTTGATGGTTTGTCGATCGCGTGGGCCGTCGCTGAATACCTGCACGACTCAGCAGACCACGCCGCAAAGACGCTCTTCGCCACGCACTACCACGAACTCACCGAACTCGCCGAACGTTTGCCCGGCGCGCAGAACTATCAGATCACGGCTACAGAGCGCGAAGGTGAAGTAGTGTTTTTGCATCGGCTGGAACGCGGGCGAGCGTCGAAGTCTTACGGCATTGAAGTCGCGCGTCTGGCGGGTTTGCCGCCGCCAGTGCTGGCGATGGCGCGTGAAGTGTTGGCGCGTTTGGAGCGTTACGAACTGGACGTGTTCACGGAACAGGATCAGGCGCAGACTGAAGAGCCGATCGCGTTAGGCGCGGCCGCAACCCACACCGCACTCGACAAAGCCGCCAGCCGCGCTGGCCGCCGCAAAGCTGCGGCGCAGGCATCGCTGTTTGACTTGGCCAACCAAAAGGTTGTCGACGAGCTTCGAACCGCGTCCGATTCGCTGAGCGGCGAAGAAGCAAAGGATCTTATCCGTAAGCTGAAAAACCACCTGATGTAGATCCGTGTCATCTGTGGTCCTTGACGCTAAACCAGTCGCCTTTTCCGTCGTTCGTCTTCAACATGCGGATGATTTCGTCATACGTGAACGGCCGCGCGCCGCGCCGCCCAAACACCGAGATCTGATTCCCGCTCTCATCCACCGCGCGATCGCGATCCAACGGTTTCGAAATCCCTAACGCCTCTCCTTTTGTTTTGAAGGTCGCGATTAGCTCCGGACGCGGTCGCGGACTAAACCCCGCATACTTCGGCATCGTCTCCGGCGACGTGAGCTGCAAGATACGCAATCCATTCTTCCCGTCAGCCACATACGCAAACAGACTCGCGTTGGTTATCGCGATCTTTACCTGGTGAACATCGTTAAGTTGTCCACCGGCATTGAACGTCTGGTCCAGCCGCGGCCGCTCGGACTGTTCGACGTCCACGATTGCAATTCCCTCTTTGCCGTTCGCGACGTAAGCGTAGGTGCGCGCCACGTAAACGTCATGCGCATCAGCAAGCGAAACGAAAGCGCCTTCGACGATCCGCGCCTGCGCCGGCACGGTTACGTCAATTACTTTCAGGCCGTCCCGATCAACAACAAATGCATATCTAAACTGAATCGCGATTGCCCGAGGTTGTGGCAAAGGGATGGTGCGGACAACGCGCGGCTTTAGCGGCTCGTTAATGTCAATCACAACCAGGCGATCGTCTGTCGTGATGTACGCGTAAGTGCCCGCGATCGTGATGTTGTTCGCACCGTTAAGCACACCGTCAGGATTGAACGCCTCACGTGCGCGTTTCAGATAGTTATTCAGCGGATCGCCATCCAGCAGTGTCGCCGCGTTCACTAAAACCAACCCCTCGTACTTATCCGCGACATAAAGATATGCATAGAGCGGATGAATCGCCTGCTCTTCGTTTTCCGGCCGCTTCGTGCGCGCTGGATCTACCGCGAGCGTCGTCGGCGCCGCCACCGCGGTTGCATACTTCGTCTTCACCCAAAACCTCTGCCCAAAACGCGACACCGGCGCCGTCACGATCCGTTCCGAAAAACCTTTCTGATCGATCTGGGCCACGTCGTAAACACGCAGACCGCCCTCGCCCGCGGCCACGTACGCATACTCACCACGCAACTGCACCTGCAACACCCGCGGATTACCCTTGTGCTCGTAGAACGTCTTCAACTCTCGCCCGCCACGCACAAACTGATCGTAATTCGACGGATACGCAATCTTCTGTAACGTGCTGCCCATCACCGCCTGCGGCTCTGTCTGCTCCGTTGCAACCACAACTTCCAACGCCTCCTCAGCAGCTACGTAAACGTACCGGCCCATAAAGTTCACGAAATTCGTACCCTGCAACAGCAACTGAGCCAGCCACGCGTTGTTATCGTTCTTCTCCGACACGTGACAGTCGCTGCAACCCTTCGTCTCTTTTGCGCGCACGGTATGCGGCACGTGCGTGTTGAAGGACTGACCTGCAAATCCTTCGGCTGAAGTCGTCTGCTGTTGCGAGTAGATCCACTCGCGATTCTGGTTCTGCGAACTCACCAGCACTGCTGAAGACGAACGCACGGGCGCCACGCGGTGGCCAGTGACGGTTCCGTCGCGACCGAGCATGAACACGTCGTCGCGCAGTACCTGAAAGTTGTACTGGGTGAAATTACGCGAGTTGCCGCCTTCGTTGTGCCTGTTCGGCATTTTGCGATTTGCCTGCATCGACAGGTGACAACCAAAACAGCTCGTCATCCACGAGGAGTGACACGACACACACGTCATGTCGTTGTCGCGGTGCGCGAGCTCGTTGGTGTTGGACGGCACGTCGCCCCACGCCACGTTGTCTTTGCGAATCGTTTTGGCGTAGTGCGACTTCTCATTGTAATCCCGGGCACCGGGAGTGACGGTGTCGAGCGTTTGCGGCACGCGCCACCAGCGCCCCGGCACGACCATCGAGTTCTGCATGATATCGCCGGCTTTCAACTCGACATCCTTGCCGTGTTCGTCCTTTCGTCTTCGATCGCGGGTGACGCGCTGGAAAAGCGGAACGCGAGTGCCCGATTCATCGCGCACGCGGATCCGTGTAAGGTCCTGGCCGAGCAAAGGCTGGTTCTGGGATTTGCGTCGTTCAGCGGCGCTGCCGGTCGCAAGCGCCGCCGCTGGACCAGACGTGAAGAGCATCGCTTTTTGTTTGATTGTTCCGTGACAGTCTTCGCAAGCGACCTCGATCGCCGCGCGCGGTTCGTTGTAAAGATTGCCGTCGCCGTGAGAGTCCTGACGAAAGTGACAATCAACGCAATGCATGCCGCGTTCTAGATGAATGTCGTCGAGATGCACGGCCTTGCTGAACTTCGCCGGATCGTCTGGCGAGATGATGTTGTCTTCCGCGTCGAGCAGATTGCCCTTGCGATCGCGTTTGAAGACTTTGCGAAACAGCCAGCCATGGCCGTGTGAATCGGCAAACTGTGTGTTGCGCAACAGCGCGTTGAACTCCGGCGTGCCGGTGTCTTTCAAAAACTCGAAGTTGGACCAGAGACCACGAAGGCTCGCTGCTTCAGGGTTGCGATTCAGCTTCTCCTGCTCTTCGTCCTGATCCGGATCGTGTTGCGCGGGCGGGTACAGCTTCGCGCCATCGCTCTCATTGTCCCACCAGGTCAGTCCCATAAAACTCGCGACCATGTTCGTGCCTGGGTGCATGTGACAGACCATGCACTGTGACGTCGGAATCTGACTGGTGAACTGGTGCTTGATCGGATGACCCGATTCGTTCTTCGGAATGTTTGTGTCGGCTGTTTGCGAGCGGCCGAGGTTGCCGGCTTGCTGGTAGAAGGCGGAGTGTGCGGGATCGCGATCGTTCGCGTAGATCACGTGGCACGCCGAACAACCGGAGGAGCGATAGTCGCCCGGATGATCGTTTGTGCCAAGATGGTTCAGGGTTGGATCCAAAAGCCTTGTCTTTTGCAATCCGAGAAAAACTGGATCTGTTCTCTGCGCAGTGCCGAATCCACGAGCACTCAATCCCTTGTCCGGCTTGCCCGGATCCTCGTCTTTATCCGGAAGTCCGACCTCGAGTCGACGCCGTCCGCCGCGTTCAAACACGCGTAGAACGTTTCCCGGTTGGGAGATCTCCCAACGTGGAAGTGGTTCCAGTAAGCTCAAGAAACCTTTCGTGCGTCGTTCTTCATCGGACACGGATTGGAGCAGCGTTTGTGGGTTCCCGTTTTCACTGTAACTCTCCGCGAACCGCGGATCTTTAAGCGGAAAACTACCGTTGTTATAGAGTGCAGCACCCCAAAGCATTGCGCCGTGGGTCATCATGCTGCGCGCAACGTTTTTCGACTCAACTTCATGACACGAAGCGCTGCCGCACGTTTTCGCCGCGACGCGCAGATCACCGGGATTAATAAAGCGTACAAACTCCCAACTCTCTCGATTCAAAAGCGTGTTGGACCGTTCCGGATTCGCGCCACTGTGCCTCCCCGAACGCTGCCATTCGCGTGGGTAGAGTGGCTGCACGTGCGCCTCGCGTTTGACGCGTTCGATCTCAGCGGGCGCATCGCTCGTCTTGCGCGGCACCGGATTCCCGCCGTGACACGCGGTACAACTCAAACCCACTGCGTCCTTGCCATCCTTGATCTTCTCCAGCGTCTCGGTCGTGCCGTACTTGTGCATCGGCTCAATTAATCCATGACACGACACACATCCCTCCACCTTCGGCGCCGTCGCCGTCTGCTCTGCGGCAGACGTTCGCCATGACGCGATCGCCAACGCTGTCGCAAACACTACAATTAACCCTGCCACAGTTCGACTCATTGCTTTTGCTTCCTCTGTGCCCCTCTGTGTGCTCTGTGTCTCTGTGGTTTCCGTTGCGCGACCAGAACACCACAGAGACACAGAGCACACAGAGGTACACAGAGAACTTCTGGTTACAGAATTCGTCTACGTATTCCGTCCTTCAACACCCGAACGTTGAAGTTGATCAATAACCCAACCTTCCATCCACCAAGCCGGAGGTAAGTTAATAACTGCGCTTCATGAACTGGAGCTATCACGTCTACGGCCTTAAGCTCCACGGCCACGAGTTCGCCAACCAGAATATCTACCCGGTAGGCACAGTCCAGGTTGATACCCTTGTATTGAACTGGCAGCTTGCATTCTCTCCGAAACCGAACACCTCGCAGCAGTAGTTCACGACACAAGCATTCCCGATACGACGACTCCAGAAGCCCTGGTCCAAGGTGACGGTGAACTTCAATTGCTGCACCAACAATCTCATGCGTAAGCTCATTCAAGTGAGGATTCATAGCTTCTCTCCATTCTGTGTGAGGCTAATCTAAGTTGAAATCTTCTCTGTGCTGCTCTGTGTTCTCTGTGTCTCTGTGGTTTTCCGTTGGGCGATTAGACACCACAGAGACACAGAGAACACAGAGCAGCACAGAGGTCTTA
>DASXRE010000074.1:0-31079 GCA_036506775.1 Pyrinomonadaceae bacterium | reverse complement strand
ATTCCTGCCTTTTATCTGATTCAGCAGTTTGCCCGTTGAGACTTCCCAAACAGTGATCTCGCTTTCTCCTCCCGGCATGCTTCCCTTGATGCTCGCCACGGCAATCATTCGGTCATCAGGAGAGAACGCAATTGCTGCGGGCAGCCCAAGCAGTTTCTTTAACGCCAGGACTTTCTTGCCGCTGTCGACACTCCAGAGACTCACCTCTGAGCCAGCGACTGCCGCCAGTAACTTCCCGTCGGACGAGAAGACTGGACGTTGCAGACGGCCGAAAATCTGAGAGAAGTACCCGCGGGAAGTCTTGCTCGAATCTTCGACTTTGACCGTTCTCTCTCCTGTATCGGTGTTCAACAGTCGGAGTTCCATCTGCTCGATTTCGACAAAACCGGGACGTACGATTCGCTGCTGGAAGGCCCCTCGCTCGGTAACCTGTGTTAGTTGCCGTTCCGGGTAGCGCTCGACAAGAGCCAGGAGATTGCCCGCCGGTGACCAGCTCGCTTCCACACTGGCCACCCCCTCGTTGCCGACCTGAACCTTTCTGACAAAGTCTCCGTTCTGTGTATTCCACCACTTGAGTTCCGCCCGAACTTTTTCGTCGCGATCTTTTACCGACGACTGAATCTTCGCTTCGTGGAACTCAGTGCTCAGCGTGATAATCGATTTGCCGTCCGGGGAAAATGTCAGTGACCAGATTGGACCATCAAACCCGGTGATTGTCCGTTGCAACTCACCGGTTCCGAGATTCCAGAGTTCGACGCGGCCGGAGCGTTTGGCGGCACCGCCCTCGCTTCGAGCTACCGCGAGCATGAGGCCGCCGGGAGAAACAGCAACTGTGACTGACGGAGGTTTTACGGGTTCGACTGCAGGTCTTTGCTGCTGTGCGGAAACAGTCGTAACGAACAAGACCGCGCCAAGGAAAATCCTGAAGCACATACCTGGCAGCAAATATACCTTGCGTCGTCCGCAGATAGAAAGAGGGCGACATCTTAGCGTCGCCCTAATACATCGCACCCGACACCGATTTTAAGGATTGCAGCCGTTATCACATTCCTCTAGTGCGTCTGTGTTACCAGCGAGTGGACCGGCGCCCTGACGTCCCGGATGCGCCGGGATGGAGATCGCGGCGGTACCCACGTTGTCGTTGTAGTTCGTTTCCGGCAACTGATGGCAGAAGCCGTTGCTATCAACGTTCGGGCAAGCCTCGCCGGCTTGGGCGATGAAAGGCGGATTGACTGTGATGCGGATGATGTAATCGCCCGGCGGCACCACCGGTTGCCCATCGCCACCATCCAGAACGAAGTACTGTCCGGCGAGCGTGAACCGGTAAGTGTCGGCCCAACCCGCAGTGATTCCCTGATTACCCGGAATACCAACTGCTCCACAGTTTCTGAATTTCCCTGATTTAGGTGGAACGCCGCCGACCGGCACTGGATTGGGATCGGTATCGAGCATGCAAAAGCCACGTTTCGCAGCACGCCAGACCTGACCGGTGTGTGGATCTACGAGTTCGTACAAGGCGTAATGACGAAAGTGATAATGGTTGTGGCAACTCGCAAATTCAAACAAGCCGTCATTCGCCGCCACGTGTTCGTTTGGATCGCCGACAAAGATGTCCGCATTACCGGTGTTTGGTGTCATCACGGTGAATCGCACCAGTGTGCGCAGTCCGGGCGTGACTTCACCTTCGATCGCGCTGCAAGCAGTGGCGGAAATCTTCTCCTGGCGTACGACCCACTGCGAACCGAGGACATCTTCGCGAACGGAAAGATTTGGGCCGTTGACTGCCGTCGCGCCGGTCCTGGCAGAGTGACTCAGCCATGAGATACCCACGACCGCGCTCAGAGTTAAGAGGATGAGAAGGAAACGGATCTTGGACATTTTGATCTCCTTTAGTTGGGTGAAGGCACAGGCGTCAGGGAACCTGCGTCGCGAGGTAAACTTTTGCCGTCTACTGTGTTACTGATTGTCGAGGGAGTCTGAGCGTGAAGAGCCTACTCTTCGCGTCAGATCGAGTCAAGGTAAACAGCGCTGCCAGTAATATCCTGATGTGAGCTTCTTCTCTGTGAATCTCTGATGTGTACTCTGTGCCTCTGTGGTTAGTTTCCTCAACAAGTGAACCACAGAGACACAGAGTCCACGGAGGATGCACAGAGAAAACCGAATCAGGATACGACCAGCGTTGCCCGTGGTGATGCGAGAAGACTTTCTCAGGTGATGTCGAAAAGTGCCGGGCAGATCCGACTACACATTGGAAGTACCCAAAACGACGAGAAGGAGAGAACAAACGTGAAATACATGCTGCTGATGAGCGCGACGAAGGAAGTTTTTGAATGGTATTCCAACTGGCCGAAGGAAGATCTGCAAGCAAATATCGCTTTCATGCGCAATTTCAACAAGGAATTGAAGGAGTCGGGCGTGCTGGTGGAGACCGCCGGGCTGGCGTTTCCTGATCAAGCGAAGCTGGTGCGCGCGGGAAAAAACGGCGAGCCGATAACAGATGGAGTGTTTCCGGAGTCGAAGGAATTTCTCGCTGGCTATTGGATAATCGACGTTGAAAATGAGGAAGAGGCGATCAAGATCGCTGCGCGTGCGTCACTGGCGCCGGCTCCAGCCGGCACACCGGATACGATGCCGCTCGAAGTGCGGCAAGTGATGAATCGCGCTCCTGACGGTTATTGTGACTGATGCAGCTCTTTATACATCACCGTTGTGCCTTCCAGCTCGCGCGTGTCGGGACGCAGGGAGAATGCCGGGATTACCCCGACACGAACGTAGCCAAGCGACCAGTAGAGTTGCTCGGCAGCCGCACTCGCAGTATCGAGCGTAAGCAACGTCCGCTGCGCGTCGCGAGCGTGTTGCTCGATCGACATCATCAGCGCACGGGCAATCCCGCTGCGTCGCGCAGAGGGATGAACCAGCAGCTTCTTGATCTCGCCGCGATGCGGTTGATTTGGCGGAGTCGCGAGATCAAGTTGCACAGTGCCGACGATCTGCCCATCGCGACGCGCCACCAGCACGCAACACGTTCCGGACTCGACCGTCGGCAGAACTCTGTCGCGCCAGAAGGCAGCAGCGTCAGCGCGTGAGAACGGCAGGATGAAGCTCACTGAAGCTCCCGCGTGCACACAATCGTGCAACAGGTCACCAAGCGAACGCACGTCGGCCTCGCGAGTGGTCTTCTCCGGCCGCCATCGTTCAATCTCAACGAGGGTAAAATCGGAGTCCATGTTCGGAGTATGTTAGCGATTGAGCAACTATTGCGCGAGTTGACGCCGCAAGTGCTCGGCGCGGTGGTCCGCAGGTTTCGCGACTTCGCCGCCGCTGAAGACGCGGTGCAGGAAGCCTCGCTGGCAGCAGCCCTCCAATGGCCTCGCGAAGGCCTGCCGGACAATCCACGTGCGTGGCTAACTCAAGTCGCCTTTCGCCGGATGACCGATCAGATTCGCAGCGACTCGGCTCGTCGCGTGCGAGAGAGCGAGTCGGTTCGCGAACGCGAAAGCACAGTCGAACCAAACATCGACGTCGCACCGCAGGAAGATGACACGCTGGTCCTGCTGTTCATGTGTTGTCATCCTTCGTTGACTTCATCTTCCGCGATTGCATTGACACTGCGTGCTGTTGGCGGACTCACTACCGCCGAGATCGCGCACGCGTTTCTCGTCCCCGAAGCTACCATGGCCCAGCGAATCAGCCGGGCCAAACAAACGATCAAAAAGTCTGGCATTCCGTTTCAAATGCCAACTCCGAGCGAGCGCGCGCAACGGCTGCGCGCCGTTTTGCACGTGCTTTATCTCATCTTCAACGAAGGCTACACGAGCAGTGCCGGGCCAGAGTTGCACCGCGCCGACCTGGCGCAGGAAGCGATACGACTCACGCGGATAGTTCACCAACTGCAACGTGATGACACGGAAGTCGCCGGTTTGCTCGCACTCATGTTGTTGACAGATGCTCGCCGTTCAGCACGAACGACCGCTGAGGGTGAGTTGATCCCACTCGTTGAACAGGAACGGGCGCTTTGGAACCAGCAACAGATTGCCGAAGGCGTGGAGTTGATTTCGGCGACGCTGCCGAAGGGTGCGATTGGTCCATACCAGTTGCAGGCCGCTATTGCTGCCGTTCACGATGAAGCAACGCGGGCTGAGGAGACTGATTGGCCGCAGATACTCGCGCTCTACGAGCTGCTGAAGCGAATGTCTGACAATCCGATGGTTAGACTGAATCACGCAGTCGCGGCGGCGATGGTGCATGGACCAGCGGCGGGATTGGAACTGCTCGCTCAGCTCGACAGCGATTCACGTATCGCGAACCATCACCGGCTGCATGCCGTGCGCGGGCATTTGCTGGAACTCGCCGGCGACCACGCGGCGGCCATCGCTCACTATCGCGCGGCGGCAACAAAAACTGCCAGCCTCCCGGAACGCAACTACCTTCTAACCCAGGCTGCCCGCCTCGCCGATCACTAACCCACGGATCTCAACGTTAACAACACGATCTCCGGTGGGACGCCGAAGCGCACGGGAGCGATGCTGGTGCCGATTCCAGTCGTAACGAAAAGATGATGACCGTTCTCCACCACGTGCCCGGCCACATAACGTTCACCATATCTCGACGACTGGACCACGCTGCCAATCAGCGGAAACCGCACCTGTCCGCCGTGTGTATGACCAGCCAGCAACAACGTCACGCGTTGAGGTAGTTGAGGAAAGATATCGGGATTGTGGGTGAGCGCAATCACCGGCGCACCCGGCGGTATGCTCGCGATCGTTTCCTGAATGCGCTGTTCGCCCTCCCAAAGATCGGCAAGCCCGACGAGGAAGAAAGGACCACCGCGGCTGTCGATCCGGGTGAACTCGTTTTCCAGCACCCTGATCCCGTTCGCTTCCAGCGCGCTGCGCACTTTTTGCGCGTTGTACCACCAATCGTGATTGCCCAGCACGGCGTAAACACCGAGCGGCGCACGGAAGTTTTTCAAAATCGGAGCAAAGACTTCCGGCTCGATTCTGTGACTCGTGCGCCCGTTGCCGGTGACGAAGTCTCCCGCAATAACGATCAGATCCGGTTGGAGTTGATTGGTGCGCTCCACGATCAGGCGCAACTTTGGTTCGTCAATAAATGCCGAGCCCGCGTGAATGTCCGAGAGCACGGCTATCTTCAAATCCGAGAGTGGGTGAGGCCATTGATCAATCTGAAGTGTTTCGTAGCGAGTAATCAGGCGATTGGGTTCGATGAACAACGCCCAGCCGACCACGCCGCCGATCGCCAGCAATATCGCGATCAGCGTTATGCGAAGTCTCTTGGGCCAGCGCGGGTTAGTAACGCGAACCGGACGTCGGATTTCGTGAACCAGGAAAAGCAGTAGACCGAGAAGTATGGCGACAGTTACGACGAAGCCTACGGTCATCTTCTATCTGTGATTCCAAAAGGTCCCTTAGTTCTTCGTCATTTTCAGTCCGGTGACCATGACTTCGGTGTTGTGTGCGAAGCGCAGTCCGTAGACTCCGTCCGTGGATTTCAATTTACCGAGGCTAACCACGGCCGACCTTTCGTAACTCGCGACTACCTTGTTGTTGATCGCGCACTCAACCTTGTCGCCTTTTACTGACAGGGCGATCTCCTGCGTCACCGGTTCACCAACACCAGCGGCTTTGTTCACGGCTGGATCGGGTGCGCCGCGTCCATTCATCTGAAATGCTTCGGGGCCGAAGCCGCGAACGATGAAGTTGCCATTGCCGTAAGCCGCGCAGTAGAGGTAGCTCTGCTTGTCAGTGCCGAGATCGTTACCCGCAATCATGATTCCGTATGGATGGGGATGGTTGTTGAGGTTCATGTACTTCGGTTCTTTGAACGTCGCCTTCACGGTGTAGTCACCGGTGGCTTTGTTTGCCGGGTTCCAGTACGTCACGGCGGGACCGGTGACGACATGCAGCGCGTCGCCTTCTTTTGCAAACTTCGCGCTGTTGAGCGTCATTCCGTTGGCTTCTTCTTTAGCGTCGATCTTTCCCGTCCAGCCGGAAACCGAAACACCGCCGCCGGCGACGCCGCGCGAAGCTTCCATCTGGCCGCCCTGGCCTTGAGAGAAGTGTGTACGCGGCAACAGAGCAATAGCCAGCAGAGCAAGAGTCAGAGCAGCAACGTATCGCATCGTGAGCATCCTCCAGATCGAAAGTAGAAAGTGAGCTAAGTGTGGCAGAAGAGAAAACACTCGTAGTGCCCAGTTTGGCTTTCTCCGTGAACCCTGTGTTCTCTGTGTCTCCGTGGTTATCGATTTCCAACAGAACACCACGGAGGCACAGAGAACACAGAGGTCGCACAGAGAAGAAGCTCAAATCAGGGCGGATTACTTTTCAGATCTTCTTCTACGCAGCCGGCGGCGAACAAAGAAGCCGGCAATTAGTCCAGCTACCGCGACCGTCGCCGATCCTGAAAACAACAAACGCCTGCCGAAAATTCCCTGCGTGACCACCATCTGCGTTGACGGTGCTCCCTGCGCACTGTCTTGATAGGCGCGGACCTCAGCGTCGCGTATCGCGGCTTCCAGACGCATACGGCTGGTCTCGAGCAGCTTGAGTTGCGCCGCCACACCATCGCGCTCGATTTGCAGTTGCTTCCGCCGCGCCTCTCGCAACTCTTCCGGCCTGGTTGATCCAATCCCGCCAGCGAACGCTCGATGTTCTCCGGCTTGAGTTGTTCGTCCAACTGCTGAGCGCGAGCATTAAGTTCGGCCTCCCTCGTCTGCACTTCAAGCAACTGCGCGCGTAGTTTTTCCGCGGATTCAGCCGCGGTTACGGGCTGCTGCGCCTGTGTGTTGATTGCAACTGTGAACAGCGAGACGAGCAAGATCGCGTAAATCTTTGATTTCATAACGCTCAAAGGTTAACGCGAACCGCCGCAGATCGGAAGGGCACTAGAGACGTTTCACTCTTTTCCAGCGCAACGGATCGGTCACGCCCAGCGAATAGTCGTCGTAACAGGCATGAACACGGGCTTCGGCAGGAACCGTTCGATTAGGAAAGATGTTGTAGCGCACCAGCGAGCCGCAGTCGCCAATGCCGCGACCTTTCGTATAGAACACAAGCTGTTTCTTCGCGTTATCAAATGTCGCCACACCTTCAACTTCAGTCAACAGCTTCATCGAAACATGGCCATCATCATCGTCGCGCTCGTAAGTCTTCAACTTCAACAAGCGCCCCGAAGCCAAACTACGCCTCTCCGATTCGGAGTAGTACATGAACACATACCGCGGCTGATAAGCACTCTCATGCACCTCGATCGCGACAAGATAGTTTCCCTGGCCGAGCTTGTAAAAGTTCAGTCCGCTCGCCTCGGAGTTCTTATCAATACGCGATCGCTGCCACTGCTGCTCGAGATCAACCGGCCATTGCAACACCTTCCGCCAAGCTTCCCTGTCTGCGATGGTGAGGTCATTTTTCTTCAGCGGCGTTTGTGCCTGACCAGTCGCGACAAGAAGCAGCAACACACCGAAGCTCATGAAAACTCTGATCATCACCAGTTGACCTCCAGCGTCATCTTCTTCGCACCTTCCTGTTCAGCCCACTGCGTAATTGCAATGACATCGTCAAGATCACGAATAAATTCATCCGCTAACGGTTCCTCCCCAATCGCCCCCGGCCGATAGGCGTCGAGGATGACTTCCGTCTCGGGACGCCGCGCGTCAACTGCTTCACGTAGCCTTGTCGCGGCTTCACGCATCTGTTGGGGCGTGACCCACTGAACGTCGTCATCATCCCATCCGTCGGTCTTTAACGACAGTATTGCCTCGGCGCCTAAACCGCGGATGGCGTCGAACGCACCCGGAAGTTCCTCGCGTGCTGCCATCCAGTCGCCCCACGGCTTGTCGTCGTTGTAGAAACCGGGCTGCGACTCCAACTGTTCATCAGTGATTCCCGGCCAGTAAGCATTTACCGATGCACCCATTCGTCCCTCCCCGGATCACCTCCTGAAGCAGCGCCACTGAATGAACCGGATCAACCTCACCGGATAATTGCGGTTGCGTCTCAACCATCCATCCTTCCAGCGTTGCGAAGGCTTGTAAGGTGAACCATTCACCTTGCCTTCAATGCCTCCGCTCCATCCGCCTTTGCTGATACCGACGTCGATCTTGCGCGGTCCGCGCGGGGTATTAAAGTATGGCTCGCCTGGAGCCACATCATAACCCAGGGCTTCAAAGAGGTCCCTCAGAAAGTCTCGGAAGTCGTCGCCCGTTCTCTTGTTGTCTGGCGCGCTCGGCGGTTTATAACCCGGCGTGGTCTTCCTGATACGGCAAACACAGAACGCCAGACCCATACGTTGCGCCAGTCTACGTACCACCAGCCAAGCGGGATAACCAACGATACTCGCCAGCCATGACGCTGCGTAAAGAAAGACACAGGCAATGGCCCTGCCCAGAGCGCGAACCGCAGCCCAAACGCGAAGGGCAATGCGCTTGACCAACTGGCCATACTCCGCCAGGACCGACAGACCGAGTGGGTCAATGAAATTTACCGGATCTGCCTGCGCATAGAGATATTTGTGCAGAGAGATCGGCTCGTCGATGTAACCAGCGAACGGATCGATCGTCGTGAACCTGCCGCGGTCGGCGTTATAGTGTCTGGCCCTGAGATAGTACAGACCGAGATCACCATCGAAGCGTTCGCCAGCGTAGAGATAAACGTTCGGCGTCACACCGGTCTGCGAGAGAAGCTTGCCGAAGGCATCGTACGTGTAGGTGTCAGTGACCTGCCCCGCTTCATTCGTCAGTTGCCGCACACTGCCGTGCCCGTCGAACGAATAGAAACTGGTAGACCATGCTCCACCAATCAACTGCCGCTGGCTGATGATCTGGTTGCCGTAGGTGTACTGTCGCATCACCTGGCCACCCACTAACTCTTCGGCAACCTGCGGCAGGCCAGTCGGATTCATCTCGTCGATCAAGTATTTCGTCGTCACGCCGCCGGTAGTCTTCGACGCGAGATTGCCGTCGCCGTCGTAAACGATTCGGACAGCGCCGCCCTGCGAACTCTTCACACGATCCTCGTAGTCGTAGACGTAAGTGACACCATCCGCTGAACGAGTGTTACCGTTCGCGTCGTACGAATCAGACGTCAGACGATCGTTAGCGTCGTACGACGAAGTCGCAGACAACACTCCCGCCAGCGATGAAATGCGCGACAGGCGGTTGCCAACCGAATCGTGAGTGTAATCAACCGCGCCATTCTTTGCCGGGTTCGGATCGCCGCTAACTGCCTCACGCTTCAACCGGTAGATCGGGTCATACGTGTAACTGACCGTGCGCCCGCCCAGTTCGGTCGCACTGGTGCGACGGCCAGTGCGATCGAGCGTGAAGGTGTAGGCCGCGTGCTGCGTCGCTCCCTTGCCCACGAGCATGTCGGTCAAACGATTCACGACGTTGTACGTGTAATCAGTCTTCACGCCGTTGGGTCGCAGATCACTCTTCAGATTACCAACCTTGTCGTAAGCGTAAGTATTGGTTCCCGTGGGCAGACGGTTGTCAACCACCGACTCCAGACGGTTCATGATGTCGTAGGTGTAATCCACCGTCACGCCATCAGTGTTCGACGAACGCATCGAGAGCAGATTGCCGGTGCGGTCGTAGCCGTAGGTGAGCGTGCCCTGCGGCGTCTCCTTGGTGAGCAGCCGGTCACGCACGTCGTAGGTGTAGTTCGTGGTGCCCGAGCCGTCAGTCATCGTGTGGCGCTGGCCGGTTTCATTGTATGTGTAGGTCACCGTCGCTTCACCGAGACTCGCATCCGGAGTCTTGGCAATAAGGCGATCCATCGAATCGTAGTCGTAATTGGTCTGCTTGCCGCGGAAGTCGCGCCGTGTCGCCAGATTGCCTATCTGGTCGTACGTGTAGAGCTCCGACATTCCGAGCGGCAGGATGCGCTTGATGACCCGATTCAGCGCGTCGTACTCGTACCGCGTGGTGCGGCCGAGCGGATCGGTGGACGAGACCAGGTTATCTTGCGCGTCCCAAATAAACTGCGTGGTCTGGTTGAGTGCATCCACGACCGAAGTCATGTTGCCCTTCTCGTCGTAAGTAAACTTCGTGATCCGGCCTTCTTGATCGGTGCTGCTGATGCCGCGGCCCATGCCGTCGTAGACGTTAGTCTCCGTGGTGTTGTCGGGGTGGATCGTCTTGACCAGCAGATCGCGAACGTCATACTCGTATTTCGTCTCGCGATTGTTGGCATCGATGAAAGAGAGCATCCGGCCGCTCGCATCGTACGCAAACGTTGACTCATTGCCGGAAGGATCGATGTTCTTTGTCAGACGATCCGTGCAGCCACAGTTCGGATCGTATTCGTAGGTGTAGGTCTTGCCGCGTTCGTCGGTTGCTGACTTGACGCGTCCGACCTCGTCGTAAACGAAAGTGATTTCGCTGTCGTCCGCGAATTTAACCTTCGTCATTTGTCCGGCATTGTCATAGGTGTAAGTCGTAGTACGACTAAAGACTGCCTGGAAAGCTGCTTCCGGACTGAGGAAACCACCGCTGGGCGCGGGCCCGGCCACAGTTTCAGTAAGCTTCTGGCCGCGGAAGTTGTAGGTGTAGCTGATTGACGTGCCGTCCGGGTGATTGACCTTCGTGAGACGATCGCCGGCGTCATACTCGAACGTCGTGATCTCTTGCCGTGCATTTATCTCCTCAATCTTGTTGCCGTTGTTGTCGTACCTGAATCTGGTCTCGTTGTTCAGCGCGTCTTTGACCGAATTCACTCTTCCCAGCGCGTCGTAGGCAAACCGGCTGACGCCGCGCGAATCAGTCATCGTTAGGACGCGGCCCATGTCGTCGTAGGTGTAACTCGTCACATGGCCCAGCGGATCGGTCTTGCTGACGACGTTGCCAAACGCATCGAAAGCAAAATTGAAGGTCTTGCCATTTCCGTCCGTCATGCTCAACGGATTGCCGTGGTCATCCCAGGTAAACGAGACCTGAGTTCCGAGCTCGTCAGACATCGCGCTTAGATTGAAGTCGGCGTCGTAGGTGATGGTGCGTACCTTGCCCAACTGGTCAGTCGTCGAGGTGGGCATGCCATGCTCGTTGTTGATGTAGGAGATGGTCTTGTTGAGCGGATCGGTGACTGACTTCAGGTTACCATTCGCATCGTAGTCGTAGAAGGTCGTCTTGTTGAGCGCGTCGGTTTCCGTCTTCTTGTTTCGATTTGCGTCGTAGGTGTAGGTCCTGGTCCGGTTCAACGGATCGGTTTCGCTGAGCATTAATCCGTTGGCGTCGAACCGTTGAATCGTCGTACCGGTGTTGTCCGGATGAGTAATCGTGGTGCTGTTGTTCACCAGATCGTAGCTGTAGCTGGTTGTCTTACCCATCGCATCCGTGATGCTCTGGAGACGGCCGTTCGGGAAATAGGTGTTCGTAGCTTCGGGATTTCCACGAGCGTCGACCCCTTTGCGGAAAAAGTGTCCCGGATCGTATTCGTAGCGCATCGGAGTATCGATCTCGGGCTGGGCTACAGCAGTGAGATCGCCGTTCGCGTCGTAGGTGTAGCGATAGATCTTGCCATTCGGATCGGTGATCTGTTCGATGCGGCCTTGCGCATCACGGACGAACGGCACAGTCAGATTGCCGGCGCTGCTGGTGATGCCGTTGGGCGAGAACGTGAGTACGTTGCCGTCGAGATTCTTGATCGACAGCATCTGTCCGGTAGAGGTCATGAGGTACTCGCGCCCGTAAGGATCGGTGTACTGGTAGACGGTTGGGTTGTAGTTGATGTCGAGTGAAAGGAAGCACACGACGCCCGTGCCGGATTTCACCAGCAGACCGCAACCGTTGGAAGTCAGCTTGCCGAACACACCGGGTTCGGGCTGGTAAGTTGGTTGATAGAAGAAGCTGAACGGGAAGCCAAACGAAGTGGGTGAAAACTGGAACGTCACCCGCCGCCCTGTTCCAGGCTCAGTGATCGTAACGTCGTTGTCAGGACTGACTTCGAGTCGCGGTCCGGACATTTCGAGCGCCCAGCCGTAGCCGAAATCACCGATCAGGTTGCGGTTAAGACTGTCGTAAGTGCGTTCGATAGTGATCGGAATGCCACTCAACGGCACAGTCATGTCAGTTATCGAGAACGTGATCCGTCCCGGTTTGTTCTCACCAGTGACGGTGATGATCACCTGGCTAATTGTTTCCTGACCATTGCCGTCAGTACCGGTAACACGAATGACGTAGTTGCCGTTGGCGATCAAAGTCGTGTCGAGGGTCGCCAAAACTGTTCCCGGACCACCACCGACGCCGCTCGCCAGGGTGGTTACGGCGGCCGGGTTTGCGGCCGGCCAGTATTCAACCTTCGCGTTGGTTAGCGTCACACCTGCGCCGACTGTGATCGGCACACTTCCGGTAACAGAAGCGTTATTCAACGGTCCACCGATTGAACCCTGGACCACCGGCGGCGATTGCGCAGTCAGCGTCCACGTCATCGCAACCGCGCCTGAGGTGATGTTTGCAGTTGCGGTGCTGCGCACGAGCGCAGTGACGCTGTCAGTGCCGGGATTTGTGCCGGCATAGGTGAAGGTGGCCACGCCTGAGGAGTTCGTTACGTCGCTGCCGGTCGTCGCGTTTGGTCCGGCGACAGTGAACTCGACGCCGAAGTTAGCGAGCGGAGTGCCGGCTGAGTTGCGCAGCGTGGCGCGCAGAGTTTGCGGCGTGCCGGTCACGTAAGGTCCGGGCACCGCCGCGACGAGTTGCAACGTCGCGCCGGTGAGTGCCGGCGAAGCGTTAACGGTGACCTGCACGTCATCAGTGCCGATGCGGTGCGAGTCGTTCGCTGACAGACGCAACACGTAGGTTCCAGGCGAAGCGAAGATCGCTTTGGTTACCGGAGAGTTCGGCTCGTTGAACGTAACGAGGCCTGGACCACTCAACTGGCTCCAGAAAGTCGTGAGCGTGCCACCCACCGGGAAACCATCGTCGCTGACGGTGCCGTTCAGCGTGACTGTGTTTGGTAACGTGACCGTTAGATTTGGCCCGGCATTGACGATCGGCGCCGCATTCGCGGGCAAAGCGGTCACTGTGATTTCATCGCTCGCGCTCGCTTCTGAATCGCTGGACGTGAAGCCCAACACGTAAGTGCCAGCCACAGTGAAGCTCGCATCGGTGACAGGTGCGTTGGGCTTCGTAAACGCCACGTCGCCCGGTCCGCTTACCTTGGACCATGAGATCGCGAGCGATGACCCGCGCGGAAAACCGTCGTCGCAGGTTGTACCGCGAAGTTTCGCGACGTCTGGCAGCGTCACGGTTTGATCCGCGCCGGCCGAAGCTGTTGGTGGTTCGTTTTGGACGACCGGAAGCGTGAACCCGCTCGTGCCGACACTCAGGTCGTAAAGCACGGGCGTCTCACCCGTCGCGGAACGTTTGAAGTTGACGATGATTCTCAGGAATCGTCCGTTCGCGACGGTTGGATCCGCGCCGTTTGTAACGATCTGGTTTGGTCCAAACGTGGTGCCGTTCGTGCTACTCGCGACCGTAACCGTCAGGGACGCATCACCGCACACCCGCGCGGTCCAACCGATGCGTCCCCATTCCGCGCCGACGATTCCGCTGTCGAAGATCGTCGACCACGTGCCGGTGCTGGGAACGCCAGACAGAGTACTGCCTGTCATATCGCTGTAGTTGTAGAGATCGCCGCCGAGATTTGGAGTCGTGAAATCGACCGCGCCCACGCGAGTCACGCCGTCGCTGGAGAGCGGACCGGCGTTGGGATTGATCCGCGAAACTGTGCGGCTGTTGTGGTTCGTCGCCCAGATCTTGCCCGCGCCGTCCACGGCCACGCCCGTTGGACCACTCTGCACCGGCACCGTGCCGACGTAAGTGCCGTCGTTCTTCAGATGACCTACCGTGCTGCGATTCAACGAGTGCGCGACCCACACGTGATCGTTGCGATCGACCACGCAGCCCTGCGCAAATGCGTCGCCCTGATTGAAGATGCCGAGCAACGTGCCGTTGGGTGCGAACTTGCGGATCTGCCCGTTACCAAACGACGTGTTCCAGACGTTGCCGCCACTGTCGATACAGAGGCCGTAACTCGGATGATTGAAGCCGGTCCAGTTGCCTCCGTTTGCTCCGGTCAAAGGTTTGCTGGTGTCCCAACGCAGCATCGGATTCGACGACCAGATCACGCCCTGCTTGTCGATCAAACCGCCATAACCGCCAAAGCCGACCGTGGGTTCGGCGCGCTTGATCTGACCGGTGATACCGTCGACCAGATCGAATCGTCGCCCGCTGGTGCCGCTTACCCAGATGTCGTTGTCTTTCGTGACCGCAACGTGCCGGGTGCCGAAGGAGTTGACCTTGGTGTAGTGAAGGACGCACTCATCCGTAGCGGTCGTAACGCCGCCGTTGGTGTCGGCGCCTCCCGTGTTGGGCCAGGCGCGAATGTCGCCGAAGCCGGTTGAGGTATCGATCGTTCCGTTGCCGTTACGATCGATACACTGCCCGTTTTCAACCAGGCCGATGTGGACCACACTGTTGCCCGCGCGGTTCGTCGCCCAGACGTTTCCGTTCAGATCGACCGTGGTGCGCGACGGATCCTTTGGCTGACCGCTGGGCGAAGTGAAGTACTCGCCGAGTACCTGTCCCGTTTCGGTGTTGATCTTGACGATCGTGCCCTTGGACGAGACTGCGACCCAGATGAAGTCGAGATTGCGTGCGCGGCTGTCGAGTTGCAGTTGATTCGACACGTCGTGAACGACGTTGAAGTTGTTGCCTTCATCGAAATCCGCGTCGAGCGAGTAAGTGCGTTCTGTGAACGGTTTCGGTTTGACGACGATCGTCAACTCATCGCTCGCGCTCAGTTTCGAGTCAGACGCCGTCAAACGCAGCACGTAAGTGCCGGGGACGGTAAAGATCGCGACTGCGTTGAGCAGAGTGGCATCCGGGAAGATTACCGGGCCTGGGCCACTGACGAAGCTCCAGAAAATCTCGAGCGTGGAACCGCGCGGCAGACCATCGTCTGTCGCGGTGCCATTCAGCGCCGCATTTCCAGGCAGAATTATTTCCTGATCCGGACCAGCGTTAACAATCGGCGGCTGGTTCTTCAGCACTGTGACCTGCATTTCGTCAGACACCGTGAACTCGGTATCGCTGGCGGTGAGGCGCAACGTGTAAAGACCGGGATCCGTGAACGAAGCGGTTGTCATTGCTGCGTTTGGATTGGCAAACACAACCGGGCCGGGACCACTGACGACGCTCCAGGTCGAAGTCACCGTGCTGCCCTGCGGCATGCCGTCGTCGGTAATCACACCTTTGAGTATCGCTGGATCGGGAAGCTCGATCGTCTGATCCGGTCCCGCATCGACGGTCGGCGGTTGATTGTTGGGCACAACCGTGACCTTGAGAGTGTCGCTGCTGCTCAACTGCCCATCCGAGGCCGTGAGTTTCAAGACATACTCGCCGGCAGTGGTAAACGTCGCCGTGCTGATCGCTTTCGTGGGATCACTGAACGTCACTGGTCCCGGACCACTGACGACCGACCAGGTCAATTGCAAGACGCTGCCCTGCGGCAGGCCATCGTCGCTGGCAGTGCCGTTTAGGCTGACCGAATTAGTGGGCAGAGTGATCGATTGATCACCACCAGCATCGACGATTGGAGGCCGGTTGACTGGCGGAGGCGGAATATCGCTCTCCGTGATCTGCAGCACGCCGTTGCCGTTTATAAAGAGATAGTTGCACGCGACCGTGCCGCGCACACGACCGGTGCCTTCGATAGTGATCGTTCCCTGTGGCGCGCGTACGATGCCGTAAAGAACGGCATTGCCAGTGACTTTAAGCGCATCGTCGGGATCAGAGAGACCAGTCGCGATCTTCAGCAGCAAACGTTTCGGATTGTCGGCGGCGCCGAGAGTCGAACCGCTTAGAGTCACGCGGTTCTTGACGTTGAGTACGATTGGACCAGCCAGGCGGAGTTCGCTACTGGCGGTGAGCGTCAGTTCTTCAAGGTTGTAGACCGTTGGTGTCTGCGAGTCGGCCACGCCAAAAACGAGGACGTTTCGTCCCGCAACACTGAACGAGCCGTAAGTTCCTGGTGGTACCACGACGTTGCCCGCGTTGCCGGTAATCGAAAGGTTGCGCAGCGTCGCCGGATCACCAATCTGTTCGCCTGCGTGACTGATTGAGACGTCGCGTGTTCCAGTTGGCGCCGGCGGAGCAGCAACGTTCTCCAGTTCGATCGGGTTCGTGCGCGCCACTACGTGGCGCAACTGCGCGCTGCCTTTGATCGTGATCGTGTAATCGGACGGCTCGGGATTCTCACTGCCGACGAGCGTGCCGCCGTATTGCGCCGGCTGGCTGTGCAGCACCGAAGGCGTGCCCGGAACAAGCAGGTCAGTCGTGATCGTGTCGGTGCCGTCGAGTGTTACATCTTCCGCGGCCAACTGCCAGAGCGAGCCCTCAACGCGACCGCTGTTGAGCAAGGTGATGCTGTGTCGCACGACCGCGATCTTGTCGTACAACTGTTTGACCGGCGGAACCGGATTGATGCCAGACGGGGCAAAGGCGACCTGTTTGAACTCCGCGGCCGAAGCGATCTGCGACGCGACAAATTCAATTCCGTTCCAACGCAAACGCTTGATGATGCCGGGCGATTGTTGAGTGATGAGAATGTCGCCTATCACCCCCGCAAAGGCGCCATCACTCGCGCCCCAAATCTTTCTTGCTGACGAGTCAGCGGCGAAGAAGTTCTCCTGCGCGGGCACGATGTCGATGTCTTGTGGATGAACGTCGAGTTGCAGCGGCATTGCCTGGCCGGTGGCATCGACTGCGTAGACAGCCGAGAGATCTTTTGCGCCCGCCAGAATCTTTCCCGCCCATGGGCCATAACGATCCGGATCGTCAGGCACGCTCGTCACGCCCGAAAGTCGCGTGCTGAGACTCGTCAACTTTGTCGCTTCTGCGGCCACGTTGACGCGCCAGACACCACCGATGTCGGTTACCACAATCAGATCGCCACCAAACACACCGGTGCGATCGAGATACAGACCGGTAATGCCGTTCTCGTTCGGCAACGTCACCCACGGATTCTGTACCGTCGCGCCTGAGGCGTTGAGACGGGCTATAGATCCGGGCACGCCCGTCGTGACAAACACCTCACCAGCAACGAATCCGCCACGGCTGAGTCCCTGCCCTTCATCGCGAGCGGTCGCGATCAGGATATCGCCGGTTAGTCCGGCAACGTTTGAGAACGGCGATCGAGTACCGTCAGCAGCAATCGTTTCGAAGTTATGCGGCTGTCCGTTGGGATTGTTTGCTGAAAGCAACAACTTGCGACTCGAGTGGTGATAGTCGAGTCCGGCGTAATCTTTGAATTCGGTGGAGACTGGCGTGAGCACGACACTCCAGTTTTCCTGCGGCGTGAACGTCGCGCGGAGAAAGGCCACCATGCTCTGCTCAACGAGACCAAGCGCACTCATCACGTGGCCGGCTGCGGCTTGCGCGCGCGCAGGCGCGCTGGTGATCGCAACGACCACGGGCGATGTTCGTGAGGGCGTAGCCATCGCGGGCGGCGTGATTGCCTGGAGACACAAGCAGACGAGCAAAAGACGCGTGATAACGTTGCGAAACATGGGGGTGCCCTTTCCTTAGAAATTGAGAACCAGAGTGCCGCTCAGTTGAGAGGCGTTGTCTGCATTTGCGGAAATGTTCACGGTGGCCGTACCGCTGCTGACGTTTGCGAATTCGCCCGTGCCGCTTTGAATCGAGACCTGCACAGACGAAGCGGAAGCAACTGTTCCGTTGCCGTTAAGAGTGATTGTGCCGCTGCTGACGGAGCCGTTGAGCGTGCCGCGCTCGCTCGATGACGCATCCGCGTTTGGCGGCAGCACGGTCATCGTGAGATGACCGCCGGTGACGCTCGAATCTGATCGCACCAGCGTGAGTTTGATCATGCCGGGCAGATCACCCGTCGCTGTCAGGTTGACTGCGAGCCCTTCCGCTTCAGATGCGGCGGTTTGCGATCCGCTGAGTGAGTCGTTATAGGTTGCCGTTGTCACCAGCAATGCTGACGTGAGCATTAACATCAATAATTTCATTTTGAGATCTCCTAAAAGCTGAACGAATAACGAACTGCCGCGTTTGTGCCTGCGCCATCGATGCCCGAGCCCATCGTGCGATAGTTCTTGTCGAGCAGGTTTTCGAGAATGACCGTCACGGAAGAGCGTTCACCGATCCGGAAACCGCCACGCAGATTCAAGAGGGCGAAGCCCGGGTTCTTTGTGAGCAGCAAACCTGGTTGCAGACCTGGGCCAAGCACACGAACCTGAACTTGTGAAAGCGTTTCACCGGTCGGCAGCAGAATTCCGTTGTGGACCAAACCGCGAGCAACGGCGCCGCCGTTAAAGAAGCCGGCGATCTCTTCCTTCGTGCGCAAACCACCGATACGCGCTTGCGAGATGTCGTTGTCGGAGAAACGGCGCTGCGGCGCGGCGAAGCTGGAGTAAAGCTCGATCCATCGACTGGCGCGCTCCCATTTGACTCCGGCGAAGCCGGTCGCGGGCGGGATCCCGTTCTCGAGTGATGGCGGCAGGCCGGTGCGCAGGTCAGTGCCACGCACGTAAAAGATGTTTGCGTTCGCGGTGAGATCTCGGCGCAGCTTCACCGCCAGACTGCCTTCAACGCCTCGCATTCTGACGCGCGTCGCGTTGGTGCGAACGAAAACCGCTGAGTTCGAAAGTGACGTGAAGACCGCGCCCGTGCTGTCCTGACGAATGATTGGCTGTCCGCCGACGAGTTGACCCACCGCGCCCGACGGAAGCAAGAGCGTGCGGCGCTCAATCAGATCGGAGATCTCGGAATCGAAAGCACTCAAGTTGCCGCTGAAGCTTGAACTGACAAAACGCAGCCCGAGCTCGTAGCTGTAGAGCTGTTCCGCTCTGATCGGTTCGAGCGGATGCATATCAACCAGCCGGCGCGAACTGTCGAGCAATCCGGTTGAACCGCCAAGACGAACGCCTTCATCAGGTGCAATCTCGAAACCTAGTCCGGAAAGACCAGTCGAAGCAAAGTCGTTTACGTTTGGCGCACGAAAACCGCGGCTGACGTTTCCAGTCAGGGTGAAGTGCGAATTGATGGCGTAGGCCAGACCGGCGTTGAACGTCACATCATCGAAACTCGCCGCGAGTTGCGGCACCGTCGGCCGGCCAGCGGCATCGAGCGGATTGTCTTCCGGTGACTGGTGGTAATGAAAAATGCTGTAACGCAAACCGACGTTCGCGGTCAGACGTTGCGGGACGAGTGTGGCGACGTCTTGCACAAAGAGACCGAGCGTTCGGTAATTCGCGCCGTTGGGAAAACGAGCGCGAACGTCAGCCACATTCGTGAAGTCCTGCGTCGTGTTGTTGAAGCTGAACTCCTGGCGCGTTGAAGTAATTCGTTCGTTGTAGAACTCCGCGCCAAAAGTGATCGCGTGAGTGCGTTTCACATGTGAGGTGGCCTGCGCCTGATAGCCGTAAGCACGCGTCAAATTAAACTCGTCGGTGATTTTCGAGCGCAGGCCCTGCGCGTTGTTGATGCTTTGCGAGCGGCGATCGTCGCGTTGGCCGTTGAACGACAGGATTGCGGTGATTGAATCGAGCGGACCAACACCGACGCGATCGTAACGGGCGGTGAAAAAGTTCAGCATCTGCGGATCGAAACTGTTCAGCAGGTTGCCGATGCCGCCGTCGAGCTGGTCGTAACGCCGCAAGCCAAGCTGTGTTCCCCGCAGATACTCAACCGAGATCACGTCCGCTTCGCTGGCTTTGTACTGAAACTTCGCATTCGCGTTGTACTGGCCGTAAGCAGTGTCCTGTAGCCGGTTGCCGAGAAACTTTGAGGAGATGCCGAGCAGTCGTGTGACGACCGAGTGGGAATCGAGACCACTGCCGGTGCGTAGATCCTGCGTGCGATAGCCCGAGACGTCGGCGAGAAAGCCCCAGTTGCGAGCGCTGCCGCTGATTGTTGTGGCTGCGCCAAATGACAGATCCGCGCTGGCGAAGAAAGTGTTTACGCTGCCGTGAGCCGTGAAGGTGTCAGAACCTTTGACTGGCCGCGTCAGGACGTTGATTGTGCCGCCCAGCGAGTCGGAACCGTACTGAGTAGAACCCGGACCACGAACAATCTCCACACGCTCGGCGGCGATCGGATCGATGAGAGCCGTGTATTGATTCGCGCCCGGCCTGAACGTTGAATTGTTGAAGCGAACACCATTGATGAGATGCAGCACCTGCTGGCCCGTTAGGCCGCGCACAAACGGCGACCCCTGACCGGAAGTAGTCTGTTGCAAATGCACGCCCGGCACGTCGCGCAATGCCTGCGGCAGGATGTTCACCTGGCGACGCGCCATGTCGTCGTCAGTGAGAACCTCTTGCGCCTGCGTCGCTTGCGAAGCGTCCTGTGGCTGTCCGCGCGTTGGCGTGACGGTTACTGTTTCGACGATCAGGGCGACGTTGAGTTGAAACTGTAGCTGTAGTGTTTCGCCTCCGTTTACGTGCAGCACACGGCGCAGTTCGCGAAAACCGCTCTTCTGCACGCAAACAACGTAATCAGCGGCCAGCACTCGCTGCATCGAGAAGCGTCCGTCCTGGTCGGTAACGGAACGTTGCGCCTCGCTGGCGGCGGCGCCGAGCAACACAACGTCTGCGCCGTCAACACTCGCGCCGGTCTGGTCTGTTACCGTGCCTGATACTTGCCCGACCGGCGTCGCGCTGTTGTTTTTGGCGTTGAGTGGAACAGCGCACAGGAGCAGTAGCGCGAAGAGGCAGATTGTTGTTGATAATGACTTTGCTGTGTGGACAGATCTCGACACAGCTTCACTTGGTGTGTAAATCATTTGAAGCTTCCCTAGTTGGGGCTAGTATTTAATCTGAAGGTTATGAATGAGCGATCACTTTGTTGCGGGCAACACACTAGTGCACTCGCAGGTCGGTTTCAAGATTTATTCATTGGCCGTTTTTTAGATTCATTGGCGGATTTGGTCGAGCGAGCGTTCGATCTTTGCGGACTCAGCAACGGGCAACGTGCTGTTTCTGTATTCACTGGGCGTCTTGCCATACATGCGCTTGAAGTCTCTGACGAAGTGACTATCGTCAGTGCAACCGACGCGTCGCACGATCTCCTTGACGCTGAGGAAGGTGGTGATGAGCAGTGTTGCTGCTTGCTTCAGGCGGAGTGATTTCAAGTATTTTGCGGGTGAAACTCCGGTGATCGATTTGAAGAGGTAACAGAAGTAGGGTGGTGAAAGATTTACTGATTCGGCCATTTCTCCCAGTGAAAAGTTGCGACTCGGATCTCCCTGCATCAGTTCGATTACTCTCTTAACGCGTTTTGCCATACTTCCCCTCCGTTAAGTACGCCGCGAGGCACAGTGCTTATACCTCGAGAGCTTAACTGCTCGATGTTGAATGGATCTTTCTTAACTAACAGCGGTTAACAACCGCAGTCGGACCTAGCCGGGAGTTTTCTGGGAGTTTTATCCCGAAGGGGAAATGTGGGCTGCACCGTTCGAGATGCGGATAGTTTTAACGCATGAGGCGGAATTGATCAAGGATTCGCGGACGGGGCAAAACAACCCGATAGTGTCATGATTTGTAGGGGTGGCACTCTGTGGCCACCCCGTCTGCGGCGCCAAAAGGGGCAGCCACGGAGTGCTGCCCCTACAAATTTAGGACACCCCTCACTGGTAGGCTTACTACGGCCGCAGGCGGATGCGCGCGAGGATGTCGGTGAACTTTCGTTGTGAGCGCAGCTTTGCGAACACGGGATCAACTTTCAGATTCATCAACCAGATGTCGCGCTCTTCAACGGCTTTGTCCAGCCACTTGAACGCCTGTTCCTGATCCCCGAGTCCCGCATAAATCACCGCCACGGTGTACGGCGAGACGTAGCGCTGCGACTGAAGCTGCTGCAAGTCGTTGAGCACCTGTTGCGCCTCAGCACGTTTTCCGGCAACGGCGTAAGCGTGGCCCAACAGCGCCAGCATCAAGGGACTGCCCGAAAGTTTCAGCCCAGTTTGAAACTCCGAGATCGCCTCCGCATACATCCCTTTCCCTTCGTAAGCGAGTCCCAGATACCGCCGCGCAGGGAATGAACTCGGATCGATCTCCAGAATCTTCCGGCACTGCTCGATCGCCTCATCATTCTTTCCTGACAGGTAGTAAATCCAGCCGAGGTGCGAACTCGCCACAAATTGGAGCGGCTCGAGTTCTTCCGTACGTTTTGCTTCCGCAATTGCCTCATCAAAACGTTCCACGGCAACGAGGTACGAGCTGTACCACTGGTGCGCCGGTGCGTACGCGGGCTTCAACCTGATGGCAGTTTGAAACTCGCGTTCGGTTTCAGCCCGGTCCCAGTCCCAGCGAAACTTTATGAAAGCCAGCGAACTGTGCGCTTCGGCTGAGCTTTCGTCGATCTCGAGCGCCTTTAGTGCTGCCTCTTTAGCTTTCGGAAACCCTTCTTTCGGTTGCAAACGCCCATAAACGACGAGCATGTTGTAGCAGTCAGCCAGACCAGCGTAAGCCGCGCCGTAATTCGGATCGATCTCGATTGCCTGGTTGAAAAACTCAATGGCCTCCTGCAGCGCATCACCCGTGCGCTTGTTCCACGAGTTGCGTCCTTTTAAATAAAGGCGATAGGCCTCGAGCTGTTTCTTTTCCTCGACGTTAAGTTTAAGGCGGAGGTTTTCGAAGATGTCGCGCGAGATGTCGTCCTGCACCAGCAGCACGTCGGATACTTTGTGGTCGTAGTGCTGACCCCACAGTTGCGCGACGTTTTGCAGATCGATCAGATCCGCCTGAATACTGATGATGTCGCCGTGCCGGCGCATCCGGCCCGTCACCACCGCGCGCACGTTCAGCTCTTCCCCAATCTTGCGCGGATCGATCTCCTTGCCTTTATAAGCCGCCACCACGCTGCGAGGCACCACGCGCAATTGCGGCAACTTCGAAAGACTATTGATCAAACTCTCGGCGATCTTGTCGTTGAGGTATTCGCCGTCCGGATCGGCAGACTCGTCTACAAACGGCAACACGGCGATTGACTGGATCGCCGCTGTGTTGCCCGCCTTACTCGTGAAGTACATCAGGCCGATAATGCTGACGACCACGAGTCCGGCTGCGAGAACGAAGGCAGGAGTTCGTCTGGTTCTGACAGGCGCAGCGACGACTGCGGGAATCTGAGCGGGGATTTCAGCGGAAACGAGCGGATTAAGATCCGGCGCTTCACTGGTCTCGCCAGTCTCGGCAACAAATCGATAACCACGCCGCGGGACTGTCTCAATAAACTGCACTCCGCCCGGGCTCTCCCCGAGAGCTTTCCGCAGCAGCGAAATGTTTTGAGTCAGATTTCCTTCCTCGACAAACGTGTTGGGCCACACACGCTTCATCAGATCGTCCTTCGAAACGACCTGACCGCTGTTTTCAACGAGCGTCAGGAGTATGTCGAAGACCTTGGGCGTGAGCGGTACGAGCTCGCCTTCGCGCAGCAGTATATGCTCCGCCACTTTCAGGCGGAAGCGACCGAATTCATAGCTGCGATTATCCTGCTGCCCCATACAGACGGTCTTTGAGAAACATCTTTGAGGAATTCTTGAGTGCTGCCTGAGGACTTCTCGAGCGCGAGAATTGTAATCTCAAAAACGAAAATACTCAAAATGAAGGATCTCCCCATGATCAACGAGAAAAAGACTTCCGACTTGGTCGAAACGTGGTTGATCTATCTTCTGAGCGCGGCTGTCGCGGTGGGCGCGTTCCTGCTTGTCTGGCTGGTCTCACTGCTGGCGGGTTTTAGTTCGACGTGACTTGCCGATCAGCAACCATGAGCTCAATGCGCTGGCGAGTGCGAGCGCGGCCGACAGAAGCATGATCAGACGAAAACCGAACACAAACGAGCCCGTAACTGCCTGTTTGATCAGGTCGCGATGCACCGGATCCAGATCTTGCGACGCTTCCAGTCCCGCCAGTTTAACCCGTTGCTCGTAAACCGATCGCTTCAACTGTTCATCGATACCGATTTCATTCAGTCGCACCCCAAGCTGCTGGCTAAATGCGTGCAGGATCACGACGCCAAACACCGCTACTGCCAGCAAACCAGCGGTTCGCGAAACTGCGTTGTTGATGCCTGACGCAACTCCCGCTTGCTCTGCACTCACCGAACCCATGACAGTTGTCGTCAATGGCGCCACGCTGATTGCCAGTCCCAAACCAAGCACAATGACCGCGGGAAAGAAACTGGTCCAATAGTTTCGGTTGACACCGGGCACGGCAAACAATGCGAAGCCCGCGGCGGCTATCGTGGGTCCCACCATCAACGGCAGGCGCGGACCGAAACGGTCAATCAAACCGCCTGACCAGCGCGACAAGGAAAACATGAACACCACGAACGGCAGCAAAGCAGCACCGGCTGCGGTGGCGCTGTAACCCTGCACCTGGACCAGATTGAGAGGGAAAAAGAAGAAAGTGCCGCCGAGTGCAGCGTAGAGAAGTAAGGTCAGCAGGTTTGCGCCGGCAAAATCTGTCGAGCGAAACAGTCGCAACGGCACCATCGGGTTCTTCGCGCGCGCTTCGTGGAGAATGAAGAATGCGAGACACGCGACGCCGCCAATCAACGTCACCCCAACAGCCGGATTTCTAAAACCAAGACGCGGCGATTCGATCAAGCCATAGACAAGCCCGCCCAACCCAAGTGTTGCCAGCGCAGCTCCGAGCCAATCGAGCGCGCCACCCTGATTCTCTTCGCGGCTCTCAGGCACGTGCCACACTGAAATTACGAGCACTGCCAGCGCGAGAGGCAGGTTCAAAAAGAAAACCGCGCGCCACGAAACATGTTCGACGAGCCAACCACCCAGCACCGGACCGATTGCAGTCGTCATCGCGGAAAAACCGGACCACGTACCGATCGCTTTGCCGCGTTGATCTTCGCCGAACGACGAACTGATCAGCGCGAGACTGCCGGGCACGAGCAACGCGCCGCCGATTCCCTGCACTGCGCGAGCGAGGATCAGTTGGTCGATGTTCGCCGCGAGACCGCAGGCTGCCGAGGCGAGTGCGAACACGACGACGCCGATGTTGAAGATCCGTCGACGGCCGTAGCGATCACCGAGAGAGCCACCAACCAGCAGCAGTGCGGAAAGAAATAACGCGTAAGCCTCAACGACCCACTGAATGCCGATCGCCGTCGCGTTGAGGCTTTTTTGCAGGAAAGGAAGCGCGACGTTGACGACGGTGCCGTCAATGAACGCCATGCTCGAGGCGAGAATTGTCGCGGCCAGAACCCACCGGCCTTGCGCAGGGCTGCACTCCTGAGACTTCCGCCGGCCCCTTATGAGGCCCTCATCACAGGGCTCTCTGACAACGTTGGCCATCTACCTGCCTCGAAACCTCAAGCCACAAAAGGCACAGAAAGCACAAGAGCGGCAACCTGCTTTGTGTTTTTTGTGCTTCTTTGTGGCCTCTAGAACGGTTCGTCGATTGACGCGCTCTGCTTGGTAAAAAACTTCGGGCCGTCTTCAGTGATGTACAAGCAGTCTTCGAGGCGAATACCAAACTCGCCGTAGATCACCACCGTCGGCTCATCACTGAAACACATGCCGGGCTGAAGGGGGGTCTTGTTGCCGCGCACGAAGTTGGTCCATTCGTGTCCGTCGAGACCGATGCCGTGGCCGGTGCGATGCGGCAGACCGGGAACCTTGTAATCGGGACCAAAGCCCGCGTCGATGATTACTTTGCGCGCGGCTGCGTCGACCACTTCACACGGCGCGCCAACTTTCGCGGCGGCGAAACCGGCGTCCTGCGCCTTGCGTTCGAGATTCCAGATCTGCCGCTGGCGATCCGTTGGTTTGCCGAACACAAAGGTGCGCGTGATGTCTGACTGGTAACCGTCGACGCTGCAACCGCCGTCCATCAACACGACGTCGCCTTCTTTCAACCGCTGCGGCGTGCTGCTGCCGTGTGGAAACGCGGTGTACTTGCCAAAGCTCACGAAGATGCCGCCCGAAGAACCAAGCGCGCGAAACGCTGCCGCACAGTTGCCGGCAAACTCGCCCTGCGTCATGCCTTCTGTCATGCTTTCGCGCGTGGCTCTGTAAGCTGCGATAGTGATGTCGTTGGCGAGCTGCATCAACGAGATTTCGGCGGGTGACTTGAACATGCGGCAACCGGCGGTGATTGGCGTGGCGGTCACGAATTTCAACGCGGGCGCGGCGAGTCGAATGCCATCGTAAAGAAAGAATCGCACGCGCTCTTCGATGCCGATCGTGCCGGTGCGAACACCGCGGTCGCGTAACAGTTCAGCAACGCGTTGATAGGGGCTCTCGTCTTCTTCCCACGTGCGCACGTCGTTGCCGATCTGGATCAGCTCGCGCGCGCGTTCTTCTTCGAATTTTGGACAGACCCACGCGAGTTCGCCTTTGGCCGGAATAACGACCGCGAACATGCGTTCGCTCGTGCTCCAACGCATGCCGGTGTAATAGAACATGCTGCTGCCCGGCTCGATGTAGATCGCGTCGATGCGTTGTTCGTGCATCAGTTTCTGGGCCTTCTCGATGCGCGCCTTGCGTTCGTCGAGCGTGATCGGAACGACGTTGTCGGTCATCCGTCGCAAGCGGCGGATCGGTTCGGGTTGGGAAGATTGTGGCGGCGGTTCAAACGACACGGCATCAGCGTGGACCAACGAACGACCCAGCAGCGTTGCGCCAGCCACACCAGCGGACAAGCGGAGAAAGTCTCTGCGATCGGTGCACATGTTTTAAGGGGCCTCAGTTTGGGACGGTTTAAAGATCCTCGGTTTTTCACGACGCGTCGGAAGGGTTGCAGCGGCGTGAAAAAAGCCGAGCTAAGCTCATGCTGACGCTACGCGCAACACCGAACGCGCGACGAACAGCGCACAAATTACAACATCATGGTTGAGAGTGAAAGGGCCAGCAGTTAGAATCCGCGATATCAGTGGCCAAGCCCCGCACCATTCTGATAGCTGCAATTTTGTGCAGCCTCTGCGCCTCCGCCGCAAACGCGCAACAGACACTGCGTTGGGGCGCGGATCCAAGCGGCGGCGCGCCTTACGTCTTCACCGACCCGGCCAATCCCGATCAATACATCGGTTACGAAAAAGAGATGGTTGACGCGCTGGCAGCAGCGATGGGCCGGCGCGCTGAATTCGTACCGAGCGATTGGGAAACACTCGTTTCCGCGCTGCAACGCAAATCGTTCGACATCATCGTCAACGGCCTGGAACCCACCGGCGATCGCGCGCAACAGATCCTCTTCAGCAAGCCCTACTACATCTTTCAACTCCAGCTCACCGTCCGCGCCGACGACAATCGCATATCGTCCCTAGGCGATTGCAAGAACCGCGTCGTCGCAACTCTCGGCAATACCGCCGCCTCGCGACTGCTGCAACAGGAACACGTTCCGTTTCGCAGTTATCAGGATCCGGTCGGCGCGTATCGCGATCTGGAATTGAAGCGCATCGACGCGGTGCTGATGGACGTGCCGGCGGAAGCGTTCTACGCGCGGCCCAATCCAAAACTGAAACCCGCTGGCGCGCCGTTCACGCGCGGTCTTTACGTCATCGGTTTGCGCAAAGGCGACGAAGCCTTGAAAGCGGAAGTCGATCAAGCGATCGACAAGATCATTCGCGACGGCAGCCTCGAAACGATTCTCAAAAAGTGGGGACTCTGGAACGAAGCCCAGGTCGAATTTGAAACTCCGATTCGCACCGGCACGCAAGCACAAAGCAACGTTGAGTACACAACAACAAACGCTACGTTCAACTGGAGCGAAGCTCTCTGGCGATTGACTCGCGCGGCCGGCGTCACCGTCTTCATCGCATTGGGCTCGATGGTGATCGCGATTATGCTCGGCTTGCCACTTGCCGTCGGACAGTGGAGAGGACCCGCCTGGCTACGCGCTCTCTGCACCATCTACGTTGAATTCTTTCGCGGCACTCCGGTACTGGTCCAATTGCTGTTTCTTTACTTCGGACTACCCGTCATCGGGATCGCCATGCCGGGGTGGTTGACCGCCCTGGTCGGACTCGGATTGAACTACGCCGCTTACGAATCGCAGGTTTACCGCGCAGCTTTGGAAGCAATTCCCAACGGCCAGTGGGAAGCGGCTTATTCGTTGGGTATGAGTCCGATACTCGCGTTTCGCCGGATCATTCTGCCGCAGGCGTTTCGTATCGCGTTGCCGCCGATGACCAACGACTTCGTCTCGCTCTTCAAAGACACGTCGGTCGCATTTGCGATTTCAGTCTGGGAGCTCGCGACGGCTTATCGCGAACTCGCGAATGCATCCGGGCAGTTCTTGTTACTCGGAATCGCAGTCTCGGCGTTCTATCTGATGATGAGTCTGCCGATGGCCCATCTCGCTCGCTTACTTGAACGCCGGTTGAGCAACCGCGCTACCGAGCAAATGATGGAAGCCGAACCAGCGGAGGTGAGCGCATGATTCGTGTCTCAGGTCTACGCAAACGGTTCGGCACGAGTGAGATTCTGAAAGGAATCAGCTTCGAAGTGCCGCCGCAGACCGTGCTCGGCGTCATCGGCGCTTCGGGAAGCGGCAAGTCCACGTTACTCCGCTGTCTCAACGGGCTTGAAACAATCAACGACGGCACGATCGAATGCGACAACGTGCGTCTCGAAGCACGGATCTCACACTCCGACTACAAACGGCGAGTGAAAGATCTGCGACTGAAAGTCGGCACCGTCTTCCAGCACTTTCACCTGTTTCCACATTTGTCTGTCGTGGGAAATATCGTCGAGGCGCCGGTTCACGTCCTGCGCACAGCGAAGAAGACCGCGGAAGCGGAAGCGTTGGAGCTACTGGAATCAGTCGGACTCAGCAGCGCGGCGGGTCGCTATCCGGGCTCATTGTCTGGCGGCGAACAGCAACGGGTCGCAATCGCGCGTGCTCTCGCCATGCATCCGGCGTTGCTGTTGCTCGACGAACCAACGAGCGCGCTCGATCCGCGACGAATTAACAGCCTTCGCGCCCTTTTGCGCACGTTTGTCGATCGCGGGCACACGATGATCATCATTTCCCACTCGATGGGATTTCTCAGCGGCGTGGCGGACAACATTCTGTTTATGGACGGCGGGTTGGTCGTCGAGCACGGAGCAACAGATCAAGTGCTCAACTCTCCGAAGGATCCACGAACAAAGGATTTTTTAGAGCAGGCGGATTGACTGGCCCGAGACGCTCTCGAGATATCGCTCAAACGATTCGCGCTGCTCGACATTCGTAATCTTGGTTCCGAGCAGGTAACCGTTAACTGAATAGGCATCGGTGAGACGTTCGCAGCGCACCGGCGTTACTTCCAGACCAACAACCCCTTCCGGCAGGTGCAACGAGAGTTTCAGACGGTTCGCGCCGCTACAGAATCGCTCGTCGATGATGGTTGCCGGCAGGACCATCGCCAGGCCCGCGGCGCTTAGGTCACTCGTCTGGCCGAAGAAAGTCAGGGTTGAGTCGGCGTCGTGCGCGTCGTTGTCCAGCAGCGACAGGTTAGCGGCCAACTCCACTTCGCATCGCACTCTGAGCCGGCGCGTGCTGCGGCGTTCGATTGATGAGGCTAGCTTGTCCAAACTGGTTAGTCGGGTGATTTGAGAATGGTAGAAGCCGTTCTCGTTTTCCGTGTCCTGTTGTTTGATTGTCAACGTTCGGAGCCTAAGCCCTCGTGCTCCGGCCGGCCAGTAGTAGCACGAAACAATAAGTTTATACATGGGAGAGTTGTCAATTCGCCGCGTTATTAAATTGTCGAGTTCGAACTAACTAAACGTGCAATACCGCTCCAATCCCACTTTCATCCGGGCTCATGTGCATCGCCTGCTCAATGCCGTCGAAAGCGGCATCGAGGGTCTGCTCGTCAGCCAGGTAAACCAGCCGGAAATAGCCGTCTTTCGGGTCGCAACCAAAGCCGGAACCATGGACCACCAGCACGCCGGAAGCCTCGAGTAAATCGAGTGCAAACTGCTCGTCAGTCCGGCCCGCCAGGTTCTCGGTCTTGACCATGAGGTAGAACGCCGCCTCCGGCACTACACAACTCAAACCATCAATCGCCGCGACGCGCGACGTAGCGAGGTCGCGCCGTCTCTTGATTTCGCTGATAAAGTTCGCGATGTAATCCCGGCTGCCTTCGAGGGCCGGAGCAACCGCGTATTGCGCCGGCGTCGGTGAACACAAACGGCCCCCGGCGAGCCGGACAACCGCGTCAGTAACCTCACGCATTTTGTTCGCGTGAGTGAAACGCAGCCAACCAATGCGCCAACCGGACAACATGTGAGTCTTCGACAAACTCTCCAGCGTCACCAGTGCGGCGCCACTCTCCTTCGCAAGCACTGATGCAGCCGTCGGCGGCGCGTTGAAACACAGCTCGCGATAAACCTCGTCACTAATCACGAGCAGATCGCGTTCGGCGGCGAGCGCGAGCAGTTCACGCGTGATGTTGTCGGGTGTGATCGAACCGGCCGGATTACTCGGATTGATCAGAACGAGAGCGCGCGTGTTTCGATTGATCAGCGAGCGCACCTCATCGACCGACGGATACCAGTTGTTCTGCGGTTGCAAATGGTAGTAGCGGATGTGTGCTCCCAACTTGCCCACGATAGCCGGATAGATCGGATAACCAGGCGCGGGCAACAAGACTTCATCACCGGGATTCACCAGCGCGGTAAGTGTCAGGTCGGCTGCTTCCGACGCGCCGGAAGTGACAATCACATCACCCGTCTCGGTCGGCGAGCCAAGGTTCGTCGCATAGCGGGCGATCGACTCTCTCGCTTCCAAGAGGCCAGAAGAATGGGAATAACCCGAGAACTTGTCGCGGACGGCTCGATTAACAGCTTCGATAACAAAGTCGGGCGGACGGAAGCCGAACGACTGGGGATCGCCAATGTTGAGATAGATGACTCGGCGTCCCTTGCGCTCGAGCGCTTCGGCGGCGCGGACGACGTTACGAATGGCGTAGGAAAAGTTGGCGGCTCGTTCGGAACAGTGAATCATGGCCCGCCCATTGTAAAAGATTCGCGACAAATTCGCTCGTGACGCCGAGGGTGTTGTCCGGATTTGATTTCTCTGTGCACCTCTGTGTCCTC
>DASXRE010000073.1:0-6048 GCA_036506775.1 Pyrinomonadaceae bacterium | reverse complement strand
TGAGATTAACGGCTGAAGGGTTCGAAGTAAGCGCAGTGCCGGCCGAATATGGCAAGAGCGGCAAGATGTCGTTCTTTATGGACCAGACCGGAGTAATCCATGGCGCAGATCATAGCGGAGCGGCCGCCAATGCCTCGGATCCACCTGTCTTTTATTAACTAAAGGTTCTCAATCGCCACCGGTTCAACCGGCTCCGCCAGTTCAAAGCCAAAGATTCGCGAGTAAAAATAAAGCTCAGCATCAAGCGCGCGTTTGATGTTCTTCGCCTGCCGGAAGCCGTGCTGCTCGCCCGGAAAAGCAACATAGGCCACCGGAATTGCCTTCGCTCTCATCGCCTCGACCATCTTCTCCGCCTGATCAGGTGGCACCACTTTGTCTTCCAAACCCTGGAAAAAGATCACCGGGCACGACAGCCGTTCGGGAAAATTGATTGGCGAACGCTCGTAGTAAATATCGCGCCGTTCCGGATAGGGGCCGAGCAGACCAGTCAGGTACTGTGATTCGTACTTGTGCGTGTCGCGAGCCAACGCTTCCGCGTCGCTGACTCCGAAGTGACTCGCGCCTGCCTTGAAGGTGTTGCGGAAAGTCAGCGCGCAGAGCGTGGTGTAACCGCCTGCGCTGCCACCTGTGATGATCAAACGATTCCCGTCAACTTCGCCGCGGTTCGCCAGGTAACGAGCGCCGTTCGCGCAATCGTCCACGTCTACAATGCCCCACTTCTTGTTCAAACGCTCGCGGTACTGCCGCCCATAACCGGTGCTGCCGCCATAGTTCACGTCGAGCACGGCAAAGCCCCTGCTGGTCCAGTACTGAATCGAGAGACTCAAAGCAGTTGACGCCGCGGCCGTTGGTCCGCCATGACTCTTTACGATCAACGGTGGCTTCTCGTTATCGGGCGCGCGGTAGTCGGGATTCTGTGGCGGATAGAAAAAGCCATGCGCCGTTAGTCCACCTTCAGTGGGAAACTCGATGGCCCGCGGCACTGAGAAGTAGCGCGGAAAGACTTCCAGACCGTTGGACCGCCGCAACGTCTCAAACTGACCGCCGTTGACGTCGTACTTGACGATCGAAACGACGTCCGTCGGCGAGCCGCCGCGAAAGACGACCTGACCATCGTGCGCACGGACGTATTGAATGTCAGTAAAAGGGCAGTCGATCGTGGTCAACTTGCCACCACCACTGGTATCGATCGTGCCGAACGTCGAAACACCCTGCTCGACGTGACTGCAGGCAACCAGCTCAGGTGAGACGAACGCGTAAGACGACATGCCAAAGATCCATTGCGGCATGCCTAACTCGCCTTTGGTCTGAAGCACGTTCTCGATCTGCCCGTCACTTGAAATGCGGTGCAGGTTCCACCAACCCTTCGTGTCGGAAGCGAAGTACAGCACTCCGTCCGGCGACCACTCAGGTTGAAAGATCGACTCCGCCGCGCCGCCTGCAACCCAACGCGAAGAAGTTAACGACCCATCCTCACCGAATTCACCAACCCAGAGTTCGCAGCCGTCCCAAGGCATATACGGATGGTTCCAGGTGAGCCACGCGAGCTGAGTTCGATCCGGACTGACCCGAGGCGAAGAGTAAAAGTCGTTGCCTTCTATTAACACGCGGCCGCATTCGTCGTTGTGCTCCAGATCGATGCTGACGATCGAATTAACCGCCTCGGCGCCGGGATTTCGATGATCTTCGCGAACGCAGATGAGCCGCGCACGTGCCTGGTCCAAACAATAATCGGCGTAGCGCACGTCAGCCGCTGGAGTAATGGCACGCGGCTCAGACGTGGCGTCCTGTCGATACACACGCTGGTCGGAAAAGTTTGAGAAATAAACTACGCCGTCAACCGCCATGTAATCGCCGCCACCGTATTCGTGAACTCTCGTGCGCGCGTTAAGTGGCTGAGGCGTCAGATCCACCTGCGCGCCGCTCGGATCACACCGAACGATTACGTTTCGGCCTGCTTCAGTCGGGCGCATTTCGACCCATTGGATGTTGTCTCCATCGAAGGTGGGCTGGCTGAGACCGACTGAGCCGCTGACAATGAGGTCTGAAGTAATGGGCGATTTCCAAGAGCCATATGGCGCGATCTTTGGTGAGTTTGACAAGCTGGGTCTCTGCTCCTGCCGTTTTTGTTGGATATTTACCGTTTTCCCCGCCGTGAAACTTTGGAAAACTTTTAGTTACAACCTCGCAAAGGCTTTACAAGATGTATGCAACCTACGCTTGGCTTGAGGCGGCTAGTATCTGCCCGTCGTTAATTCTCCATGGGAGAACTGAGATAAAGGCAAGGGCACTGGTCTTGGGGGAGGTCAGTGCCCTCTCTTTTTGTCTGCGATAATCTTACCAGCTAAACCCGCAAACAGGCACAAAAAGCACAAGACAGTTTGGCTCCTTCCTTTGTTTCGTATCTCTGTTCCTGTGATTCTTGTGCCTCTTGTGGCAAAATTCCCGCGTCAAAAAACGAAAGAGGTGGCCCGCCGATGTCATTCTCGAAACGAAGCACGATCGTGTTTTGCCTCGCCGCGTCGTTCATCTTTACAAGTTTTCCCTTGTCAACCACAACACACGCCGACACTTTTCGGCCCGTCGTCCGCGGTAAACGCGGTGTTGTCGCCGGCGGCTCACCGCTTTCGGTCGAGGCTGGTCTAAGAATCCTGCAACATGGCGGCAACGCGGTCGACGCGGGCGTAGCCACGATTCTCGCAGCTTCCGTGATCGAGTTTTCCCACTTCTCTTTCGGCGGCGAGGTACCGATTCTGATCAAGTTGAAGGGCCAGAAGGTAGTGGTCATCGAAGGCATGGGCCAGGCGCCGATGAAAGCCACCCGCGAGTATTTCATTAACCGCGGTCAAGGCGATTCCGAGTCGGGCACCACAATGCCCGGCGCCAGGCGAGGGGGTCTGATTCCCTCAACTGGTCCACTCTCCGCGACCGTCCCGGCAGTTCTGGACGCCTGCGTCACGGCTCTCGATCAGTTTGGCACGAAGACACTGGCCGAAGTTATGGAGCCCGCAATTCAGCTCGCCGACGGTTTTCCGATCGATGAATTGCGCGTGCAGTACATCCGGACGCGTTCGTCGATCTTTTCGCAATGGCCCGATGCCAAACGAGTCTTTCTGCCAAACGGCGAGGTGCCTAAAGTCGGCGACCTCTTCGTCCAAGCCGATCTGGCCCGCACGCTCCGCGAGATTGTGCGCGCGGAAAGACTTACCGCAAAAGGCACGCGCAACAATCGTCACGCCGGATTGATGGCCGCTCGTGACTATTTCTATCGCGGTCCGATTGCGCGTCGCATCGGCGCGTACATGCAAGCCAATGGCGGCCTGATCGCGGCTGACGATTTCGCGCGCTTCGCTGCCAAGGTCGGCGAACCGGTCACCACGAACTATCGCGGCTATCAAATCTACAAGGCAGGTTTCTGGACCCAGGGCCCGGCCATGATCGAAACCCTGAACATGCTCGAAGGTTTCGACCTCAAGAAACTAGGGCACAACTCACCAGCCTACATTCACACTCTCGCCGAAGCGCTAAAACTCGGGCTCGCGGATCGCGATCGTTACTACGGCGACCCAAATTTCGTAAAGATTCCGATGACCGAATTGCTGTCGAAAGACTACGCCGCGTTGCGACGCCCGTTGATCGATCAGCAACACGCCTCTCTGGCCCAACAACCCGGTGATCCGCTGAACATGAAAGCCGTGCTGGCCAGTGCCACCCAGACGATCGGCCGAGTGTCAACCGTGCCGCAGATCGAACGCGCCAATGACACAACGTGCGTTAATGCCGTAGACAAAGACGGAAACATGTTCAGCGCGACACCAAGCGGTGCGTGGTTGCCGGCCGTGGTCGCGGGCGACACAGGCGTGTTGATGGGCCAAAGACTCCAGTCCGCCTTGACTGACGCAAACAGTCCGAACGTCGTCGCGCCGGGCAAACGTCCACGAATCACTCTGACGCCAACTCTCGTGCTCAAAGACGGCGAGCCGTTTATGGTGCTGAGCACGCCGGGCGGCGATAACCAGGATCAGGCGCTGCTGCAAGTGTTGCTGAATATCGTCGAGTTTGGGATGAATCCGCAAGAAGCAGTGGAAGCGCCGCGCTTTGATACGCAGCACTACGTCAGCTCGTTTGACGACCACGAGTTTCTTCCCGGCTCACTGAATATCGAGTCGCGCGTAGGTTTGAAGACAATCGAAGAACTCGCAAAGAAGGGGCACAAGGTAAAGATGCAAAGCGATTGGGGTACGCTGTCAGCCCCGACCGTAATCACCTACGATCCGAAAACTGGTGTAGCTGCTGCCGGCGCCGATCCGCGCCGCAGTCGTTACGCTATCGCGTGGTAAAACAGTTAGTCTCAAATAAAACTTTCGAGGAGTCCCCCACGATGAATATCTTCTCCCGCAGAAAAGCGCTAGCTGTCTTTTTATTCACCATCAGTCTTACAACTCAAACCACCGCAATCGCGGCGCGAGATGCAGTTCCACCGAATCCGGTGCTCGCATTTCTCGGCGCGGAATACATCGAAGCCGGCGGCAAAAGAATGACGCGTTACTATTACGACGTGGCCAACAAGGAATCGTACCCAGCGGACATGTTTGCCGCGGCGCCGACACTGCCGCCTTGCGGACAGAACAACAACGCGTCGCGCACGTGGATCGACATTTACGACCTGACTGGTCATCGGTTGAACGGATTCTGTGCGCTCGGCAAGCCAAGCGACCTGACTAGTATCTGGTTCGCGCTACCGGAGGAGGAAGTGCCGCCAAGTTGGGTCTACATCGAATTTACAGATCGCAAAACAAACACGAAGTACAAATCGAATCTGGCAGAAACCACTTTGTAATTTCAATTCACGCAACGAGGGGGAAAACAACTATGGCCGTAGCAGAAGGTCAACGCTTCGTCGACTTCAAACTCCAGAACCAGGACGGCGAGACCGTCACGCTCGACGACTTCAAAGGCAAGTGGCTCGTAGTTTACGTCTATCCGAAAGACGACACGCCGGGCTGCACGATTCAGGGCAAGTCGTTCACTGCGAGCAAGGAGGAGTTTGATGATGCAAGCATCGCGGTCGTCGGAGTGAGTGAAGACGACGTGACCTCGCACAAGAATTTCTGTAACAAGTTTGGGTTCAAGATCGACCTGCTGGCCGATCCGCAGCACGAGCTTTTAAGTGCGGCGGACGTGGGCCAGAGCGAGTACAAGGGCACGATGTACTGGAATCGCACCAGTTTTGTGATCGATCCCGATGGCAAGCTGCGCAAGATCTATCGGAAGGTGAATCCGGAGGGTCACGAGCAGGTGCTGCTCGACGACATCAAAGCCATGCAAGCGCAAGGCAGCGGGGCTCACGGATAAAACGGATGCTGGCGTACGTGTTTTGGCATTGGCCGCAATCGAGTGTCGACCCGGAAACTTATGTCGCTCACCTCGAGAGTTTTCATCGCACACTTACGGCCAACAAGCCAAACGGATTTCAGCGTTCGGCAGTCTTTCGTATTGACGACGCAGACTGGTTGCAAACTCGGGGCGCGGCTTATGAGGAATGGTACTTGCTCGACGACTCCGCCGCGATGGATCCGCTGAACGACGCAGCAGTTTCCGGAGCCTGCGAGGAGCCCCACAACCTCGTCGCACGTGAAGCGGCGGGCGGCAGTGGCGGTTTGTATCGCCTGCGATCAGGTCAGGAAGTTTTGCGCGAAGCGAGATTTGCTGTCTGGTTAGCCAAGCCTGACGGCGTGTCTTATCGAAACTTCTTTGAAGCGCTGGAGCCGCTGACCTCGCAACCAAACGTCGCGCTCTGGGGCCGTCAGATGACGCTTGGTCCAACTACTGAATTCTGCGTGCACAGCCAAAGCCCAATCCAGCTACCAGCAGGCTACACCGGCCGGCAACTTCCGTTGACTCCACTAGTGATGTTATGAAGCAAGCGCCTCCTCCGTGAGTGCTAGACTCACGGCAGCTCCTTGACGAGAGACTGAAAGGAGGCGCTATGCAGGGAATATATATTGGCGTTGACTTTCATGCACGACAACAAACGATCTGTTATTT
>DASXRE010000072.1:0-12705 GCA_036506775.1 Pyrinomonadaceae bacterium | reverse complement strand
TGATTCACCGAACTTACGGACTCGTGTTCGAATATAGCTGGAGGTGGGCGTCTGTCGCGGCTGCAATCGGCTTGATCGGCGGCGTACTCGGCGCGTTGTATCCCGCCTGGCGCGCCTCGAACCTCGACCCGGTCAACGCGCTGGCTTACGAGTGATTGCAGTTGCGGGAACGTCCGCGAGATGCGTTGCTCATTCGTCCGAGAGGTTTCGTAGCGAGAGGCCTTTCTTCCAGATTAATAAAAGGCCGATCGCGCTCCAGAAGATGTCGCGGCCTTTGCGAATAATCGCGAGCGTCTCGCCAATCCCAATGCCAAAGCCGAGCACCTTCGATACCTGACCCGTTCCACCTTCATCGACACCCGCCCGCAACGGAATAAACTTGAACGCCACATTGATGATGCGGTTCACTGATTCGAGGATGAATGACTGTCGCAACGTAGGCGTGATCGGACTGATAAACGAGAGTGTCGCGTAGACTTCGACAACTCCCGCCAGGTGAAAACACATGTCGAGCGCAAAGATCGAAAGAAAGCTCTGGCGGTTTCGACTGTAGAAGCCAAAGATTCGATCTTCGAGTGCCTGCACTTTGGGCGTGATCTTCGTTACAAGGTTTGGAGCCACGCCGTGTCGGCCAAAGAACCGTAACGTGCTGCTGAGAAATTTCGACTGGCTGCGAAGTAACAGATAACCCGCGGGAATGATGACCAAAGTCACCACCAGCGCTCCGATGCTTGCGTAGCGTAACCCTTTCGGCAGCGAGAAACTCAGCAGCAACGTCGCCGTTCCCGCAAAGATGAACAGCGCCACCGACAACGCGTAGAAGATGTTTTCGATCGCGAGCGCTGACAGTCCCACCAGCAAAGGCAGCCGGTCTTTAACAAACACAGCCTTCGACGGCTCACTCACGGCCACGCTCGCAAACGGAATGATGTTGCCGAGTGCGTCGCCCATCAGTCGCGCCATCACCGCATCACGAAAAGGCAGCCGATGTGGTGGTTCGACGCAGCGTGACCAGGCGAGCGCGCGCACGACGTAGCGAATGCTTGAGATCGCGAGGATGAGCAGAAAACCGCCGCCGAGCCGTTGAATGTTTGAGAAAATCTCACCCAGTCCGGCGCGCCTTACAAAGTAGCCGAAGAGCAGCAGTCCCAGCAGGCCGAATATGATTCCAAGTGGCGCGAATCTGCTGCGACGCGCCCGCGGCTCGCTGGAATCAACTTGCGGACTTTCCACGGCCATCGCGGTACGGTAACACACGCATTTGTTCGCTTGGCAAACAATGTGCCGCCTCGCGATCTGCAACAATACCGCCGACGCAAGGGAACGCGTCAGAAAGGGGGTACCGCCTTGGAGTGCGGGGATTCGTCACCGCTTTGGTCTGAAAGCGGAATCCAAAAGCGGCGACGAGTCGCCGCACTCCAGGGAGGCGCCCAATTGAAACTGACCCACTGCCTGTTCTTCTTAACCCTTTGCGGGAAACTTCTTCGCTCGATTATGATGCTACGTTCACTTTGAGTCCGGCAAAACGAGCATTACACATGAGTCAATCCCAAACCGCAGTGGCGCAATCTTCAGCCACTCCACTCACCACACTTTCTGAAGACGAGACGATGTTTCGCGCTAGCGTCCGCGAATTCGCCGAGGGCGAACTGCGGCCACGCGTCGAGCACATGGACGAAGCCGCTAAACTCGATCCGGCAATCATTAGCCAGTGTTTTCAACTCGGTTTGATGGGCATCGAAACACCGGAAGAGTACGGCGGCGCCGGGGCGAGTTTCTTCAGCGCCATTCTCGCGGTCGAAGAGCTTTCACGCGTTGACGCGTCGGTCGGCGTCTTTGTTGACGTGCAGAACACGCTGGTAAACAACGCCTTCATTCGCTGGGGCACGCCCGAGCAAAAAGAGAAATATCTGACGCGACTGGCAAGCGAACTCGTCGGCGCGTATGCACTCAGCGAACCCGGTTCGGGCTCAGACGCGTTTGCAATGCAGACCCGTGCGGTGGACAAGGGTGATCATTACGTGCTCAACGGCCGCAAACTCTGGATCACAAACGGTATCGAAGCTGAGATCTTCGTCCTGTTTGCGAACGCGAATCCCGAGGCAGGCTACAAAGGCATCACCGCTTTCATCGTGGAGAAGAGTTTTCCCGGGTTCTCGATCGGCAAGAAGGAGAACAAGCTCGGCATCCGCGCGTCATCGACAGTCGAATTGATCCTCGAAGACTGTAAAGTGCCGAAGGAAAACGTACTCGGCGAGGCAGGCAAGGGTTACAAGATCTCCATTGAAACGTTGAACGAAGGCCGTATCGGCATCGGCGCGCAGATGATTGGCATTGCGCAGGGGGCATTGGAGAGCGCGTTGGCTTACACCGCCGAGCGCCAACAGTTTGGCAAATCAATCAATCAGTTTCAGGGCGTGCAGTTCCAACTGGCGGAGATGGCCACTGAACTCGAAGCCGCGCGCTTGATGGTCTACAACGCGGCGCGCATGAAAGACGCCCGAATCAATTTTGTAAAAGAAGCGGCGATGGCAAAGCTTTATTCGTCGCGCGTGGCCGAACGCGTTAGTTCGAAAGCGATCGAACTCTACGGCGGCTACGGATACGTGAAGGATTATCCGGTCGAGAAATACTGGCGCGATTCGAAGATCGGCGCGATCTACGAAGGCACTTCGAACATGCAGCTACAGACCATCGCGAAACTGATCATCGGAAAATGAAGAGTCGCATCGAACTATTCGAACAGATGTTGGCCAGCGATCCCGGAAACATGAGTGTGCTTTTCGGGCTGGCGAAGGAGTACGAGAAAGCGGGACGCGACCAGGATTTGGTCGAAACGCTGAAACTCTATCTCGAAAAATTCGACGACGAGGGGAATGCCTACGGTATGTTGGCCGGCGCGTACGAGCGGCTTGGCGAACGGGACAAGGCGCACGAGGCTTACGAACGCGGTATCGAGACGGCGCAGCGCCATGGCCATCCTGGCATGGCAGAAGAATACCGTATGATCCTGGCGGGAAATCTATGAACACTGATACCAAAGTCCTGAAGTTGGTCCGCAAGACCGAATCGTCCGTGCAGACCGAATCATCCGTGCAATCTGTAGAAAATCCCGTCACGCAGTTGGCGCCCCGCGCAGTTCCCACTTCAGTTTCGAAAGATCAGCAATTACCCGATCACAAACTGCTGCTGGAGATGTATCGCACGATGTATCTCTCGCGGCGGCTGGATGACAAGGAGATTCAGTTAAAAGGTCAGAACCGGATCTTCTTCCAGATCAGCGGAGCGGGTCATGAAGCGGTACTCGCCGCCGCGGGTGTGGTCTTTAAGCCGGGTTACGACTGGTTCTACCCGTACTATCGCGATCGGGCACTCTGTTTGCAGCTTGGGATGACGCCGCTCGAGATGTTGCTTTCGGCAGTCGGCGCAGAAGCTGATCCGAATTCACACGGGCGCCAGATGCCTTCGCACTGGGGCCACAGCAAGCTCAACATCGTTTCGCAGTCGTCGCCCACGGGAACGCAACTGCTGCAAGCGGTCGGTTGTGCGGAAGCCACCTATCGTTTTCAACTCATTCCCGAACTAAAAAAGCGAAGCGAAGGTTTTCACGCGGACGAAGTCACTTACGTTTCGCTCGGCGAGGGCACTTCGAGCGAAGGTGAATTCTGGGAAGCGTTGAACACGGCGTGCAATCTAAAGCTTCCGGTGCTGTTCCTCGTTGAAGACAACGGTTACGCGATCAGTGTGCCGGTGGAAGTGCAAACTGCGGGCGGCGATGTGTCACGTTTGGTCGAAGGTTTTCCCTCGCTTTACTTGCAGCGCTGCGATGGAACCGATGCGATCGAGTCACTGGACACGATGCGTCGCGCCGTTGATTACTGCCGGCAGCGCAAAGGGCCCGCGTTGGTCCACGCGAAAGTCATTCGCCCTTACTCGCATTCGCTCTCTGACGATGAAAGACTTTACCGGTCGGACGAAGAGCGCAGCGGCGACGCTGAGCGTGATCCAGTGAAACGTTTTGGCGCGTTGCTGATCGACTCCGGTGTGATCGATCAGGAGGGGCTGCAGCAGATCAAGAACGAAGCCGATCGCGAAGTGAACGAAGCGACGGATATCGCATTGGCGAGTGCTCAGCCCGCACCGGATACGGCAACGAAATACGTCTTTTCGCCTGACGTCGATCCAACGTCAAAGGCTTTCGATACTGAAGACCAGGTCGAACTCTCGGGAAATCCCGGGACGATCGTCGATCTGCTCAATCGCTGTTTGCACACTGAAATGGCCCACGATCCGCGCATCGTTGTTTTTGGCGAAGACATTGCCGACTGTTCGCGCGAGCAATACCTTGACACGGTGAAAGGCAAAGGTGGCGTCTTCAAAGTCACTGCCAATCTGCAAAGAAGTTTCGGGAGCGCGCGTGTTTTCAACTCGCCGCTCGCCGAAGCGAACATCGTCGGCCGTGCGATTGGCCTGGCGACGCGCGGGCTGAAACCGGTCGTCGAGATTCAGTTCTTCGACTACATCTGGCCGGCGATGCATCAGATTCGCAACGAGCTCGCGCTGCTGCGTTGGCGCTCGGGTAATGAATGGAAAGCGCCGGTCGTGGTGCGTGTTCCGATTGGTGGTTATCTAAAAGGTGGCGCCGTTTACCATTCACAGTCAGGAGTATCGACGTTTACGCAGATCCCGGGTCTGCGAGTGATCTATCCGTCGAATGCTCTGGACGCGAATGGACTGCTGCGTACGGCGATTCGGTGCGATGATCCCGTGTTGTTTTTCGAACACAAGCATCTCTATCGACAGGCGTACAACAAGTCGGCGTATCCGAGCGACGATTTCATGATTCCGTTTGCCAAAGCGAAAAAAGTTCGCGAGGGCAAAGACCTCACGATCGTCACGTACGGCGCGTTGGTGCAGCGTTCGTTGGTGGCCGCGAAGCAGGCGGAGCAGCACGGTGTCAGCGTGGAGATCATCGATCTGCGCAGCCTGGTGCCGTACGACTGGGAGGCGATCGCCGAATCAGTCAAACGAACCAATCGTGTAATCGTGGCGCATGAAGATTCGCTTTCGTTTGGCTATGGCGCCGAGATCGCTGCGCGCATCGCGGATGAACTTTTCGAATACCTCGACGCTCCGGTGAAGCGCGTCTGCGCGCTCGACACCTTCGTGGCATACGCCCCACAACTCGAAGACGCCATCCTCCCTCAGGTGTCCGACGTGGCGCGCGCCATTACAGAGCTCAAGGCTTACTAAAACTTTAGCCACAGATCTGTGTTCAAATCACGCGCTATCTCCTTGCTATAGCCGTACAGCCGTGTATTGTTCTGTTTCGGCTCTACCTGCACTCACACTTACTTTCCACTGAATTCCAGCGTTCACAGTTGGGCATAAGTGTTGCGGAAAACAGATCGAAACGCCTGCGTGCGTCTCCCCGACATCGTTCCCCCGACAATTAATCGCGATTAAATTGACACAAGGGAGGTACAAGTGATGAGCAAGCACGTATCGAGTGTTCTGGCTGCTGTGATTCTGACTCTCGCACTGTCCGCACTCGCTTTCGCACAGACAACCACTACCACCGTTACGAAGACAGTTCAAAATCCGGACGGCACTTACACTGTAATTGAATACCCAGCGAAAAAAGAGATCACGCTCAATCTGACGCCAGTCACTATTCAAGGTGCAAAGGGCGTCGCAACGATTCTCCGCGATGACGACGGAACGAAGATCAAACTCAATCTGACCAATGTGCCGGCAGATGTTTCCTCGTTGACGTTGTACGCGGTGGACGACACCGGTACGGTAACGGCGCTTGGACCGGTAGCGATCACCAACGGAGTCGGCACGTTGTCAACGACAACGCCGCTGAGCAAGTTCATGTTGATTGCTTCACCGGAAAGCGCGTTGACCGCCTACGACCCCAACACGAAGATCTTCTTCCGCAGCGCGGTGCCGGAAGGTCTGGCGGTAGTTCCAATGACGATGAACCCATCGGGTGAGAAAGTCGCAGCCACCACGGTGCCTGCGGGCAGCACGGTCGCAGCCGGAACCTACACTGCACCTCTGCTGAACATCCCGGCGTACAAGAAAGGCGACGATACCAAAATCAAGGTCGACTTCACGGGTGCTTTGACCGGTGCGCGCGCGAACGTGTTCATCACGCCGCGCAAGGATGGGCCAACTGAAGTGAAGATGCGTTTCCACGACCTGAAGGACGCGCCTGCGGGCCAGAAATTTATCGTCTGGGCCGTTGGACCGGACGGCGCCTACCAGAAAATCGGCCAGGTGGTTAACACCCCGGGCCGCAACGAAGCCGAGATAAAGTCGGAAACTGCGTTGCCCGACTTTGGCTTGCTGGTGACGATGGAATCGGCTGAAGGCGCCTCGCCAGCAGGACCGGCAGTCGCCACAATTCACATCGCTCCGTAGTTAACTGAATCAGGAGGTTGTTTGGGCCGTGCCGAAAGGCGCGGCCCTTCTTGTGTTATCGCTCACAAAACACTACCACTTAGAACAAATCTTGCGTTAATATGTCTCGACCGAAGTTGCGCGAGCGCAGCTTCAATGGTCTCCCGACGGGCTCAAACTCGAGCCTCATAACTCTTTTAATGGACCGCGAGATTCCCCTGGCCGTTGAGCCCCATCACGGACCGAAGTCTCCGTCTTTCCAGAGTTGACGACATGAAGAAGCGAATATTCCCCCGTTTTGTTCCCTTGGCGCTCGTTCTTTTTCTCGCCCCACTCGTTCACGCACAGGAAAGCCTTCCGGCGTTGGTAAAGCGAGTAAAGCCCACCGTCGTTGCCATCGCGACTTACGACACGAACGGCGAAGCACTCATGACCGGCAGCGGTTTCTTTCTGACTCCGGGCGAGGTTGTGACCAACCTTCACGTCATCCGCGGCGCGGCGCGCGCTGAGATCAAAACGCTCGACGGCAAAGGAAAGGTTTATCCGGTGAGCGGCGCCCTCGCGATTGACGAAGAAGGCGATCTCGTGCTGTTGAGCATCGACATGCCGCTCGACCGCGCCCGCGGCACCGAACTCGCGCGCGAACTGCCGGACGAAGGCGAACCGATCTTCGTCATCGGCAATCCACTCAAGCTCGAAGGTTCGGTCACCGACGGCATCGTATCCGCGGTGCGCGAAGTGCCAAACAGCTATCGCATCATTCAGATCACGGCGCCGATTTCTCATGGCAACAGCGGTAGTCCGGTTTTTAATATGCGCGGTCAGGTTTTGGGCGTGGTGACGGTGAAAGTCACGAATGGCCAGAACATAAATCTGGCGATCGCGGCGGGGCGCGTGGCGCAGTTGCATGCCGGCAAGGTGGTACCGCTTTCCGAGATCGTGGCGAAGGGCAAAGGCGACGTGGCGGAGTCGTCGTATCGAAACGGACTGGATTCGTTGTGGCTCGGCAATTACGACAGTGCGGTCGGGTATTTTGAGAACGCAGTTAACAAGAACCCGAAGCGAGCTGAGGCGTGGGTGCAGGTCGGCTACTGCAGAGTGAAACAGGGAAAGAATCAGGAAGCGATTCGCGCCTATCTGCAAGCGCTGCAGCTCAAGCCGGAAGATGCGGAGATCCACAATAAGCTCGGGGATGCTTATTACTACGCGGGTCGTTTGCGTGAGGCGATTGAGTCGTACACGACGGCAAAGCAGTTACAGCCGTCTAATGCAGAGACGTTCTATAACCTGGCGATCGCGTATTTCGAGAGTGGGAACCAGACGATGGCGGCCGCTGAAGCGCGCACGCTGCAGCGGCTTGATCAAAAGCTTTACGAGAAATACCTGCGTGAAACGATGTGAATCGGTGTTCTAACGGAACGTCGAACCGAACGTCGCTACGCGACTATTCTCGCCGCTAACCCGCCTTTCCCGGCGTTTTAACGCCGGGACAGAAGAGACGCAAAGGACCTAGTCGCGTAGCGACGTCTACCAGCCCATTAACCAGCCTGCCCGGTGAAGATGTTTGGATCCACGCTCTGCGGGTTTCCTAAAACGACGAAGCGAATATTGCGCATGTACTTCTGCGACACGCGCTGGATGTCAGCCGGCGTAACCGCGCTCAGCTTCTCAAGAAAATCAACCGAGTTATGCCAACCGCCACCGATCAACTCATACTGCGCCAACTCTCCCGCCTGCGCCGCATTCGTCTCCTGGCCCAAATAATACGTCGTCAAATACTGCGCAATCACCGCGTGAATATCCTCCGCGCTCACCGGTTCGTTTTGTAATCGCGCAATCTCATTCAACATGACGCGAATCGACTGATTCGCATCAACCGCCGTCACGTAAAGGCCGCCGACATTCGCCGCCTGCGTTCGCAAAAACGCGTCCGGCGCGTACGACAGGTTCCGCTTCACACGAACCTCCTCAAACACACGATCACGCAACAACGAACTCGCGATCCGCATCGCGTAAATATCCGGCGACGTCAGCGACGGCGCGGTAAACAGACCCTGAATGTAATTAGTCGGCAGTTCACGCGGCGTGACTTCCACCGTCGACTTGTCAAACGACAACTGTGGCACTTCTTCCGATTTGTAACTGCCGCGCGGCAACTTACCCAAGCTCGCGGTAATGAGGTCTCGCACTTCAGACGGATTCAGATCGCCCACGATCACGAGCAGCAGCCGCGATGTTTCCATCAGCTTCGTGTGATAACGACGCAGATCGTCCGGCGTGAGCTTCGCGACCGTCTCGGGCGTGCCATTGGTGCTGTTCAAGTAAGGATGACCGGCGTAAGCGACGCGCTCCTGCAACCTCTGCAAGTAGACATCCGGACTGTCCGTATCGTCGCTGAGCGAGACAATCAATCTCTTTTGCACCAGCGACACGTCTTCATTTGTAAACGAAGGCCGTAGCGCCACGTCGGTAAAGATTTGCCACGAGCGATCGAAATGCATTCGCGTGCAGGCAAGTGACAGCACCGAATAATCGTTGTTGGAACTGCTGCCGATCACAGTGCCCATGCGCGACAATTCACGCCGCATGGTAGCGCGCGGAAAGTTCTGCGATGCTTCGGTCGCAGTGCTGAGCATCAACGATTCGATTCCGGCGTTCTGCGCGTTGATGTTTCCAGAGCCGCCACGAATGAAAAGCCCGGCCGCAACCGTTAAACTTCCTTCGCGCCGCTTCAGCAAGACCTTCAGCCCATTAACATCAAACTCACTGACCAGCGACGCCTGTTTTGCAACAACACTGCGAACAGTCTCCTGCGCCTGTCCCTTGCCTTGTTGCGTCGCGTGCGAAGCTTCACTGCCGCCAAATATGACGACCGCAATCAGCAACCACGTGCTGACCAACCGGCGCGCCCAGGCGTGGTGCACAAACAACTCCGATTTTTCTTCCGACTGTGTTAAAGATTGCTTCATACTCGTCATCATTGACCTATTAACTCTTCCGGCTGGATTTTGATCTTGCTTTGCGCTTCATTCGACATCAAGGCGAGTCCAACGTGCGGCTTACCTTGGACGTACGTGGTGATGTAACGGCTGATGTCAGCACGCGACGTGGCGCGCAGTCGCGGCAGATAACCGCGGAAATACTCGAGCCCGGTCGACGCCCACCAGAAACTGAGCGTGTGTGTGTAGTCACTCAGTTTTTCACGTGAATAGAGATCGTCGGCTTCGAGCAAAGCCTTCGCGCTCTCGAGCTCCTCGTCGGTGTAGTAGTCCTTGTCGTTGAAATGCGAAACTTCTTCATACAACGCCTTGATCGCCGCGCGCGCTTTGTCGGGAGTAGTCTGCGCAATCAGCGCGATTGGCCCAACGTTCCGTTGCGTGTAGTAACTCAAATCGACTCCGGTTACCAAACCAGTGTCAACGAGCTTTCGCTGAAACCGCGAATTCGGTTGCCGCAGAATAAAAGAAAAAACGTCAGCAGCGTACGTGGCTGGATTGTCTTTGCCGATCGAGGGCCCGTGCCAGCCGATGTTGATGATGACGTTCTGAACAGGCTGGAGAATCACTGCGCCTTCGCTCTTCGCCAACGGCGGATGCTCGACCAGCGGAAACTCTACAAAGGGATCCTTTTCGCGTTTTGGCCAGTCGCCGTAAAACTCCTGGGCCATCTTCATCACTTCGGTCGGATTTATGTCACCGGTCAAAACCAGCGCTGAATTGTTCGGCACGTAGTAACGCTGCTGAATCAACCGCATCATGTCGGTCGTCGATCCGCCGACAGTCTGACGGTTTCCCAGCGGATTCTTGCGGCTTGGATATTTGAAGAACAGCCGGTTGTTCATCTCCTGACTGAGATAGAAAAACGGGTTCGACTCGTTGCGATCGATCTCGCCAATCACGACCTCTTTCTCGCGTGCAAATTCACGCTCGTCGAACAGCGGATACCGCGCCGCGTCTTTCATGAATTGCATCGCCGTGCGGAGGTTGGGACTCGTCGTCGTGAAGTAGTAATCAACTACCTCTTCACGCGTTGTTCCGTTGTACGCGATTCCCATCTGACCGATGCGCCGTAGATAGTCTTCAGCGTTTGCGATCGCGCGGTTCTGTTTGAAAAACATGTGCTCGTACAGATGCGACAAACCGTTCAAGTCAGGCGGCTCAGTGTACGAACCGTTTTTGACTGCCAACTCGATCGTGACGAGCGGAATGGAGTGATCTTCGAGAATGATCACTTCCAAACCGTTTGGCAGGACTTGGCTGAAAATCTTGGCGTCGGGCAGTCGGGCAGGCGCGGCTGCTGCGGGTGCCGGACTCGTTGTGGTTGGTTGAGCAGTTCTGCGCTGCGGGACTGCGCTGGCGAGAAGCGTTGAAGGCGTTAAGAGACAAAGAAGAAGCAGAGCGACCAGGAAGCTTCGTTTCACGTATGACTCCATTGCAACAAATTAACCGATAGGATGCTTTTGAGCTACCCACGGTTCCACAGAATACACGGATTTTGCGGATTTAGTTTCTCAGCGGGCTTTTGCAAGGATGGCGCGAGCCTTTTGGCGCAAGGCAGTGCGGTAAGGAGCGGCATCCGTGCCTGTCGAGTTCGACAACCACTGAATTCGGGGTGTGCCGCTGGAGGTTTTTTCCCCAGTCATTTGCATGGAGTAAGTGCGTTTGTCGTTTGGCACGAACAGAATCAACCGTCTCAGATTTCGGCTCTCACTCGAGTCTTTGCCGCTGAAGAGCAGTTCCTGATAGCCGTCTTCGTCGGCGTCGACCAGTTCCGCGCTCCAGCTCGCATGACTGAATCCATCAGTGTCGAGCCGGCCCTGCGCGCTGAGACGATACTTGCCGTCGCGTTTCTCAAGCAGCACAAAACTACTCGTGCCCGCCTTCCTTTGATTTTTGACAGCAACAATCGCCGGACCAGCATCGGTCTCAACGATCTCGAGTGGACCAAGCGAGCCACGCACAAACCGCGCGGCTATCCTTCGTGCTTGATCGAGTGATAGCTGGTCCGCACTCGACGGACGTATATCGGCGGCATTTGTGATTGGGGCTGGCTCAGCCGCACCGCCGCGCCACACTGCGGGCGTCATTTCAACTTGCGACGCCGCGACGGGCAGCGCCGTTTTGGCCAAGCGAACCTCAGGCGCGCTTTGGCCGGTGTAACCCCACGCCAGCAACGCACCAAATGTCGTCACTAGAACGAGTGGCGCACCAACGCGAAACAGAATGCTCCGTCCCGCATCAGCCGCTGCCACCATTGCGGACATCGGTTCCATGTCGGGCAAGGTGCGATCAGGCTGAGTGACGCTGCGTTCCAACAGTGCTTTTGCAACGGCGGCTGTGCGAGGCCGATCGTCGGAACGCTTGGCCAACAACGTGTGAACTGCCAAAGCGAGCGGCCGTCCAATGTCGGGACGCAATTTCGGTAACGGTGGCGCCGCGGCCGTCGCTTGCTTGATCAGCAACGCGGATTGGAGTGGATCGACAAACGGTGGACGACCCGCCAGCATTTCGTACAACAACACACCAAGACTGTAGAGATCGCTGCGCGCGCCGACGCGTTGGCCCAAACACTGTTCGGGAGACATGTAGCGCGGCGTGCCGATTAACTGGCCTGAGCCAGTGCTGGCGTGAGTCGCAGTCGACTCGGCTGATGAAGCGAGCACTTTCGCGACGCCGAAGTCGAGCACGCAGACGCCTCGTTTGCCGAGCAGAATGTTTGAAGGTTTCAGGTCGCGGTGAATGATGCCCAAACGATGTGCTTCTTCCAGCACATCGCAGATCTGCGTCGCGATCTCGACTGCGCGCGTGGCGGAGAATCTTCCCTCGCGTGCGAGTGCTTGCGACAGAGTTTCGCCTTCAACAAACTCCATCACGATGAAATGCCGCCCATCGGGCAGATTACCCGCGTCGAAGATCATAGCTGCGTGCTGATGGCGCAGCTTGGCCATCGTGCGCGCTTCGCGCAGAAACCTGTCTGCGACGTCAGCATCGCCAACGAACTCACGTCTGATGATCTTGACCGCTACTGGTCGATCGAGACCAAGGTGGGTGGCAAGGTAAACAGTACCCATGCCGCCGGTCCCGATTTCGCGTTCGATCCTGAACCTGCCAGCGATAAATTGGGGGACATCCATATCTGACCTTCTTTCGGGTTAAAGGCCTTCAGGAGCAACGGGTAACTCAGTTTTGCTGTGGGCTGGGGGAAGAGACGCGCTTAGTTTAGCACATTCTCCTTGGAGTGCGGGGACTTGTCACCGCTTTGGCCAAAGCGCCGACGAGTCGGCGCACTCCAAGGAGG